>NZ_JAPEVI010000003.1:0-309545 GCF_026240905.1 Roseibium salinum
TCGGCAAAGAGGATGCAGCCGATGGCGCACAGGCCGTAGACGGTGTAGGCGAGGCCTAAGGGTTGGGTCGTGCCGTCGAAGAACTGGCCCATGACATAGCCCAGAATGGCGCCGCCGAGCGTGCTGATGGTGCCGATGACGGACGAGGCGGTGCCCGCGATGGCGCCGAGCGGTTCCATTGCCATGGCGTTGAAATTCGCTCCCATGAAGCCGAAGGACGTCATGATGAGCGTCGCCAGGCCCAGGAACAGCCAGAAGTTCTCATAGCCGAGACTGGACTGCACGAAGATCACCAGTCCGAGAAGCGTATAGACCAGGGCCGCCACGTGGGAGAGGCGGCGCATGCCGATGGCCTCGACCAGCTGGGCATTCAGGAAGGACGAGCCGGCCATGGTGAGGGCGATCGCGGCAAAGACGACGGGGAAGAGCTTACCGAGACCGAATATGTCGACGAAGATCTGCTGCGACATGGCCAGGAACGAGAACAGACCGCCGAAAATGAATGCCGTGCCAAACGTGTATCCGACGCTGACGCGCGTGGTCAGCGCCGTCTTGTAGGCGCTGACGATCTTGGCAACAACCATCGGCCGCCGCCGCTCCGCCGTCAGGGTTTCCGGCAGGCGCATGGCCGACCAGAGCATCATGGCGACGCCTGCGAAGAGCAGCATTGCGAAGATCCAGTGCCAGCCGGCCACCAGCAGAATGGCCTGGCCGATCGACGGCGCGATGATGGGCACGGACATGAACACCATCATGACGAGGGACATGACCTTGCCCATGCGCCTGCCACTGTAGCAGTCGCGTACGACGGACAGCGCCGTGACCCGGGCCGCGGCACAGCCGATGCCCTGAACCACCCGGGCGATCAGCAACTGTTCGAGATCCGTTGAAAATATGGCGGCGACGCTGGCAAGACTGTAGAGCGCAAGCCCGCCGACAAGAACCTTCCTCCGCCCGACCGCATCTGTCACCGGGCCGAAAAACAGCTGGGCGCCGCCGAAACCGATCAGATAGGACAGCAGCACCAGTTGCCGGTCGTTGTCCTCGATGATGTTGAGCGCATCGCCGATGGCCGGCAGGGCCGGTAGCATCACGTCGATGGCGAGCGCGTTCAGCGCCATGATCATGGCGATGATGGCCACGAATTCGGCAAAGGGGATGCCCGGCTCGCGTACGTCTTCCTTGTATGGCGCGGACCGGGCCTGCTGTTGGGCGTGATAGGGGGCGGCGGACGTTTCGCTTGTGTCTTTCACGGGGATCGGAACCGGTTCAGGTGGCGGGCTGTCAAAGGAGCGGGGGAGTATAGAAGAGAGAATTTCCGAGCGATACATCCTGAGGGTGTAAATCTTGCACGCTGCGGCCGCCGCCCCGAACGGGCCAGGTCCAGTCAACGTGAGCTGATAGGATCGGCGGTCCAGCGCGCGGCGTCCTTGTCGTCACCCGACTTGGCGTCGACCCAGGTACCGGCGTCGCCCGACACGCGATGTTCCTTTTTCCAGAAAGGTGCGCGTGTTTTCAGGAAGTCCATCAGAAAATCGGCGGCCTCGAATGCGGCCCGGCGGTGTTTGGAGGCGGTAACGACGAGGACGATGTTTTCGCCCGGCGCGATCCTGCCGAACCGGTGGATCACGGTGAGGCCGGTCAGCGGCCAGCGGCCGATGGCTTCCGCGGCGATCCGGCCGAGCTCGGCCTCGGCCATGCCCGGATAGTGTTCCAGTTCCAGGGCGCTCAACGTACCGGCCTCGTCCCGGCAAAGTCCGGTGAAGGTGACCAGCGCCCCGACGTCCTTGCGGCCTTCGGTCAGGCGGCGGGATTCCTCGCCGGCGTCGAAATCCTCCGCCTGAACCCTGACGAGTGGTTTCACCTGCATGGTTCAGCCGCCCGTCATCGGCGGGAAGAACGCGATCTCCCTGGCGTTGCCGAGGCTGGCATCGGTTTCCACATGCATCTGATCGAGAGCGATGCGGATGGCGTCGTCTTCCTCAAAGGCGGCGGCGTGGTTCTCGTCCAGCGTCTTCAGGTGCGAGATGAGGTCGGCAACCGTATTGACGCCGCCCGGCACCTCGATCGTTTCTTCTTCGACGCCCACCCGTTCGCGGACCCAGGCGAAATAGCGGATATTCATGAAAACCTCTCGTTGATCCGGCGCCCCGCGCGGGAGCGATCCGGCACTCTACTCGGTGATGAGATGGCCTATCCCGGCCCGGAAATAGTCGTAGCCCGTATATAGGGTCAGTGTGGCAGCGAGCCAAAGGGCGATCAAGCCGGCAAGGGTTGTGCCGGGCACGACAGTTTCGCCCGCAGGTCCCGCCAGCAGGAAGGCAACCGCGACCAGCTGCACGGTGGTCTTCCATTTCGCCAGCTTCGTGACCGGAACGCTGACCTGCAGTTCGGCCAGGAACTCGCGCAGGCCCGAGACCAGGATTTCCCGGCACAGGATGATGATCGCCGCGATCATCGACCAGCCGCCAATCGTTCCGTCTCCGGCCAGCACAAGCAGACTGACGGAGACCAGCAACTTGTCGGCGATGGGATCCAGCATGCGTCCGAGCGCCGATTGCTGTTGCCAGGCCCGGGCAAGGTAGCCGTCAAAGAAATCGGTGATTGCCGCCACGACGAACAGGCCGAGGGCGATCCAGCGCGGCGTATTGCCCTCGAAGTAAAAGCAGATCGCAACGGCCGGAACCGCCAGGATGCGCCCATAGGTCAGAATATTGGGCAGGCTCAGAACAACGTCTCGTGTCATGTCGGCTTTCAGAATTCACGCAATGCATCCGGGAACCGTTTTCGGCAGCCCTTCCGGCCGCCGGTCCGCAACGTTTCTCGTCGCCCTCTAGATCATTCCGCGTCCGGCTGGACGCAAGATGCTCTAACGCTATTTGTATCATACAGCGTTCAACCGCCATCGATCGAACGTCAGCTCATTCAGGAGAATTTCCAGCTCCGACGCAGTAACGGCCACCGTCAATCGAATATGCTATCGCCTTGCTGGTCAATCATCATTTTAGCCTTGCGCACCATCTCGTTTGCCGCACCTGTCTCATCCGGCAGGGTGTCTGCGCGAATGAAGGTATGCGTCCTGGTGGTGTCGCCGACCTGTTTCTCGATCCGGCCCGACACTTGCCACTGGCCGTTTGCCGGCCGAGGTTCGGCGATGATCAGGTACTCCTGATAAGCCACTGTCATCGCCTCCGACTTTGTCTTCGCGCCTTCGCCGGACCCACCGAAGAGGGACTTGAACATCTTGCCGATCATCCTGAAACCCGTTGCTCACCTGTTTGCATCTCTTTTACGGGCGGGAGGTTGGAGCTTCAAGGGTGTTGGCTGGTGAAATAAGCAACCCGTGTGCTCGAACGCGTGGCCGGGCCGGTAACTCCGATTGCCGCGCGGGAACCGGCCTGGCCTCTTGCGGGCCGGCCGAAGGTTTCGAGGACACGCCGGAAGTCTACTTGTTGCGCCCCGGTGCATTCACGCTGTTGCCGCGCGCGCCGTCATTGAATTTTTCTCCGGCATTGCCAACCGCCCTGCCATTGCCGGGATTGTTGGGAACGTTGGCGGCGGCCGGTGCAGGCTCTGCAGCCGGAAGGCCTGGAGGTGCGTTGATCGGTACCGTGGCCGGTCGCTCTACCGGGTCCGGGGAGTTCCTGGTGCGCACGGTGGTGCAGCCCGCGCTGTATTGCTTGAATTGCGGCTGCAATCCGGTTTCGTCCTCAAGGAGCGGGAAGAGGGTTTTGGTCCGGCCCCTGACCGCGTCGGAATTGAGCCGGCCCTGCGAAACGCCTCCCCGTCCGACCAGGACGTAGTCACAGCGGTTCCGCACCTCGCGGCAGTTTTGCGCGCGGTCGCACACCGTCAACGCACCGCGCAGCAAGGCGATGTTCGTTCCCTGCGGCGTGATGGTCACGTCGAAAGCGGTACCGCGCACGCCGATCGTGCCGTTGGGGGTCTTGATGCTGTAGGCAGCACTGCCGCTGCTGCCGCTGATGAACCGGAACGCGCCGCGCGTGGCACTGACCGTCAGCTTTTCCACGCTCGAACTGCTGCTGTACACGAATTCGTCGATCTTCACGTCGGCATTGGGACCGACGACGATCTTGGTGCCATCAACGAGCCGGATCTGAGCGTTGCCGCTCGCATCGGCGCGCAGCCGGTCATTTTCAAAAATGTCGGTGTGAATCCGAACGGTTCGCGCCGAGGCGCCCCCCGTCGCCTTTACGGTCCGGGCTGCGTCGACGGTAACACCGACCTTGCCCGCGACCGCGGCGGTTGAAAGGATAGCGGAAAGAGAGATTGCAACAGCAACCGGCGCCAGTCTCATGCCCGCTCCCTCCTTATTTCAATCAATTGGAAATTATAACACTTCGTTAACCAAATCACCAAACGAATCCCGGGCCCCATCTCGGCCCCCGTCCGGCGTGTCGGGAAAAATTTTCCGGATGATGGCAATTGTGTGGCATAAATCCAGGTGCCGGGCGTTGATCTGTGCCGGTCGGGAGCCTGCTGATGGGCCGAAAACTGTTTAACCTGCTGCGCAATACGCGCGTATTCGTCATGCTTCTGACGTTGATGCTGCTGATTGGCGCCCGCGAAGTGCGCGTGTACGACCCGGCATTCATCGCTTCACTGCGTTCGCTGACCTTCGATGCCTATCAGCGCCTCAAGCCGCGTGAGCCGCTCGGCCAGCCGATCCGCATCATCGATATCGACGAGGAGTCGATCGCCGAACTCGGCCAGTGGCCGTGGCCGCGCACGTATATTGCCAGGCTGCTCGACCGTATCCAGGCACTGGGGGCCGCCTGTGTCGCCTTCGACATGGTCTTTTCCGAGCCCGACCGGACCGGCCCGACCGGCTTTTTTCGCGAACTGGAGGAATCCGATTGGCCCGGGCGTGCCGAAATCAAGGCCTTTCTGTCCGCAATTCCCGACAACGACCTTGTTCTTGCGCAGTCGATGGCCAGGGTGCCGACCGTCCTGGGCTTCTTCAACGAGCCACGATCGCAGATGGGGCTGGCCGCCCCCAAGGCGGGCTTCGTGGTGCTCGGCGAGGATCCGGCACCGCTCCTGAGCCAGATCCGCAGCAGTGTCATGAGCCTGCCGCCCTTTCGGGAGGCAGCGGCGGGCAGCGGGACAATTTCGCTCGGGCACGGCGACGCGGACGGTGTCGTGCGGCGGGTGCCGATGTTCATTGCCGATGGCGAAAATCAGAAATATCCGGCCATGGCGCTCGAAACACTGCGTGTGGTCCAGGACGCGGGCACCTATGTTCTGAAGACGACCCAGGCAAGTGGTGAATTCAGCGCCGGAACGCAGGCAATGACCGAATTCAAGGCGGGGCAGTTCGTCGTGCCCGTCACCGCCGACGGCCAGCTTCTGATCTACTATTCCTACAACGACCCGTCGCTCTACCTGTCGGCGAAGGATGTCCTGACGCTGCCGGATGAAGACCTTGCGGCCCTGATCGGGGGGCACATCATCCTCTTCGGTGCCTCGGCCTCTGGCCTGCGCGACATCAGGCTGACGGCCCTTGGCGAGAGCGTGCCGGGTGTTTTCATGCACCATCAGATCATCGACCAGATCCTCTCCGGCGTTTTTCTCAACCGTCCCGACTGGGCGACCGGTGCCGAAATAGCCGCCCTGTTCGTGGTCACCCTCATCATCGCCGCGGTGCTGCCCGCCGCGGGAGCCTATGTCTCGGCAGGCATCGGAGCGCTCCTGAGTTTCGCGGTGTTCGGCGGCAGCTGGGTCGCCTTCTCCCGCTACGGCATATTGCTCGATCCGGTCTTTCCCATGATGGTCTCCGGTCTCATTTTCCTGCTGACGACGATCATCATTTTCGCCGTCTCGGAGCGGGAGAGGCGCTTCATTCGGGGCGCCTTCCAGCGCTACCTTGCTCCCGACCTCCTCAAGACCCTCGAGGCGCATCCCGAG
Organism: Roseibium salinum; assembly: GCF_026240905.1. NCBI lineage: Bacteria > Pseudomonadati > Pseudomonadota > Alphaproteobacteria > Hyphomicrobiales > Stappiaceae > Roseibium > Roseibium salinum. The sequence continues at coordinate 5,929 of NZ_JAPEVI010000003.1, forward strand.
TCGCTGAAACTGGGCGGTGAAATCCGGGAGATGACGCTGATGTTCATGGACGTGCGCGGCTTCACGCCGCTATCGGAGAAACTGACGCCGGAGGAGCTTGTCTCCTTTCTCAACCGTCTGCTGTCTCCGCTGTCCGACGCCATACAGAGGCGGCAGGGCGCCATCGACAAATATATCGGCGACTCCATCATGGCCTTCTGGAACGCCCCGCTGGACGTGGCGGACCATCCGGTCAAGGCCGCGCGCGCGGCGCTCGAGATGGTCGAGATCGTGAAGGAGCTGAACAGAACCGACGCATTCGGCTTCAAGCAGGCGGAAAACGGCGTGGGGGACGTAAAAATCGGCATCGGCCTCAACAGCGGGCCGGGCTGCGTGGGTAACATGGGGTCGACGACGCGCTTCAACTATTCGGTGGTCGGGGACGCGGTCAACATGGCGGCAAGAATCGAAAGCTCCTGCAAGGAGATCGGCTGGCCGATCCTGCTATCGGACGCCACGGCCCGGGCCTGCCGGGACTTCGCCATGCTGGAGGCCGGAAGGCTGGCGCTCAAGGGCAAGAGCAAACCGGCGGTCCTTTACGCCCTGGCCGGCGATGAAAGCCTCGCCCGGACGGATGAATGGAAGATCCTGGAAGGCCGTCACATCAAGCTGATGGCCAGGCGCGCGCAAGGCGCGCACGGCGCCGAAATCGAGGCACTCGTGAACGATTGCCTCGCTGTGGCCCCGGACGACAGGTTTGCGGACTTCTATGCCAGGCTGTGCCGGCGCTCGGACGACGTTGCGGCCGCCGAATAGCAAGGCACGGGTTCCGGACCGGGCGGCCGAGACCGCACCTCTCACTCAAGTGGCACCGGAACTGTAACCTCGTCCTTCACCAGTTCCATGGCCACAAAGGAGTGGGTCTGGTGGACGAAGGGCAGTTTGCCGATCCGGTGGCCGAGAACCGCACGGTAATGCGCAATGTCGTGCGTCCGGACCTTGAGCAGGTAATCGAAATTGCCGGCCACCATCAGGCAGCTCTGGACTTCCGGAATGAGACGCACCGCGCTGTTGAAGCGCTCAAGGGCGTCGTCACTGGTTCGGTCCAGTGTCACCATGACGATCAGCACATGGCCGGCGCCAAGCTGTTCGGGGTCGAGATCCGCTCGGTAACCGCGGATAATGCCGGCTTTTTCCAGACGTTTCACGCGTTGGGCGCACGGGGTCTTGGTGAGATTGACCCGATTGGCCAGCTCGACGATCGGCAGACGACCATTTTCCTGGAGCTCACGCAGTATGCTTCGGTCGATGCGATCCAGCTTCACCAGCCATATTTCCTATATTTTTGCCATAATTAGGCCATTCTACACTATAAATGGCGAAGTTTGGAGCCTTTTCCTAGGCAAAACGACTGATATTGGAGGTGGAAGGACTAAAACAGAATTCGGATGCAGCGAAACACTGTGCCCCGAGCGCCGAAACCCGGCAGAAAAGCCTTCCGTCTCGGGGTTGGCCGCATCCGGCCACAGAGGGAATATGTGGATGTCAGGTACTTATATTGTCGGTTACGACGGGACCGACGCCTCGCATCGGGCGGTCGCGCTTGCGGCAAGCCTTGCGAAATCGTCCGGCGCGCGGATCCATCTCGTGCATGTTTTGGAATGGTCGCCTTACAGCTTCCTGACCCAGGAGGAACTTGCCGAGCGGCACAAGCGGCGCGCAGAGGAGCTGAAACGGGCGGAGAGCCTGCTCGAACCGGCGGCGAAGGAACTGGAGGCCAAGGGCCTTCAGGCAACGAGCGAAGCCCGCTATGGCCATGCGGGTGAACTGTTCTGCGGGATTGCGGAAAAGATCGGCGACAGCCAGATCTTCATTGGCCGCAAGGGCTCCGGAACGCTGGCGGAGCGTCTGTTGGGCGGACTGGCGATCACGCTGGTCCAAGCCTCACCCGTGCCGGTGACGGTCGTTCCTTAAGCGGGTCGTCCGCATCAAGTTGTTTTCCTGAAAGGTTCAATCCATGAAAAAGCTGTTTTGCGCGGCGGCCTTCGGCCTGCCGTTTGCCCCCGTGCATGCGTTTGCCGGTGTCGATGAAGCGATCAACAACGCAATCGCTCCCATATCCAACATCGTGGCCTCGACGATCTTCTATTCTGTCCCTGTCGCCGGGACACAGTTTCCGTTGATCGTCGGCTGGCTGGTGCTGGCCGCGGCCATCTTCACCATCTATTTCGGCTTCATTCAGTTCCGCGCCTTCGGCCATGCGGTATCGCTGGTCAAGGGCGACTATTCCGACCCGGAGGACGCCGGCGAGGTGTCGCACTTCCAGGCACTTGCCACGGCACTTTCGGGGACCGTTGGGCTCGGCAACATTGCCGGCGTCGCCGTCGCCGTATCCATCGGCGGGGCCGGGGCGACGTTCTGGATGATCCTTGCCGGTCTCCTCGGGATGGCTTCCAAATTCACCGAGTGCACCTTGGGGGTGAAATACCGCAATGAACTTCCGGACGGCACGATCTCCGGCGGCCCGATGTATTATCTTTCCAAGGGGCTTGCGGAAAAGGGCAAGGCGGGGCTCGGCCGGTTCCTCGCGATCTTCTTCTCCATCTGCTGCGTGGGCGGTGCGCTTGGCGGCGGCAACATGTTCCAGGCCAACCAGGCGTTCCAGCAGGTCGTCAACGTGACGGGTGGCGCGGCCAGCCCGCTTGCCGGGTTCGGCTGGCTGTTCGGCCTGGTGATGGCGGTGCTGGTCGGCAGCGTGATCATCGGCGGTATCAAGTCCATCGCACGGGTGACGGAAAAGATCGTGCCCCTGATGGCCATTCTCTACGTGGGAACAGCACTCATCGTGATTGCCATGAACTTCGATAGGCTCGGCTGGGCGTTCGGCGAAATCATCGGTGGGGCGTTTTCGCCGGAGGGAATTGCCGGCGGAGCGGTCGGCGCCCTGATACAGGGCTTTAAACGCGCGGCCTTCTCCAATGAGGCCGGGATCGGATCGGCGGCGATTGCCCATTCGGCGGTGCGCACGAAAGAGCCGACGACCGAGGGTGTCGTTTCCCTGCTGGAGCCGTTCATCGATACGGTCGTCATCTGCACGATGACTGCCCTGGTGATCATCTTCACCGGCGTACTCGACACGGGCCTCACCGGCGTGGAACTGACCTCCGCGGCCTTTGGCGCCCAGGTGGCCTTCTTTCCGTACATCCTGGCGCTGGCGGTGCTGCTGTTTGCCTTTTCCACCATGCTGTCATGGTCCTATTACGGCCTCAAGGCCTGGACCTACATGTTCGGCGAAGGGCAGCGGACGGCAACCCTGTTCAAGCTGATCTTCTGCGTCTTCGTGGTGATCGGCGCTTCCATGAGCCTTGGTCCGGTCATCGACTTCTCCGATTCCATGATCTTCGCCATGGCGCTCGCAAACATCGTCGGCCTCTATATCCTCATGCCGGTCGTGAAGCAGGAGGTTGAGCAGTATTTCGGCAAACTGAAATCCGGAGAGATCCGGAAAATCTCGGCAACTGCCTAAATCTCTGCTGACGGCCACCCGGCCGCGTTGGAGCCCCCGCGTTCACAAGAGCGCGGGGGCTGTCTACGTCCTTCAGATCCTGGAGCTTCACGCGCATCCTGTTTCGCTTGCCCGGTCTGGGCCAGCTACCCCTGGCCGAGGGAACGGCAGGGGGACCGATCCTAGGACTTGTCCTCGCCGGATACCGTTTCAAGCATGTCGGTTACCATCTCGTAGCGGACCTGCATGCACAAGTCGCGGGCCCTGTTAAAGAAGGTCTTGTCGGCCTGGGCCACCGCACCGTCCTCAGTCTTGACGCTGTTCTCCACTTTCGTGACGGTGCGCATGCAGTCGCGAACCGAATTGTACGATTTTTCCTGGCCGGTGGCCTGGGCTGCGAAGAACGATGTCGCCAGAACGGTTATCAAAAGCGGCGTAATCTTCTGGGATTGGAAACTCACGGGTTTCTCCTGATTCAGCTGATGACTTGTATGTCTGAGAGTGAACCGTTTTCGTCCTTCGTGGGATCGAGGTCCTGTCGCAGACGATCGGCGTTGCTTCCAGCGCAGGCAGACAAGCAGGCGATGCAACGCTGGTTTCGTGCAAAATGCACGGGCGGACCGACCACATCCGGTCACTCCGAGGTCGCCTTATGCTGACGGCGAGCGAGTTTGCAAATAAACGCGGTCGGCAGATCACTGATATGTATATCGCCGTAGAACTGGTTTCGTCAAATCAGGATATGTTGAACAAGTTGATGATCCGATTGTTATGTGATTGCTTTCCAAGTCAAAATAAAAAATTCAGATATGTTATTTCTTGCTTCTCGCCAATGTGGGCTGATTTTGGGTAGGCAGTTGAGTTCTTGTCCAGTTCACCCTGGTGTTCACGCAAATCAACTACCTCTGGCGCTGAAAACAGCCTGAACATGTCTGGTCCGATCGCAATCGGCACAGCCGTCAACTCGATCAAATCTACCCGCGTAGCCTAACCAAGCTTCCCGTGCGTCCAGTGTTTCCGGCACAGCGGTACGTAGCGCTCGTTGCCGCCGATCACCACCTGGTCGCCTTCCTCGACAATGCGGCCTTCGGCGTCCAGGCGCGCGACCATGGTGGCCTTGCGGCCGCACCAGCAGATCGTCTTGATTTCCTTCAGGTTGTCGGCGAGGGCCAGGAGGGCGGCGCTGCCTGGGAAGAGCTTTCCCTGGAAATCGGTCCTGAGGCCGAAACACATCACCGGAATGCGAAGCTGATCGGCGACTTTGGCGAGCTGCCAGACCTGGCTTTCCGTCAGGAACTGCGCCTCGTCGACAAAGACGGCATCGACGGGTTTGGAGTGATGCGATCCGCGAACATGTTCGTAGATGTCGTCCTGGGCGGCGAAGATGTCGGCATCCGCAGACAGCCCGATCCGTGAGGCGATCCGGCCCTTGCCGCCGCGGTCGTCGAATGCGGCAATCAGCAGGAGCGCGTTCATGCCGCGTTCCTTGTAGTTGTAGGCGGCCTGCAGCAACACGGTCGACTTGCCGGCGTTCATGGAGGAGTAGTTGAAATAGAGCTTGGCCATGCGTCCTGATCGGGAATCGGTAAAAACTGGGCGCAGTGTTTCCAATCCGCCCGGCAGGCTCAAACAGCCTGGGGTTGAAGTCACAGGCTAGAGTATCCGCCTTGCTCAGGAACGACCGGAAATGGGCGCCATCCCTTCCTTGACCAAGAGGGATACTCTAGTCGACAGATTCGCCCGTCTCCGGGTCCGCCGGAGATTGCGGGTCAGGATCGGCGGCCGGCTGCTGGACGTCTTCCAGTGCAAGTTCGACGATGAGCGGCAGGTGATCCGAGCCGATATGCGGGCCGAGCGAGACATCGGTCACCTGAACGCCGCCGGAGACGGCAAACTGGTCGACGGGAGCCCCCAGAATCCAGTGCAGGCGATAATGGAAGAAGAACCGCGTGGTCTGCGGAAAACCGCCGGGATAAGCGGTGCTAAGGCCGTTTTCTTCCAGCGTTTGCTGAAAACGTGCGGACCACGGCGCGCTGTTCCAATCTCCGATGGCCAGAATGTTGCCGGAGTTTTCAGTCTGAAGGCTCCGGACGAGCCGGTCGACTTCATCGAAATAGCGGCGCTTGTTCTTCCAGCGGCTCTCGCTTCTCGGGCTGTCCGGATGAATGGCCACGAGGTGCAGCGGCTTTGCGCCGGTGTCGAGGGTGAGCGCGAGCAGTTCCCGGTCCGCGTCGTAATAGACAGTGGAACCCGATGGCAGCTCGCCCTGGATGACCCTCGAGTCCTCCTTCAGGACGGGAAAGCGCGAGTAGACGACAAGGCCGCCAAGCTCACCGATTTTCAGATGGGCCGGGAAACCGTTCTTCCCCGCGCCGCCTGCGGGCAGGCCGAGCCGTTCCCAGCGCAATTTCTGCAGACCCCAGAGCACTTCCTGCATGACGACGACATCAGGGTTTTCTCTTTCGAGAAACGCCTGCAGGACCGCGTCGCCCAGGAACAGATGCTCGATGTTGATGGAGATGACCTTGACCGGACGTCTGCCCTCCTGCTGCGCAGCCGTATCGACCGTATTGGCCATCGTGCGCGCCGCAGTCAGTCCGGCAAGGCCGAGAAAGGCGAGGAAGGCGCAGAACCAGAGTGTCCTGTAGAGCATGGCAAAGCGGTGGCGGAGCAGGAGCCCGACGGCTCCGGCAAGGCATCCGGCAAGCCCGGCCGCCAGAAACTGCCTCAAAAAGAAGCTCATGTTGTCCGCAACCCAGTAGTCCGGCGCGGCAAAACTCATCAGCCCAAAGGCGGAAACCGCCAATGCGCCAAGACATCCGCACCAGCAGACGAGGGACAACAGCGAGACGAGCAGGGGACGCCGGGGGCGGGAACTTCGGAACAGCATTCAATGGCAATATTCAGTTGCAGGGGCTGAGCGCAGCCATAGCACACTCTGGATGCAACTGCCCGGGGAATCTGTGCGGACGGATCGTGCCCGGTGACAGGCGGGACCGAGCAGCGCCGCGAACATTCCCCGGCCTATTCGTGAAAGTGGTCGTAGACCAGCTTTGCGATGGCCTCCGAAATACCGGGCACAGCGGCAAGGTCTTCCATGCCGGCCCGGGAGACGGCCTTGGCGGTGCCGAAATGGCGCAGCAGCGCCTTCTTGCGCGTGGGGCCGATGCCGGCGATCTCGTCCAGCGGGTTCCTGGCGATGTCCTTCTTGCGGCGGGCTCGGTGGCTGCCGATGGCGAAGCGGTGGGCTTCGTCGCGCAGGCGCTGGACGAAATAGAGCACCGGGTCACGTTCGGGAAGCATGATGGACGGGCGGCCGGGCATGAAGAATTTCTCCCGGCCCGCATCCCGGTCCGGACCCTTTGCAATGCCGACAAGGGGCACGTCCGTGATGCCCAGGCCTTCCAGCGTTTCGCGCGCAGCCGTAAGCTGCCCCTGGCCGCCGTCGATCAGCACCAGGTCTGGCCAGGCGGGCATGTCGCCGGCCGCCGGAGCCGCCTCCTGGCCGCCGTCCTCGAGGGTTTCGGGATCCGGCTCTTCCGCGGGGGCGGGCGGTTCCTCGCGGGCATGCTCCTTGAGCAGGCGAGAGAAACGGCGGGTCAGCACCTCGCGCATCATGCCGTAGTCGTCACCGGGTACGAGCTCCTCGGATTTGATGTTGAACTTCCGGTACTGGCCCTTGGCAAAGCCTTCCACGCCGGCGACGATCATGCCGCCGACCGCGTTGGTGCCCATGATATGGGAGTTGTCGTAGACCTCGATACGGCGCGGAGCTTCTTCAAGGCCAAAGGCTTCGGCAACGCCCTTGAGGAGCCGGGCCTGACTGGAGGTTTCGGCGAGGCGGCGGCCGAGGGCCTCGCGCGCATTGGTGAGCGCGTGGTCCACCAGGTCCTTCTTCTCGCCGCGCTTCGGCGTTGCAACCTCGACCTTGCGGCCGGTCCGCTCGCTGAGAGCCAGCGCGAGCAGGTCCTGCTCGGCGATTTCGTGAGAGAGGAGTATCTGTTTGGGGGCCGGTTTGTCGTCATAGAACTGGGCGAGGAAGCTCTCCAGAATGTCGGCTTCCTCCAGGGACTTGTCGGCTTTCGGGAAATAGGCCCGGTTGCCCCAGTTCTGGCGTGTGCGGAAGAAGAACACCTGCACGCAGGTCTGTCCGCCCTCCTGATGTATTGCGAAGACGTCGGCTTCTTCCACCGATTGCGGATTGATGCCCTGATGAGACTGGATGTGCGACAGAGCCGTCAGGCGGTCCCGGTAAATGGCGGCCCGCTCGAATTCCAGGTTCGAGGAAGCCGCTTCCATCTGCTGGGCGAGCTGTTTCTTGATCAGCTGGCTGCGGCCGGACAGGAACGCCTTGGCTTCCGAAACGAGGCCGGCATAGTCGTCAGGGTCGATTTCGCCGGTACACGGGCCGGCGCAGCGCTTGATCTGGTATTGCAGGCACGGACGGGTCCGGTTCTCGTAGTAGCTGTCCGAACAGGTCCTGATCAGAAAGGCCTTCTGCAGGGCGTTGATCGTCCTGTCCACCGCGCCGGCGGATGCGAAGGGGCCGAAATATTCGCCCTTGCGCTTGCGCGCGCCGCGGTGCTTGACGATCGCCGGTGAGGCGTGGTCGCCGGTCACCAGAATATAGGGAAAGGACTTGTCGTCGCGCAGCAGGACGTTGAAGCGCGGGCGCAGCCTCTTGATCAGGTTGGCTTCCAGCAGCAGGGCTTCCGTTTCCGTCTGGGTGACGACGAATTCCATGGCCGCCGTCGACAGGATCATGCGCATGATCCGGTTGGACTGACCCTGCAGGCGCGTGTAGCTGGTCACCCGCTTTTTCAGGCTCCGTGCCTTGCCGACGTAAAGAACCTCGCCGTTCTCATCCAGCATCCGGTAGACGCCGGGCCCGTTGGGCAGGCGTTTCACCTCGTCGGCGATCACGTCCACCCCCTTCTTCACGGGAGCGGTCTCGCGGGCGGCCGTTTCATTGACTGGGTTTTGAGAATCGGAGCTGTCCTGCATGACAGTCATTTAAGCGCGTATTGCATCCGGGGAAAGAGGGGCGGCTGCACTCGTTGCGGCCGGTTCAGGGTACGGACCCCGGGTCAGACGACCTTTCCGAGCATGTAGACCGAGGCGATGTAGGTGCAATAAGCCACAGTCATGGCAAGGCCGGCCATCTTGCCGAGGCAGATGCGGAATCCGGCAAGCGCGGTGAGCAGCAGCGCACATGCCAGCATCACCCATATGTCGAAATTCATCACTTCCGGCGGGACATCGATCGGCACGACAACGGCGGTGATGCCGATGATCGCCAGGAGGTTGAAGATATTGGAGCCGATGACGTTGCCGATCGCCACTGCACCATGCTGGCGTATGGCGGCCATCAGCGTGGTTGCGAGTTCCGGCAGCGAGGTGCCGAGCGCGATGACGGTGAGGCCGATGACGGCCTCGCTGACGCCCCAGGCCGATGCGATCGAGGTGGCCCCGCTGATGGTGAAATGCGCGCCAAGCGGTAGGCCGACGAGACCAAGCAGGACATAGACGACCGCAATCCAGGCGGACTCGGGAACGTCTTCCACGTCCTCCAGGATCCCATCGTCTCCTTCCAGTTCGTTCACGGCCACCGCAGCGCCGGCCGCGGCGGCTGCAATGCCCTTCTGTTCCCTGCGGTGATTGCGGGCGACCATGGCGGAAGCGCCCAGGAAGAGACCGAGGAGAGCCAGAAGAACGACGCCACCGGCCAGGCCGATGGGGGTGAGAAAGCACAGGGCGATGAAGACGAGGGTCACGGCCACCATGAAGACCGCGTTGCGCGTGGCGCCGTTTTCGCCGCAAGGGGTTGCCGCGATCAGCGCAGGCAGGCCGAGCACCGCCAGGACGTTGGCGATATTGGAGCCGACCACGTTGCCTATGGCAATGCCGCCCGAACCGCTGAGGGCGGCCTTCAGCGAAATCACCAGCTCCGGGGCGGACGTTCCGAAGGCAACGATGGTCAGGCCGATGATGAGGTTGGGAACTCCCAGGCGTTGAGCGATCCCCACAGACCCCCTGACCAAGACATCACCGGCGATAATCAGAACAACCAATCCGCCTGCGAGGCTTAAGTAGTCAAAGAGCATTTATGATTTCCGGTTCGGCCGAATTGTGATCGTCGAGCGCTTTGCCTGGAGGAGGACGGATTGCACCCGGGCGCCTTATACGCAATAGATTGGTATGGGGGAAGCCGGGTGCAAGCACCTTTTGCCTGACAGGCCCGAATGGCCCGGCGGCGTTGCAAATTGCAATTTTATTAAAAGGCCATTCATCCTGTCAGAATATTGCCGCCTTTTGTCATCAAAACTCCCAATTCTAAATTCCGATCCGCCACAAACACGGTCCATACCATTGTGTGGGAGTGTGGGGACGCGGCTATGTGCGTCCAACTCATTACTGGCCAAGTCCCTTGGCCATCTCAGTTTGAATTAAGTGGATCTGGAGTATCTAAGATGAAACGTCTTGCACTTGCAGGCTTGGTATTGACGGCCGGAGCAGTTCCTGTCTGGGCTGCGGATCTGCCGCAATCGCCGGCACCTGGCAGCTATGAGGTTGTTCCGGCCCCACAACAGACCATTGACTGGACCGGCATTTATCTGGGTGCCAATCTCGGCTGGGCCTTCGGCAATTTCGAAAACCGCTCGGGCGGCATCTCCGACCTGGACGTCAGCACCAACGGCGTCACCGGCGGGCTTTATACCGGCTACAACTACCAGATAACGCCGAATGTCGTCGTCGGTGCGGAAGCCGACTTCAGCCTGACCGACCTGGAAGACAGCACGACCAGCGGCGGCCTGACCGTTCAGTCCAAGTCGGACTGGAACTCCAATATCCGCGCACGGTTGGGTTACACGTTCGACCGGTACATGATCTACGGCGCCGGTGGTCTCGCACTGGCCGATGTTGAAGTCAACGGCAACGGCGACAGCGACAGCAAGACGGCTCTCGGCTGGACGTTGGGCGCCGGTGGTGAGGCTGCAATCACCAACAATGTCAGCGCAAAGCTTGAGTATGTGTATCAGGACTTTGGCGAAGAAGACTTCAACCTGAACGGCACGGCCGTAAGCTCGAACTTCAGCAATTCCCAGGTTCGCTTCGGTCTCGGCTACAAATTCTGATTGGACGAATGTCCCTCGTGAAATCAACCCGGCGCCGCAAGGCGCCGGGTTTTTTCTTTCCAGCCTACTGCAGCGGGGCGGGGGCATTGTCCGGCAGGGGCGCCGGCGGCTGTCTGGTGGCCGTGTAGAGCGGAACACAGGCCTCGAAGGCGTCGAGCCAGGCAACCAGCCTGGGGTGGTCGCCGCGCCACTCGCCGCCAAAGCGCAGGTCCAGGTATCCCAGAGCGCAGGCGAGGGTGATCATGCCGGCGTCGACGTCCTTGTCGCTCGAGGGAACCGGAGGCGTGTCGGCTTCGAAATGGGCAAGGCCACGATCGACCTTGGCTGCCTGATAGGCGTCCCAGGCGGGGTCCCGGTATTTCGGTTCCTTGAACCGCTTCTCATAGACCCGCAGCAGGGCCGCATCCATGATGCCGTCCGCGAGCGCCTGGTCGCGCAGCACTGCAAACCGGGCCTCGCCGGCCGGAATGAGCCTGCCGCCGCCGGCCAGGAAATCGAGATATTCGACGATCACCGCGCTGTCGTAAAGCACATCGCCGTTTTCGAGGATCAGGGCCGGTATCTTTCCGAGCGGATTCTGACCGCGCAGGCTGTCGGACGGATCGGCCGTGTTTGCGTCCACGACTTCAATCCGGTCCTTGAGTCCCAGGATGGCCATGGCGATTTTCACCTTGCGGCCGAAAGGCGAGGGTGGAGACGAGCGCAGTTTCGTCATGATCCTAACTCCAGGCAGAGGGAATTCGGGTGCGCCGGTTGCTAGCGGGCAACCGGTGGGGGAACGGCGAGGCTGGCGGCCCGGCATGCGGCGCGATCGACGGAGGGACAGGATCTGAACGCCAGGTCCCTGGTCAGGCAAATACGGACCTCCTCCAGTTCACCGTCAACGCAGGAGACGGCCATGGCATCGTCCTCCAGGCCCGGATTGGCGAGGCGGAACGCCCGTTCGACCGTGGCCGGACTGGCCTTGCCGCGGGTTTCCAAGGCTGAAAACACGCCTGGAATGGCGATTTTCTCGAAAGCCTTGCGGGTCAGCGAGAAATAATCCTGCGGGTCGAGACCGGAGCAGGTGCCGTGCTTGCGCCATTGGTGGAAGACAAGGCCGTGGCTCGGCATGATGTCCTCCATGTCGACCGCGATCTGACGGTCAATGCGCTGCGGTGGGCCCTCACAGGATTCCGGGTAGCCTCTTTCATATTGCGGCCAAAGGCCGTGGACGATGAAGCGGAAGGGTTCGTGCACGCCACATTGGTAGCGGCTGGCGTCCTCGCCCTCCTGTTTGCAGTAGGTCGGCGACCAGGAAAGCGACAGAACATAGAAGTCGAAGTCGCCGGGCTGATCCGCCAGGACCGGCGCGGAAAACACGGACATCAGAAGGCCGACAGCCAGTCTCCATGCGCGGCTCGCTAATGCCATCGAAAGGACCTTCCGGAATATATGTGCTTAGTGCGGCCGCGTGGTGCTGCAATGCGCGCCATAGACCCGCCACTTGTCGAGCGGCGCCAGACAGGCCTCCACATTCCAGCTCACGCCGACAAAGCCGGCATGTTCCTCGACCAGGTAGTGCACGGACTGGTAGCTGCCGTCGGAAAGGCTGGCCTTGCCGCGGCAATAGCGGCGTGCCACAGGGCTGATGCCGTTTATCTGGTAGCCGACTTCCTGAACCTGATCGATGCCGAGAATGGTGCGCCCGCCGTAATAATCCTTGCGAGCTCTGGCAACGGATCCGGCAACGGCGCTTTGCACGGAAGCGGCAGTGCATTCCGGCAGGCGGTTTTCACCAGCAAAGGAAAAGTAGACGCGGTCGTCCCGGGCCGAAGCCGGGGCGGAAAGAGCGGCAGAGAGGATCAGTGCGGACAGAAACAGGCTGGCGGAACGGGCAAGATGCACGACAAGATCTCCGGTATGCAAACTGTGACGATGACGATGCGGGAGGCCGGTCCGGAGGTCAAGCGCTGATCCCCGCAAAAATTGACATGGTGTGCCGTTATTCGCCGATCAGTTGCTGCACATCCCAGCTTGCCCCCGGTCCCTGATGCAGGACGTTGCACAGCCATGGCAGAACCACGCGCATCTCGTCCGCCAGCGTGAAGGGCGGATTGATCAGCGTCATGCCGGAGCCGAGCATTCTCGTGTCCGGCCCGCTCCTGCCGACATTCAGCTCCAGCGTCAGAACGTCCCGCAGGCCGGCTTCCTTGAAGGCCGCATGCATGCGTCGGATCGACCAGGCGTCCTTCATCGGATACCAGAGCGCATAACTGCCGCCGGACCACTTTTTCCAGCCCTTGACGACCGCATTGGTCATTTTCTCGAATTCGTCGGTCGCCTCATAGGCCGGGTCGATCAGAACCAGGCCGCGCTTTTCCTTCGGCGGCAGGAAGCTTCCCATGGCCAGCCAGCCATCCAGATGGATGGCCTTGACCTGATGATCGCCCGCAAAGAGCTCCGACAGGGTCTTGAAATCCGCTGGATGCAGTTCGGTCAGGGTCAGCCGGTCGCTCTTGCGCATCAGGCTACGGGCAACACAGGGCGAGCCGGGATAGCATTTGAGTTCGCCACCGGGATTCATCCGGCGGACGACCGCCAGCCAGGGCTCCAGCAACTCCGCGACGGGCGGGGGGATATCACTGGCAAGCACCTTGCCGACGCCCAGCTGCCACTCGCCGGTTTTCCGGGTTTCTTCCGACGTCAGGTCATACCGGCCGGTGCCGGCATGGGTGTCCAGAATGCGGAAAGCCTTGTCCTTGCGCTGGAAATACGCGATCAGCCGCGTCAGAACGACATGTTTCAGCACGTCGCCGATATTGCCCGCGTGATAGGCGTGCCGGTAGTTCATGATGCCGAACCCGCCGGTTCCGGCGCCCGCTTCATATATACGACCGCCTTGTCGCCGTGATCGGATCTGCCGATCTCCTCAAACCCCAGCCGCTTGTGAAAGCGCACGGAGCCGGGGTTGGGCGGGCGTTCGTTGACTTCGCAGACAAAGCAGCGCTGCGTGCCGGCAAAATGCCGGAAAAGGGCGGCATAGAGCGCGTCGCCGATCTTCTGCCCCCGAAGAGTTTCGTCAACGGCAATACGGTCGGTATAGGCGAAATTCGACAGGCGTTCGCTGAGCCACCGGTAATTGCGGCTTTCATATCCCGTGCCGTCGCCGATGCACAGCAGGAACCCTGCGGCTGTTTCGCCGGCCTCGGCCACCAGGCATATGAGCGCCGAATTGATGAGGTCCAGAAGCTCTTCCGCCGTCAGCTCATTGACCGCGGGAACGGCGGCATTGTTCAGCTGCAGAAGCCTGCTCAGGTCGCCCGGCCGGCAGGGGCGGGCGGTGATGAATGAAGTCGAAAGGGAGGAAGACGGCTCGGACGTCATGAAACCACCTGAGAAGATTCTGGAGCCGCGTTATAGGCGGTGGGGCGAGCCTTGAAAAGGTGTGGGCCGGAAATGTCTCTCGCGCCACCGTAAGGGAGCCAAGGCGCAAAAGAGGTGGGGCGTAAAAGAAACAGGGCGCAGCACAGCCGCGCCCGGGATCGCACGAAAGGGCAATGCGATGACCTCGATCAGCGGACGCTCAACCGGAACCGGCCGAACGTCCGCTGATACGGGTCTTATTGCTCTGCGCCGTCTTCCTCGGCCGGGCTGCCGCCCTCTTCAAGGACTTGAAGATTGACGGCCTTCGGGCCCTTGCCCCGACGGTCCGGCTCGGTCTCGAAAGAGATCCGCTGGCCGCTGTCGAGTGCCGAAAGACCGGAGCGTTCTACGGCGGAGATGTGCACGAACACATCCGCATCGCCTTCATCGGGCGTGATGAAGCCGAAGCCTTTGTCCGTCTTGAAGAACTTTACGGTGCCGGACTGACGCGGGCCGCGTTCCACCGGTGGCATGTCCCGGCGCGGGCGGTCTTCGCCGCCTTCGCGGTTGCCATAGCCGCCGGTTCGGGCGCCGCCGTAGCCGCCGCCACCTTCACGGTTGCCGTAGCCGCCGCCTGGTGCGCCTTCGCGGTTGCCATAGCCGCCGGTTCGGGCGCCGCCGTAGCCGCCGCCACCTTCACGGTTGCCGTAGCCGCCGCCTGGTGCGCCTTCGCGGTTGCCATAGCCGCCGCTTCGGGCGCCGCCGTAACCGCCGCCACCACCTTCACGATTGCCGTAACCGCCCCGGTTGTCGCCGCCCGGGCCAGCTTCGCGACCGCCGCCGTATCCACCTTCGCGATTGCCATAGCCGCCGCTACGGCCACCGCCGTCTCTCTCGTTGCGGCCGTGGCCGCCACCAAAGTCGTTGTCGCGCCCACCGCGGTAGCCGCCGTCCCGACCACCGCCGTAGTCTCCACCGAACCCGCTTCCGCCAAAATCACTGCCGAAGTCTTGCGGACCGCCAAACTCGCGTTTGCCGCCGCGCCGACCACGCGACCGCCGGTCCGAATCTCCATCGTGCATTACCAAATCACCTTAACTGCTGCGCCCTTTCGGCACATAAGGACCACTCTCACCCGCCTTCACAGTCGAGTTACTTCCCATAGGCGCACATGGTGCGCCCGTTCAACACTCTGAATTCGGGTTGAAACAATCCTGCTGCATCCCTATCCAGCCGCTGCGTCAACATCATAAGGGCGGGAAGGGCAAAACCGCAAGAGAATCCTTGGTCCGCGCGCTAATTCGAAGCGTTTTTCGCGGGCCAGGAGTTTGACCATTTGGACAAGTCGGGTTCCGTACCGTCACACGTGTTCCTTGTGGCCTCTTCAAGAAGCACCAGGCCGGATCCGTTCCACACCCATCGGTTCCACAGGCCGCATTCGCCGACTCCCGAGCCCTTGAAATAGCTGACAAGCTGCTGATCCGCAGGGCTCCAGTGAGCGTTGTAGATCAGATCGGTCGCGATCGGTCCCTGGTCGGACATGCGGGCAACGTGGATCTGGCGGGCCGCGCCGTCCTTGCTCGCCAGAACCGCGACATAGGGGCTGTTATGTGCGGTCGGGGCGCCGCAGGGGATGATGTAGAGCGACGCGTTTTCCGGCAGCGGCACGCGTACGGCATTGAGGCTGGCGAAGATGGCGGGATCGATTTCCGAACACAGCCGGTTGGCGGACCAGACCGCGGCGACTTCCGGCGGCAACTCCTGCGCACTCATGACCGGCAGCGCATGGGGCGCGTCCTCGGCGGGTGCGGTGCCCGGCGCCACGATGGCGGCAACGGTGCCCGTGCGGTTCTGCCGGTTGTCGAGCCACAGCAGGCTGGCCTTCAGGCCCTGAAGGGACACGGGGACGCTTATCGGATCCGCGCCGTCCTCGGCCGCGGGCAGACGGACCGTCAGTTCCTTGCCCTCTTGCAGGGCTTTCAGAAGTGTTGCTGTCGCCGGCCCGGTCGGATACCAGAAGCCTTCGCCGCCGAGAGGGCGGAAACCTGCAGGAGGCACCACCGCGCCTTGCATTTCGCGCAGTTGCTCGAGCGGCAAGGCCTCGACCGCCGCTCCGTCCACATCGAAACGCAACGTGCCTTCCACGGGCAGCGTGGTGTTGGTGGTCAGGCGCATGAGGGGCTGGGCCTCGGCCGGCCAGTCGCGGATAATGCGCAGGTCCACCCAGACGGACTTTGTGCGGGTGAGGGAAGACGCAAAACACACCCCGGTGTTGCTGCAGTCCGCCGTCCAGCTGTCGAAACTGGGGGCGGTCCGGCCGGGCTGCGCCACTGCGCTGGACGCGGCAGCGAGAGCCATTGCGGCGGAAATCAGAAATGTAAGCAGTCTCAGCGTCATTAGGTCCGGTGACTCGATTGAGTTTGCCTTCTTCTCAGAGGCCTATACTCTTGTACGAAATGTGCGCGATAAGGTGAAGCGGCTTGCAAGCAGAAACATGCCGGACATAGGTGTTGTCCCGCATTTCTTGCTGTACTATGGGCCAAATGTTTCGGAAGGAGACGGCTGTGACGCAGGAGACCTCAAATCCCGGCGGGGAAGACACGACTGGCGGAGGCGATGAGGACACGCCGCCGATTCAGGTGATGGTCATCGTCGTTACGCCTTTCCAGCAGAATTGCTCCCTGGTCTGGGACCCGGCGACCATGCGCGGCGCCGTGGTCGATCCAGGCGGTGACGTGGACCGTATTCAGGCGGCCATCGATAAGCAGGGTGTCACCGTCGACAAGATCGTGCTCACCCACGGCCATATCGACCATGTGGGCGGTGCGGCCGATCTGGCCGCTGCCCTCGGCGTTCCGGTGGAGGGGCCGCATGAAGCCGACCGTCCGCTGATCGACCGCGTGGCCGACCAGGCGGCGCAGTTCGGCGTGGAAGGCGTGAAACCGGTCACCCCCGACCGGTGGATGGCCGAAGGCGACCAGGTGGAGATCGCCGGCCGGATGTTCGATGTCCTCCATTGCCCGGGCCATTCGCCGGGACATCTGGTGTTCGTCGAAAAGGAATTGCGGTTCGCGATTTCAGGCGATGTCCTGTTTGCCGGTTCGATCGGCCGCACGGACCTGCCAGGGGGCGATCATGCCGCGCTGATCAGGTCGATCAAGGAAAAGCTGCTGCCGCTCGGAGACGATATCTCCTTCGTGCCGGGCCATGGACAGGCCTCGACACTCGGCCACGAACGCGAGACCAATCCGTTCCTGACGTGAAGCTGCTTCTGATCGCGGAGCGTTGGCCCCTTACAGCAAGCTCCTGAGATCTTCGATCCGGTCGTTGACCAGCCAGCCGTAGTAGTTCTCCTTGGGCCAGGTTTGTCCACTGCGGCGGAATTTGGCCGCCCGATCCCAGGGGTCGCCGAGATTGTAGAGCGTTGCGGTGAGGCCGGGGTTCTTGGAAATATCGACCTTGCCGGCCGATTTGTAGGCGGCAATGGCGTCCTGAATGATCGCCGCCATGTAGTGCAGCGAGACGTTCGGGTCCATGGTCGCCTTGTAGACGCTTTCCGCGTTGGCGGCATCGAGCTTGCGGAAGTTGCTCTGCCTGGCGACCAGATCGCTCATCTTCAGGACGGTCAGCGGGCTCAACTGACCCAGGCCAAAGCTTTGGCCGGAAAAGAGCGGCTGGAAGAAAGCTTCGTTGAAGTTCTTCCTGGGATAGCGGGCGCCATCCACCGTGCGGCCGCGATACTTGGCGTTCCAGACGCTTTCATAACAGGACCAGCGGCGGTTGCTGCTCTTCTGGATATCTTCCTTGCGGCAACGGTCGAACTGGGGCCGCTCCACGAATTCATCGACGTGTTCGCCGTTCAGCTCGAAGCTGAAGTTGATGCCGGCATAGGCCAGCGCCTTGACATAGTAGGACTGGGCGCTGTCCAGCGTGTCGTAATTATAGGTATGCTCGCCGACGATCGCGCCGATGATATGGACCGGATCGATGCCGTAGCGCCCGGCCACCCGCTTGATCGAGGAAATCAGGCGGCGGTCGCGCCGCAGAACGCCCAGCACCTTTTCGAACTTCGCGTCATAGCTGGATTTGGAGGCCGACGTCCGGCGCGCCGAGGCAAAGGGAACATCCGGCTGCGAGCGAAGCCGGTTGCCTTCCGGCACGACACGGACCGATTGGGCGTGGGCAGGCTGGGTGAATGAGACACCGGGCAGGACGGGGTTCAGCAGCAATCCGAGGGCGAGGCATCCCGTCACCAGCCTGGATCCCATTGAAAGCCGACCTGTCTTCCTGCGTGTCATGTTCGCTCTGCGCCTGGTATTGTTGTTTTCAAGGCGCTGGCGATGAAATCCCGCGCCGCTGATCCGCAGCGGTTTCACACTTTCCGCTGAACGCGACTGCAAATAACCCATTTTGCCAAAAGCCCCCAGTAAAAAGCACCCCGCCATGGAAGATGCAACTGCTTCCTCCGTTTAAGCGGGGGCCATCAACAAAGAAGTGATGCAGGTCACTGGTTCAGGTTTTCCGTGAAACCTTTGCCGGGGCAATGCTGCCGGCAGGCCCCATCAGCAGGCGGACTTCCCCCGGAACGGCCAGGAAGTCGTAGAAAGCCTTGTGGTGCCGCAGGCCGCAGAGTTCGCGCTGAATGGTGACATGCCAGAGCGCTTCGCCGGCCTGAGCCTGAAGGTGGCGCAGCCTGTCCTCGGGCAGGCCGGGTTCCTCGCGGGCCTCCTTGAGCCGGGCAAGCGCCGTCTCCAGCTTCTTGTTCAGCCGGGAAAGCGTTGCCGCCTTCTCGTTGAATATCTCCTGCTCCAGCGCTGCTGCGAGCGGATCCTTGTCGGTATCCCGGGCGGATCGGGGCGGGCGGACGATGGACATGGGCGTTCCAGAAGAGGGGGACTTGCTCTTTGTGCTTACGGACAGCAGGATGGTCCCACAGCCGGGTTGATCAGGGCGAGCCCGTTCAAGCTGGCGCGGTCTGCACCCCCGTAGATCCGCTCCGGGCCGGAAAGTTTCGTCGAGGCGGCTCCCAGCCCCTAGCCTAAATGTGGGCGCATAGTATGAAAATCAACCAAATCACTTTGTTCCCGGGGACTTACAGGGTTCGCACTGCTTATGGCAGAGTCTTGTGGTCAAATTTTTGGACGATCTGATTATGGCTTTTATTGACCTCGTAAGCAAAATTATTTTGGGGCATCGGTTGCACGAAGTTATCTAAAAGGGCAATGTGCAATGCACAAAGAGTTCAAACTATTTATACTTGCAGTAATTGCGGTGATTTTTTGTATATTAATATACGCAACAGTTCCATTTCCATATGATGGATATCTAATTACATTCGTTGGTTTCTCGATGTTGATTTTCTATCTGGTAAAACGTTAGTTGTTTTGAGATGCTGACCGCATTTCAGTTAGAGGTAGGAGTTCGCCTCCGCCATGTTTTTTTCGTCTTTGCCATGCACTATAATGATCGAAACAACGGAACCGTCTGCCGACGGGATCGGCAACTTCAAGTGACCAGTCTTCGACAGCCGAGCCCGGTTCGCTCCAGAGCGATCAGTGCATTCAATTCTATGAGCCCGTATCTTAGGCCAGTGCCATGAGCGATTTCGACCTGAAGCCCAAAATCAAGCAGCAGACCAAGGTTCAGAAGCCGAAGCTCTACAAGGTCATTCTGCTCAATGACGACTATACGCCGCGGGAGTTCGTCGTGCTCATCCTGAAGGCCGAGTTTCGGCTGGACCTGGCACAGGCAGAGGTCGTCATGCTGACCGCGCATCAGAAGGGCGCCTGCGTCGTGTCCGTCTATCCCAAGGACGTGGCGGAAACGAAAGCGACCCGGGCCATCGATGCTGCCGGCCAGCTCGGCTATCCGCTGCAGTTCGCGGTGGAGCCGGAATAAGCCGGGACGGGTGCCGATCCCGGAGACAAGGCCCAGATGAGCAAAACCCGGCCGCAGCGGCCGGGTTTTCCGTTGTGCCTGTTGCTCCGGTCAGTCGCGCAGCTTGACGATCTTGTCGTCACGGCCCGACGGGGAATCGCCGTCCGGGCCGTCATCATCGTCGGAGACGGATCCGTCATCCAGATCGACCGGCTCGTATTCCGTCGGCAGCGGTTCGGTGATGCCGAGATCGGCCGCCGGGTCGTAATTCTCGGTCAGGCCGAGCTCTTCCGCCGGACCCTTGCCTTCCATCGCCATCTGGTAATTGATGATCACGGACTTCAGCTGAGCGATCTGCTCGTTGGCCGTGTCCATCTGGATCTTGTAGCGCTGCAGGCGCTTGTTCTCGTCGATCAGGTCTTCCAGGCTGTCGGCGTATTTCTGGTTCTGGTTGCGCTGATGGTTCAGGTCCGTCAGGGCCGAATTGTAGCGTAGGTTGATCTCCCGCAGCTTGGCCGTGGTCGCCATCAGCTCGTTGCGGTCCTTCTCGTGGTTCTTCTGGGCGCTGTCCAGAAGGTGTTCGATTTCCTGCATGCGCTTCAGGAGATCGCGGTTGCGCTCCTTCAACGCTGAATTCTCGCGGGCCATCTCCTGCAGCGACTGGGCGCCGATGCGCCGCTGGGACGACAGGTTTTCCACCTCCGAGTTCAGCGCATAGACTTCGTTGTCATGCTTGCGCTGCTCTTCTTCCAGCCGGGACTTGGCATAGGCCAGTTCCTGGTTGGCGACATCCAGGTGGGATTTCAGGTCGATATTCTCGTTGCGGAACTCGGCGAGCTCGCGCCGGCCAGCTTCCAGCTCGCTGGTCGCCTGATTGTTCTTGCGGACCTCGTCCTCCAGCAGCTTGGCGCTTTCGGAAAGGTTCTGCTGCAGTTCCTTTTCCCGGTGCCTGACCGCTTCCAGGTCGGCGCCAAGGTTTTCCGCGTGCTTCTCCAGCGTGTCGAACTTTGCCTTCAGGTCGTTGAGCTGACCGCCGAGCTCGGAGGCCCGGGAGTTGACCTCCACCAGCTTCGCGCTTTGCAGGCGGTATTCTTCGTTGACCTTCTTGTTGTTGTCGCGGATCGAGACGATGTCGTTGCGGGCCGATTCCAGCGCAGTGCGGGTTTCCGTCGAGCGCTTGCGCAGCGAGTGCACCTCCGCCTGTGCGTCTTCCAGCTGGTTGGTGAGCGTCCTGATCCTGTGCTGGGCATCGAGCAGATCCGTGGAGATCTTGGCGTTTTCCGATTTCAGCCGGACTTCGGTCTCGACGCTGGTGCGCGAGCCTTCCAGATAGTCCGCGATCATGCGGATGCTGGTCTGGCTTTCCGCGGCGAAGGCAGCCATCTGGTCGAAGGTCTGGTTGAGCCCGCCGATCCGGGATTTCAGCCCGTCCAGCTGGTTCAGCTTCTCCTGCATTCTCAGGGCGAAGGGCGACAGGTGCTCCACGTTGCTCGTGGATGAGGTGTCAATGGTTTCGTCCGCCTCGACCGTCTCGTCCGCTCCGGTCTGGCTGCCGGCTTCGCTCTCTGTCTCGACCCGCTGGTCCTGGTCAGCGCCCGGCCGCGAGGATTTCGAGAAAATGCCCATTCGTGTCTCCTGACTTCCGCACCGGCGCCGCACCGGTGAAAGATACGCAAAACGTTAACTCTTTATTAACCCATAAGCCTCGGGTGTTTCAACGACCCAGGGAGAGCGGTGGGCACGATACAACGCGAACCGGTGCTCCCAGAAGACAGATATCCCCTGCATTTTGCCGGATCTGCCGCTATGGTTAATCTGGAGCGGCTGCGGCCTGGGCGGAAAAGCGGGGCCGAGGGGATGAAAAACGGCTCGCCGCGTCCGGACCGGGACCGGGATTTTGCCCTGTTTTTCTTCAAGGGCGCGATTTTTAGCAATGAAGATGGAGCCGGATGCCTTCCCGCGCGTTGTTCTTGCGAACTGACGCGTGAGCGGAAGACCGGTCCGGAACCTGCCTTCGATCTGAGCGTGTGTTCTGACGGCTCTTCGCGTTGCGCGAAGTTTGCCCACAGGACTGCCCTGAGGCTGCCGCACGGCCGTCGAAGGATCGCCGCAGTCGCAGGGTTAGGTCGAACAGGACGAGGCAGGACTAAAGAGGTCACCTCAAGAGGGAAAAATGAAAACGAAACACTTGCGAAACTCAACTGCACTGGCCGTGGTCCTTGCCATGACCCTGCAGATGCTGCCGAACGCATCCTTCGCTCAGGAGAGGGAAGTTGATTGCGAAGCCAATCCGGAAGCCTGCGAGCAGCCTGCTCCGCCTGCAGAGAAAACCCCACCCGCGAAAGGCAAGCCGGCCGAGGAGGCGCCCCCGGCGGCTGAGCAAGCCCCCGAGGCGGCGGTGCCCGACAAGGAGCCCGCCAGGAAGCCGGTCCCCCAGGAGCCCGCCAAAAAGCCTGAAGCGGTGCAACCGGCGCCGGAGCAAGTAGCCCCGGCCGAAAAAGCACCGGTAGAAGAAGCGCCGGCGGAACAGGCCCCATCGACCATGGAGGCCCCCGAAGCGGCGCCGCCGCCTGTCGAGCAGCCTGCCGAGGAACCGGCGCCTGAGGAAACTGCACCTGTAGAGGAAGCTCCCGCCGAAGAGGTTCCTGCCCAAGAACCGGCCACTGACGAAGCCGCTCCGGCAGAGGAAGCTCCGGCAGAGGAAGCCCCCGCCGAAGAAGCCCCGGTAGAAGAGACGCCGGCGGAAGAAGCTCCGGTGGAGGAAGCCCCGGTGGAAGAAGCTCCGCCGACGCTGGAGGCTCCCGAAACGGAGCAGCCGGCGGAAGAGCAGCCTGCCGAGGAGCCGGCGCCTGAGGAAACGGCTCCGGCGGAAGAAACAGTCACCGACGAGGTACCTGCTGAAAAGCCCGCCGTCGAAGAGCCGGCCACTGACGAAGCCGCTCCGGAGGACGAGGCTCCTGCCGAGGAAACGGCGCCTGCGGCCGAAGAGGTTCCGGTGCCTTCGGAAGCCCCTGAGGAAACGACGGAGCAGTCCGCCGAAGAGCCTGCGGCGGAAGAAGCTCCTGCGGAAGACACGGCCCCGACGGACGAACAGTCTGCCGACGAGTTGCCCGTTGACGAGACCCAGACCGAAGAAACCCAGACTGAAGAAGCGCCGGCCGAAGAAACACCCACTGAAGAAACGCAGGTCAAGGAGCCCGAGGAGCTCAGCGAGCCGGCCAGGGCGCTGAAGGAAGAGACCGGCCAGCCGATGCAAACGCAGGCCGTTGAGGAGCGGTTGGAGCCCGCTGCCGTGGTGTCCGACGACTTCACCGAGGCGGAGCAGACCACGCTTCAGGCCCAGGAGGAGGAAAGGCGCGAAGATGCGCGTGACCATCGCCTGGAACTTCTCGGCGCGGCGGCCGTCGGCGTGGCTGTCGGTGCGCTGATCCCGGCCCTCGGCGGCAGGGTCGTCGAGGACCAGGGCGACCGGATCATCGTCGAGCGTGACGACGGCTATTACATCCACAAGGACGAAAGCAGCCTGTTGCGCTACGGTGAAGCCGAATTCCGCGTCGAACGGCTGAGCCATGGGCGCACGCGCGAAACGGTCACCCGCGTCGACGGCACCCAGGTCGTGACGATCTCGCGACACCGCCGGCTATGTCCTCTTCCGGTCCCGCATCCTGCCGGATGGCCGGGAATACGTTCTGATCGACAATTTGCACTACGACCCGCGGGACAGGTACTACGATGTGCCGGACTACAGGGTGGATATTCCGCGCGATCACTACATCGTTCCGGCCGGACAGGTGGGCTACGAGACGATCTACGAGACCTTCGCGGCACCGCCGGTGGTCCAGCTCGATCACGGCTATTCGCTGCGCCAGGTTCGCGAGAGCGAGGAAGTCCGCGACATGGTCCGCAGGGTTGATCTCGACACGATCACCTTCAGCTCGGGCAGTGCCGTGGTCCGCGAAAGCCAGGTCCCACTCCTGGAAGACCTTGCCCGCGCCTCGATCGCGCTGATCGAGCAGGATCCGTCGACCGTTCTCCTGATCGAGGGCCACACCGACGCCGTCGGTTCGGAAGTCTCGAACCTGGCCCTGTCGGACCGCCGTGCCGAGACCGTCGGCCGGATCCTGTCGGACGTCTATGACGTGCCGCCGGAAAACATGGTGATCCAGGGTTATGGCGAGCAGTATCTGAAGGTCGAGACAGAGGGCCCGGACGAACGCAACCGCCGCGTCACGCTCCGCAACATCACACCGCTGCTGAGCGCCAAAAAGCAGTAGGCGATGGATAGCTTCGGCGGTGCCAGCCACCGCCGGGGCCTTGCGGAGGATACAAGCACCGCGCTGCCACTCATACGGCAGCGCGGTTTTTCGTCATCTGATCTGTGCAGTTCGAATGAATGGAGTGTTCGCTGCGCTCACGCTGACGTCTGGGATCCAGAAATCATTCGCGCCGAAGGCGCGGCTTCAACTTCCAACCACAACAGGCGCGTTGCTCAGAGCCTAGCTGCACCGCGATGTGACTCAGATCCCGGAATTTCCACCCGGACCGGCCGCGGGCTTCTTCCGCCGGGTCAGTCGGAGGCTGACGATAAAGCAGATGACCGCGATGATCACCGCCAGCGCGGGAGCGATCGTAAAGGCGACGCCCATGGCAAGACCGCCGTCGCGGTCCGGTCCGTCGATCGCCACGACGATCGGGTAGATAACCACCACGGAGCCGATATAGCCGATCACCAACCCGGCGACCGCACCCAGAATAGCCCAAACCACCCGCATGACAGCCTCCCCGGCAAAAGTGCCTTTGGGGAGAGTAGCCTGCAACGGGAATTCGAGGAAGCGGATACGCGAGGCTGTGTCACAAACGCGGGCGGACATCCCGGGGCCAGTTCCGCGGCCACATCGCTACCAGCGTGGACGCATACTAAGGCACAGCCCGACCATCCCCGAAACGGTTATCCCCGACCAGCGCAACGCGATCGGAGATCCAAACCACTTTTCCGCAAACAGCTACCGGTTAAGATCTTCGTACAAGTCCCGCCAATCGGGATTGAACTCTTCAATCGCCTGGATCTTCCATTCTCTCCGCCAGCGTTTCAGGCGCTTTTCGCGTGCAATGGCGAGGTCGGGGGCCTCGAAGCTTTCGTAGTAAACCAGCCGGGTCACATCATACCGCCGGGTGAACCCGCTTGCGGTCTTCTCACGATGCTCATGAATCCGCCGGGCGAGATCATTGGTCACGCCGGTATACAGCGTTCCCCGTTGCCGGCTGGCCAGAATATAGACAAAGAACGTCATATCGTTTTGTTGCGTGGATTAGATCCCCGATCAAGTCGGGGATGACTCCGGAGCGGAGGTGGGGCCGTGCCGCATGTCCTGTGGTCATGGAGGGCGTTACGCGGCATCTGATCGTTTCCCAGAGCGGATGTACAAAGGCACGGCCGACCCAACCCCGAAGCAGTCATCCCCGACAAGCGGAGCGCGATCGGGGACCCATTGGATTCCAGAGCCGGTGAAGGGGAGCAGGGCCGGACGGTCTGCCACAGGTTAGCCTTCCTGCCGGTGGAAAGGGTGGATTAGATCCCCGATCAAGTCGGGATGACACCGGAGGGGGAGGCCGTGCCACATGTCCGGTGGTCATCGCGGACGTGACGTGGCATCTGATCGTTTCCAGAGCGGACGTACTAAGGCAGGGTCGAACCTGCCCGGAAAGCGGTCATCCCGCGCGAACCCGGTCAGGAGACGTGAGCAAACGAGCTTCTTTACCGCCCCGGCCGCCCGCTCTTCTTTGGCCGCCCTCGCTGGCGCTTCTCCTCCGCCGGATCCTCATAGGACCCTGCGCCGATCTTCTTGCGGGCAACCGGCTTGACCGGATCGTCGCCGCGGCCGAGCGGCACTTCCGTGCGGCCGACGGTCATTTCGTCGAGCGTGTTCTTGCGCACTTTCGCGCTCGGGGCCGGCATGGCGGTTGCGGGACGGCCGTGGGAGCCTTTCTTCGGCTTTGAGATGCCGCTGGCGCCTTCCTTCGAGCCGCCGGCGCCGAATTTCTTGTCGCCGCGATAGCCGCCGGTGCGGCCGTCGACGTCGGTCTGGCGGGCCATGGCGTCGTCGGCGACGGCGAGTTCGGTTTCCTGGAGGCGTTTGATCTCGTCGCGCAGGCGGGCGGCGGTTTCGAAGTCGAGATCGGCGGCGGCGTCGCGCATGCGGCGTTCCATGTCCTCGATATGGCTCTTGAGATTGTGGCCGACGAGGTTGCCTTCCTCCGCGAAGCCGGCATCGATGGTGACGTGGTCCTGTTCGTAGACGCTTTGCAGGATGTCGCCGATGGACCGCCGGACGGTTTCCGGGGTGATACCGTGTTCCTCGTTATAGGCGAGCTGCTTCTCGCGGCGGCGGTTGGTCTCGGCGATCGCGCGGTCCATGGAGCCGGTCATGCGGTCGGCATAGAGCAGCACCTTGCCGTCGATGTTGCGGGCGGCGCGGCCGATGGTCTGGATCAGCGAGGTTTCCGAGCGCAGGAAGCCCTCCTTGTCCGCATCCAGGATGGCGACCAGCGCGCATTCGGGAATGTCGAGGCCCTCGCGCAGCAGGTTGATGCCGACCAGCACGTCGAAGGCGCCCAGGCGCAGGTCGCGCAGGATCTCGATGCGCTCCAGCGTGTCGATGTCGGAATGCATGTAGCGCACGCGCACGCCGTTTTCGTGCAGGTATTCGGTCAGGTCCTCGGCCATGCGCTTGGTCAGCGTGGTCACCAGCGTGCGGTAGCCCTTCTGCGCCACCTCGCGGACTTCGCCCAGCAGATCGTCGACCTGGCTCGTGGCCGGGCGGATTTCCACCGGCGGATCGATCAGGCCGGTCGGGCGGATGACCTGTTCGGCGAAGACGCCGCCGGCCTCCTCCATTTCCCACGAGCCGGGGGTGGCGGAGACCGCGATGGATTGCGGCCGCATGGCGTTCCATTCCTCGAAGCGCAGCGGGCGGTTGTCCATGCAGGAGGGCAGGCGGAAGCCGTATTCGGCCAGAGTCGCCTTGCGGCGGAAGTCGCCCCGGTACATGGCGCCGATCTGCGGAATGGTGACGTGGCTCTCGTCGGCGAAGACGATGGCGTTGTCCGGCAGGTATTCGAACAGAGTGGGGGGCGGCTCGCCCGGCTTGCGGCCGGTGAGGTAGCGCGAATAGTTTTCGATGCCGGCGCAGGAGCCGGTGGCCTCCAGCATCTCCAGGTCGAACATGGTGCGCTGTTCCAGCCGCTGCGCCTCCAGCAGGCGGCCGTGCTGGTGCAGTTCCTCGAGCCGCTGCTTGAGCTCGGTCTTGATCGACTTGATCGCCTGGTTCAGCGTCGGCTTGGGCGTGACATAGTGCGAGTTGGCGTAGACTTTGACGCTTTTGAGCTCGCCGGATTTCTGGCCCGTCAGCGGGTCGAACTCGGTGATGGACTCGATTTCGTCGCCGAACAGCGAAATGCGCCAGGCGGTGTCCTCGTAGTGGGCGGGAAACAGTTCAATCGTATCGCCGCGGACGCGAAAGGTGCCGCGCTGGAAGGCGGCATCGTTGCGCTTGTATTGCAGGGCCACCAGGTCGGCGATCAGCTGTCGCTGGTCGATGCGCTCGCCGACTTCGATGGCGAAAGTCATGGCGGTGTAGGTTTCCACCGAGCCGATACCGTAGATGCACGACACCGAGGCGACGATGATGACGTCGTCCCGCTCCAGCAGCGAGCGGGTGGCGGAGTGGCGCATCCTGTCGATCTGCTCGTTGATCGAGCTTTCCTTCTCGATATAGGTGTCCGTGCGCGGCACATAGGCTTCCGGCTGGTAATAGTCGTAGTAGGACACGAAATACTCGACCGCGTTGTCCGGGAAGAACGACTTGAACTCGCCGTAGAGCTGGGCGGCGAGGGTCTTGTTGGGGGCCAGGATCAGGGCGGGGCGCTGCGTGCGCGAGATCACCTGCGCCATGGTGTAGGTCTTGCCCGATCCGGTGACGCCGAGCAGCACCTGGGTCTGCTCGCCCGTGTTGATACCCTCGACCAGTTCGGCGATGGCGGTCGGCTGGTCGCCCTTGGGTTCGTATTCGGATTTCAGGTTGATGGGCACGCCGCCTTCGGACTTTTCCGGCCGGTCCGGCCGGTGCGGCACCCACAATTCGCCGTTCTTGTGCAGCGGATTGCCGGATTCGATCAGCGCGGCCAGGGCCTCGACAGTCGCGGTTGCGCCCTGATCGCCGGTCAGTTCGCCGAACTTGCTTTCCGTCTTCTTCTTCTTGCGGTTTTCCTTCAGGTGCTGCTCGAGCTTTTCCGCCTGCTCCAGCGAGAGGTCGAGCCCGGCCACCGGGTTCAGCCCGCCGGCCGCGCGTTCGCGGGCGCTGTCCGCCTTGCCGATGGACGTGCCGCGGGCGGATCTGGCCGGTTTTTCCTTTTTGGCGGCGGCGCCCGCACGCGCCTTCGCAGTGCCCTTTCCCTTGCCGCCCTCTTGACCAGCGGGCTTCTCCGCCTCGTCGGCGATCTCCGCCGCCCAGTCGCTGATCGAGCCGGTGAGCGGCGTGCCGGAAAGCGGCCGTTGCGGCGCTTCGCCGAACCCGTCTGCGGTGCTGGTGTCGTCGGGATCTTGTCTGATGGGGCGTTTGCTCATGGGCGCAATATGGTCCGGTTCCGCGCGCGAGGAAAGGGGCCGGTTGCGGCTTTGTTCCGCTTTTTGCCACTTCCTGTCAGTCTCCTGACACAAGGTTGTCAGGAAGTGCGGCGGGCGCGGGCGGAAAACGGCTGCGTGGCCGGGCGGACGGGACGCGGGCTGCAAATCCCGTCCGGCCTTGAGACGGGTCCGGATTGCCGGGGCAGGGGGCCTTTTTGCCCAGCCATTCACTTATCTTGGGGGATCGGCTATCACTTGCCGGGAAAATCCATGGTTCCCGGGGATCAATGTCATGGAAGACATAAGCAAAGCTTATGCAGCTCTGCGCCGCTACAGCGTCGAGCTTTGCGCCTTCGTGCTGGTTGCCAGGCACGGTCAGCTGTCGTCGGCGGCCAGGGCGCTGAACCTTTCCCAGCCGGGCCTCAGCCAGCGGATCAGGAACCTTGAAATATCGCTTGGCGCCGATCTCTTCAGGCGGGTGCACAGGGGCGTGGAACTGACGGAGGTCGGGGCGGATCTCTACGCCAGCGTCGCGCCGCCGCTCACGCAGCTCGCCGAGGCATTCGAGGAGTTCCAGCACCGCAAGGCCAGTCCCAGCCTGCTGGTTTCGGTGGACTACGCGTTTGCCGCCTTCTGGCTGCTGCCGCGCATCGCAAAACTGCGGGAAGCGTTTCATCCCCTCGACATTTCGGTTCTCACGTCCCAGAACCCGACGGAACAGAACTCCCGCGACGCCGACCTGATCATCCGGATGGGCGAGGCAGGCAGCGAAGGCACGCGGTCCATCAAGCTGTTCGACGAAACGGTGTCAGCGGTCTGCAGCCCGGATTTCCTCAGGCGCCATCCGGATCTGAGGGGGCCGGAGGACCTGCTCAAGGTGCCGCTCCTGACCCTGAAGGCGCCGGCCAATGCCAACTGGTTCAACTGGAAGGAGTGGCTTGCCGGTTTCGGTGTCGGCGGCCGGGCGACGACGGAAGTCACCAGCCTGGACACCTACGACCTGGTCATCCAGGCCGCCACGGAGGGCATCGGCGTGGCCCTCGGCTGGCACGGGCTGGTCGACGGCCTCATCGAGCGCGGGACCCTTGTGAAGGCCATTCCCCACGAAGCGACCAGCAATCGCGGCTATTTCCTGACCGTCGCCAGCGGCAACGGCGCGAAATTCGCGGAGCGGTTCGCCGGGTTCGCGTGACGGGGATGAGTGCCGATCCGAGGCTGTTGGCTGCCGGGGTGGGACCTTAACTCCCAGGCGCTCACCAATGTGTCACTCCGGACAGGCGCTGATGGACTCATTGTTGAGCCGTCTTTTCAAAGACCGGCGCTCTGGAAACGAGTGGGTCCCGGGCCTCACTTCGTTCGCCCGGGATGACCCCTTGCCAAAGCCGCCGTCCGCTCACTCCCCGCGCGGATATCGCTGGCTCGCCTCGACCTCGTTCAGGTCCATGTGGTTGCGCATGTAGCGTTCGGAGGCCTTTTGCAGGGGCTGGTAGTCCCAGGGGAAATAGGCACCGTTTCGAAGCGCCTCGTAGACGACCCAGCGGCGGGCCTGGGACTGTCGGACCTCCGCGTCGAAACCGGCCATGTCCCATTTGCCGGCGACGGCATCGGCAAAGCGCGCGGCGACCCCTGCATGGGCCTGGTCGGCGGCGAGATTGGTGAGTTCGTGCGGGTCGTCCGCCAGGTTGAAAAGCAGCGGCGGGTCGAGTTCGCAATGGATGTACTTCCAGTCGCCTTCGCGGATGCCGACCAGCGGCGCGTAGGAGGCTTCCGCCGCGTATTCCATCAGGACGGGGAGGCGCGCGCCTCGCCCCGTGCCAGCGGCACCAGGCTTTCGCCATCGGTCCAGGGCATGATCTCGCTCATGTCGATGCCGGCAAGGTCGCAGACGGTCGGCAGCACGTCGAGCGTACTGACGGGAGTGGCGATATGCGCGGGCGCCAGGTCCTTGTCGGCGACCATCAGCGGCACGCGGGCGGAGCCCTCGAAGAAGTTCATCTTGAACCACAGGCCGCGCTCGCCGAGCATGTCGCCGTGGTCGGACACGAACAGGATGGTGGTGTCGTCCGCAAGGTCCATGGCCTCGAGTGCATGCAGGATCTCGCCGATCTTTTCGTCGAGATAGGTGATGTTGGCGAAATAGGCGCGGCGCGAGCCGCGGATGTCCTCGTCGGTGATGTTGAACTTGCGCCAGTCATTGGCGTCGAAGATGCGTTTCGAATGCGGGTCGTGCTCCTCATAGTCCATAGCCGGAACCTGAGGCAGCAGGTGCTCGCAGTCCTCGTAGAGATCCCAGTACCGCTTGCGGGCCACATAAGGATCGTGCGGATGGGTGAAGCTGACGGTCAGGCAGAAGGGCCGGTCATATTTGCCCCGGCCGTAATCGTGGATCTTGCGCACCGCCTGGAAGGCGACGTCGTCGTCATATTCCATCTGGTTGGAGATTTCGGCGACGCCGGCCCCGGTGACCGAGCCCATGTTGTGGTACCACCAGTCGATGCGCTCGCCCGGCTTGCGATAGTCCGGCGTCCAGCCGAAATCGGCGGGGTAGATATCTGTAGTCAGGCGTTCCTCGAGGCCGTGCAACTGGTCCGGGCCGACGAAATGCATCTTGCCGGACAGGCAGGTGGCGTAGCCGGCGCGGCGCAGGTGGTGGGCATAGGTGGGAATGTCCGAGGCGAACTCGGCCGCGTTGTCGTAGACGCCCGTGCGGCGCGGCAACTGGCCGGACATGAAGCTCGCCCGACCCGGCGCGCACAGGGGCGAGGCCGTGTAGGTGTTCTCGAACCTCACCGAACGGTCCGCCAGTTTCTTCAGGTTGGGTGCGTGAAGAAAATCCGCCGGACCGTCGGGAAACAGGGTCCCGTTCAACTGGTCCACCATCAGGATCAGGATGTTTTTCGGGTTGGTCATGGAGGCCTTCCTCAGTTGTGCCCGGCCAGGCGCAGAGGCCGGTTTGTCAGTAGCCATCGCGCAGGAAACCAGCCTTTTCCATAGAGAGTTCGTTATGCAAGGTATAACCGGTGCTTATGCGACCTTGCCCCTGCGGACCTGCCGCCGCAGGGCGGGCGGCGAAGCCGGGCGATAACCCGAACCGGGCCGGGCGGCGAAAGTGTTCCTTAAGTCAAGAACATGAAGACAGTCTGTCCGGCCGTCCGGACGCAAGTTCCGCCCAGTTGCTCCCCAAGAAGATGCGAGTGTTCCGGTGCGATCACGAGTGCCTCATCGTGCCGGCAGGCCACTGTTCGCGGCAACGAGTATTTTTTTTGATTGAGCAATCAATCAAAATCATTATGTTAAATCAGGTTTTCAGTTGCCGGGCAT
Organism: Roseibium salinum; assembly: GCF_026240905.1. Classification (NCBI taxonomy): domain Bacteria; kingdom Pseudomonadati; phylum Pseudomonadota; class Alphaproteobacteria; order Hyphomicrobiales; family Stappiaceae; genus Roseibium; species Roseibium salinum. Next base: position 37,715 of record NZ_JAPEVI010000003.1, read on the forward strand.
CAAGGAGGACGCATAATCTTTTTGTCCGCCAATAAATTTACGCGACGTAGCCTCAGCACACGCGAAGCCACAACACGCGAAGCCACAAGAAGGGGAACAGGGAAATGAGCATTCTTCATCATCCAACCAGACAGTCCGGTATAAGCCGGCGCAGCATCCTGCAGGGCGCGACGGCTCTCGGGGCCGCTGCCTTCGCAGGTCCGTTCGCGGTGGGCCCGGCTGCGGCGCAGCCCAAAAAGGGCGGGACCCTGCGCGTCGGGATCGCCGCCGGAAACACCAACGAGAACTATGATCCGGGCACCTGGGACAACGTCTATGTCCAGGTCTTCGCCACCGCCCGCCACGGCTATCTGGTGGAAATAGCCGCGGACGGCTCGCTGGTCGGCGAAGTTGCGGAAAGCTGGGAGGCTTCTCCCGACGCCAAGGAATGGACCTTCAAGATCCGCCAGGGTGTCGAATATCACAGCGGCGGCACGGTGACGCCGGACGACGTGGTGGCCTCGATCAACCACCACCGCGGCGACCAGAGCACCTCGGCCGCCAAGCCCTTCGTCAGCCCGATCACCGACATCAAGGCTGACGGTGAAACGGTCGTGGTCACGCTGGAAGCGGGCAATGCCGACTTCCCCTACGTGGTCAGCGACTATCACCTGCCGATCATGAAGTCCCAGGACGGCAAGATCGACCCGACGAGCAGCGACGGCTGCGGCCCCTACCAGGTCACGAACTACGAGCCGGGGGTGATCGCCGAACTGACCCGCAACCCCAATTACTGGAAGACGGACCGGGCCCATTTCGACGCCGTCAAGCTTCTGACCATCGTCGACCCCGCGGCGCGCCAGTCGGCCCTTCTCACCGGCAATGTCGACGTCATCGACCAGGTCGACCTGAAGACCGTCAGCCTGTTCGAGCGGTCGCCGAATGTCAGGATCCTGTCGACCACGGGCACCCAGCATTACACGTTCGCGATGGACACACGCGCAGCGCCCTTCAACGACAACAACGTCCGCATGGCCCTGAAGCACGCGGTCAACCGCCAGGAACTGCTCGACAAGATCCTGTTCGGCTACGGCTCGATCGGCAACGATCACCCGATCAGCCCGTCGAACCGCTTCTATGCGGAAGACCTGGAGCAGACCAGCTACGATCCGGACAAGGCGAAATACTATCTGAAGCAGGCCGGCCTCGACTCGCTGAAGGTGAAACTGTCGGCGGCCGAAGCGGCCTTCGGCGGCGCGGTCGACGCGGCGGTGCTTTATTCCAGCAGCGCGGAAGCTGCCGGAATTGAAATCCAGCCGGTGCGCGAGCCGAATGACGGCTACTGGTCGGACGTGTGGATGAAGAAGCCGTTCAGCGCCGTCTACTGGGGCGGGCGGCCGACGGAAGACTGGATGTTCTCCGTCGCCTACGCCTCGGGCGCGCCCTGGAACGACACATTCTGGGAGCACGAGCGCTTCAACGAGCTTCTCATCAAGGCCCGCTCGGAACTCGACGAGGCCAAGCGCGCGGAGATGTACCGGGAGATGCAGAACCTGGTGCGCACCGAGGGCGGCGTGGTCGTTCCGATGTTCGCCAGCTACGTGATGGCTCTCAACGACAAGGTCCAGCATCCCGAAACCGTCGGCGCCAACTGGACCCTCGACGGCTTCCGCGCCATTGAGCGCTGGTGGTTCGCGTAACAGGCGAGACGCCCGGTCACATCGACGTTCAAATCAGAGGGGCGTGCAGCTTTGCGCGCCCCTTCGTCATTTGGCAGACCTTCTCCTCGTCCTCCCGGCCAAGCGCAGCGCGCGCCGGGACCGGAGAGCCACGGGGCTTTCCATTTTGTCCGGGAGGTCTCGCCCCCGATCCCGGATCTCCGCTTCGCTTCGTCCGGGAGGACGATGGAAGGGTAGTGCATTGTCGGCAACTCAGAGGGAGGCGCGGCTTTGCGGGTCCCTCAGTCATGTGGCAACCCTTTTCGTCATCCCGGCCAAGCGTAGCGCGAGCCGGGATCGGAGAGCCACAGGGCTTTCCATTTTGTCCGGGAGGTCTCGGCTCCCCGATCCCGGATCTCCGCTTCGCTTCGTCCGGGAGGACGACGGAGAGGCAGTGGAAATTGCCTCTTGACCTGGAGTGCACTCCAACCTGTAGGTGAAGGAAATCGCCCTGTTCGGAGACAGTCATGCGAATTGGTGAACTGGCGCAAAAGTCGGGACTTTCGGCCGACACGCTGCGCTACTACGAGAAAATCGGCCTGATCCCGCGCCCGTTGCGTGACGGCGGCGGGCGGCGGGTCTATGACGCGGCCGTCCTCAGGTGGATTGAATTCCTGGACCGCCTCAAGGCAACCGGCATGGGCATCAGGGACCGGCTGCGCTATGCGCACCTGCGCTCAAAGGGGAACTCCTCCCTGACGGAACGGAGGAAATTGCTGGAAGTGCACCGGGTCAAGGTGGCGGGCGATCTGGCCCGGCTTGCCGAGACGCTGGATGTTCTGGACGAAAAGATCGATCTCTACAGAAGGATGGAAGCGGGCGAACCCGTCGATCCGGCCCTCGAAAGCTGCGCCCGGACCGAACACGGTGTGCCGCCAAGTTCTGGAAGTCCAATCCATGAGTACAGCACTGGAGCGCGGACGCGCCCTGACACGGAAGCTTAATCCCGACCTGGAAACGGTTCTGAGCGAGCGCTATGACGATCTGCTCCCCGATTTTGCCGAAAGCCTGATCGAGTGGGCCTATGGCCGGCACTACGCCCGGCCGGGGCTGGACCTGAAGACGCGGCAGCTTTGCACCATCGCGGCCCTGACGGTTCTGGGCGGGCAGACCGGGCCGCAGCTGAAGGTCAATATCGAGCACACGCTTGCCGCCGGGGCGGGCCGGGAAGAGATCATCGAGGCGATCTGGCAGATGGCGGTCTATGGCGGCCTGCCGGCCGCGATCAACGGGCTGAATGCCGCGCGCGAGGTATTTTCGGCGCTGGATATGGCCGCCTGAACGGGAAAGCCCGATGATGGGGAAGATCCCCGTCATCGGGCTTTTTTCAACACCGGTGCCGGTCAGGCGGCGGCGACATCCTGCAGGAAGCGGTCGATCCGCGTTGTGACATCGGAGAGTTGCCGGGTGGCGGCATCGGTAATGTCTTCGAGTTCCCTGGCCGACTGGCTGGTCTCGCTGGAGCCTCTGGAGAGATCGCCGATGTTTTCCGTCACACTGGCCGTCTGGCCGGCCGCCTGCGATACGCCGAGCGAAATCTCGGAGGTGGCCGCCGTTTGCTGATCCACCGAGGCGGCCATGGAGGCGGCGGTCTCGTTGACGGCTTCCATCATTTCCATGATGGCGCTGATCGCGTTGACGGCGCCGTTGGTCGCGTTCTGGATCTCGGAAACCTGGCTGGAGATTTCCTCGGTCGCCTTGGCCGTCTGGCCGGCGAGCGATTTGACTTCGCCGGCGACAACCGCAAAGCCCTTGCCCGCCTCGCCGGCCCGGGCCGCTTCGATGGTGGCATTGAGGGCGAGCAGGTTGGTCTGTTCGGCAATGTCCTGGATCAACTGGACGACCGCACCGATGCGCTCGGCCGCGGCGGACAGGCCCTTGATCTGATCGTTTGAGGTGCGTGTCGCATCCGCGGCCTCCTCAACCCGGGTCAGCGTGTCGTTCACCTGCCGGCCGACCTCCCGCACGGAAGCGGAAAGCTCTTCGGTCGCCGCGGCGATGGTCTGGACGTTCTGGCTGGCATGCCCGGAGGCGGTGCTGACGTCCTCGCTCTTGCCCGTCGTCGTCCTGGCGATCTGCGACAGTTGTTCGGCGGTCCGGTCAAGCTGCTGCATGTTGCCGGTGACGCTGGAAAGGGCGGTTTCGATATCCTCGCGGAATTCGGCGACAAGCGCGTCGACCTGCTGCTGCCGCCGGCGGACCTGTTCCTCGCCCGCCCGCGTCTCTTCCTCGAGGCGCAGGCGTTCGCGTTCGCGGTCGCAGAAAGTCGCCACCGCCTTCGCCATTTGACCAAGCTCGTCCTTGCGCCGCGCGGCGGGGAGGGAGAGATCGGTGTCGCCATCCTTCAACTTGAGCATGGCGTCGGTCAGGTCCTTGATCGGGCGGATGATCGCGCCGGAGAGCAGCACCACGAAGGCGATGCCCAGAAGAAGGGCGAGACCGAAGGTGACGACGATCTGCGTCTGAGCCGCTTCGCCGCTGAGGACAGCCGTTTCACCCGAAGTCGCGCTGATGGTTTCGGCCTCCTCCGTCAATGCTTCGGCGGCAAGCGCGAAGGCGGTCTCGCTGGCACGCAGCTCCGCCGTCGTGGAGACGACATCCGCAAATGTGGTGTCCAGCTTCGGCAAGGCGTCATGGCCTGCGGAGACGAGGGTCTTCAGCGGTCCGTTCAGAAGGTCCGCCAGCGCCTTGTCGGACGTATATTTGGCGGCCGATACCCTGATCTTGTCGAGATCGGCGAGCTGCGCCTGTGCTTCCGACAGATACACCTGGAACGTCGCTGCAGCCTTTTCGGAGGTCGTGTTCAGGTAGTCGGAATAGGCGCTGCGCACGCCCAGAACGCTTCGCGCGACGCTTTGCGTGTAGTTGGACAGAAGCGCGATGTCGGTGGTGGCCTGATCGAAGCTTCGCAGCTCGTCCTGCAACTCCACAATCGGGGCTTCAGCGGCATTCACGATGGTGCTTGCAAGACCGGTCAGTTCCTGAACGGCGGGCTGGAAAAGGGTTTCCCAGGCCTTGCCGGTGTCATCCGGGGTACCGGACTTCAGGTGGGCCTTGATGAGTTTCTCGAAGGCCTTGGAGGCCTTGCCCAGATCCTTGACACCGTCCTTGATCGTGTCGTTCTTGACCGCGCGCCGGACGGCTTTCGCATCCTTGTCCAGCGCGTCGATCCTCTTGCTCAGCTTCTCTGCCTGTGCCTCGTCCGGCTTGGCGGCAAATGCTTGGGCTTCCTGATCCAGGACGGTCGCCGCGATATGCATGTTGCTGAGCCGCGGAGCGACCTTGGAAAGCTCGTTCATCTTGCCTTCATTGGTCATCGCAATCGCGGAGCGGTAGGCGGTAAGGGCCTTGTAGTCCTGGAACGCCTTGTTGGTCGTGTCGACAAGGCCCGCCGTGAGTTCGTCAAGGCCGGCAACCGCGCCGTCACGGTCGCGGCGATGCTGCACGAGAGTGGCAAAACTGGTGTCGAGATCGGCAACGATGGCGGCCAGGGGCCCGCCGGTCTCGTGCCGTTCTTTTGCAAGGCGGCGTGTTCCCTCAGAAATCGATGCAATCTCCGCACGAACGGCGTCGGCCGCGTCGCCCGTAGCATCGCGGCTGAAGGTCTGCGCGTCGGTCAGAAGCTCCGGAATGTTGCCGAGAAGCTCATTCGCGGCTTTGGCGATCGTGACCGAGTCCTGCACTTTGGAAGCGGCCGTCAATCCGCTGGCGCCGACACCGGCAGCGCAGAGCAGCATTGCGCCGAAGCCGATGCGCAACTGGGTCTTGACCGGCCAGTCGAAGAAAAATCGCTGGCGTGAAGCCTCGCTCCTGCGGGCGGCTTCCGGTCCTGGGTTTGCAGTTGCTCGTTTTCCGAGAGGAAGTTTTGGAAACTTCATCTTTTGCCTTCTCCGGACGTTGTTCTTCCGCAGGCATGATGACGTCGAAGGCTTAAGAACTCCCAAAGGAAAGCATCAAAGGTTGCACGGGGTGCCAAGAAAAACGGCCAGATATTGTGCGGTTTCCGAGAAATCCTGTGCGGCAAGCCGAAATATTGGGCATACGCTTGAGTGGCGCCATTCCGATGAGCAGATTCACCTGCCCGGATACATGCCGCCGTTACTGCGTGAGGTGCATGGGATTTCTCTCCGGCGTCCTGCCTGCCACGGTGGACAAATGGCTGTCGAGCGCGGACTGGAGGCGGCCGGTTACGGACTTGTCGGTGGCCGGATTGCAGGCAAGGGAGAGGTCGATTTCTCGGATCGTGTAGACGTTTTCGATCTCGACGCCCTCCTGCTTCGCCACATAGGGGGCGGACAGCAGTCCGCCCAGCCACAAGCGGGTGTTGCCGGACTTGAGCACTTTCAGGTTCAGGTCATCATCGTCCACCAGCACGAGTGCGGGATGACCGGCATTCTGCACTTCCTGCGTGCTGGTCCAGCCGCCCACTGCACCGGTGGGAAACCTGAAGCTGTCTTGCATCGACGAGATGGAAATATTGCTTTCCTTCAGGGCGAAAAACGCAAAGCCGTCGATCTGCAGGGGTCCGACCCAGGTGAAGTCCGGCTCGCGGGCCGTCGTGCGCCACAGCGCCATGAAGCAGCTGCCGGCATGGCTGCGCACGTTCATGAGGCCACGCCTGAACGGCCACAGGCGCAGTTCGATCGAGATACCGGCATCTTCCGCAAGTTTCCGGACCAGATCGGTGACACGGCCCGAAATCCGGCCGCTGTCGTCGAGATGATAGAAGGGCTTGTAGTTTTCCGTGTAGATAACGAGTTCCGGTTGTGCCGCCCTTGCCGGGGCTAGGAAAAGGACGCCTGAGCAGAACAGCGCTCCTGTCAAAACTACGTATTTGAGAATGCGCATGAAAGTTCTGTTCGCCTTTCTTCGACGTTGCTTCGTCCGGAATCTTCTCTTCTTCTTGGAGACCGTAGGGTACGGACCCATAAAATTTAGTGCACTGGTCGCTCTGGGGCGGACCGTATTCAAGGCGCGAAGGCGCAGGAAACCCGGCCGGTATTCAAGACTTCGCAACGCAGGAGACGGTCCGTCCCAGAGCGATCCGAAGGACGGCAAAACGGCTGTGAGCGGCAGCGTCAAAGCCCTTGGCCGATGCACAAGCATCGACCTGCGGACTTTTCCTCCCCGCTCCTTGCCGTTTTGACGCCAGTGCATTCAATTTTATTGGCCCGTACCCTAGGGTCTGTGGACATTTAGCGCAATGCGATGATTGTTGCTGCCAGGTTCCATGAGGCTTGATAGCTGGCATCGGTCTTGTCGTATCTTGTATTGATCCCTCTGAACTCTTTGATTTTGCTGAAATAGTTTTCGATCAGATGACGCCACTTGTAGGTTTCTTCATCGTGGGGGATGTGGACGCGACGATTTGTTTTTGCCGGAATGATGGCTTGTGCTTCGCGAGTATCGAGGTTTTCACGCAAAGAATTGGCATCGAATGCTTTGTCGGCAAGCATGGCGCCAAAATCCAAACTGTCGATCAGGTCTGGCACACCAACGATTTCACTGCGCTGGCCGGGCAGCAGCTTGAAGCGCACCAGATTGCCTAACGCATCGGTGAGGGCCAGAACCTTGGTGGTTAATCCGCCTTTCGAGCGCCCGATGGCCTGATTGAGAGTCCCCCTTTTGCGCCACTCGCTTTCTGATGGACGCTGATGATCGTGCCATCGACAAGAACATATTCAAAGTCGGGATCGCCCGATACAGCTTCGAAAAGTCGCTGAAATACACCGCGTTGGGCCCATCGGCGGAAACGCCGAAACACACTGTTCCATTCGCCAAACCCAGGTGGGAGATCTCGCCACGGGCCACCAACGCGCACCTTCCAGAGCACTGCTTCCAGAAACAATCGGTTGTCCCTTGCTGTCCGGCCTCGATCCCGGATACTGCCGGGCAGCAACGGTTCTATGATCGCCCAGCTCCGATCCGAGATGACAAAACGTTCGCTGCGCATGAGAGCCTCCTCAAAAGGAAGCTTGAATCACAAAAATGACGATCTGGGAATCCTATATGTCCACAGACCCTAGAGCCCGTGTGTTTAAGAAAGGTATCTTGTTTGGCGTAAAATCTATTCAGCCTCCCGGCCGGTCGGAGTGACCGAGATCCCTGTCCGGCCAGAGCAGATCGCGCAGACGCTGTTTCAGGACCTTGGCTTCGGGAAAGCCGCCGTCCGTCTTGCGGTCCCAGACCGGCTGACCGTCGCAGGTGATGGTAAAGATGCCGCCCGTCCCCGGAACCAGCGTGACTGCGCCGGTTTCTTGCGAAAAACTGGACAGGATTTCCTGGGCCATCCATGCCGAGCGCAGCAGCCAATTGCATTGGCGGCAATAGGTGATGATGATATGGGGGTGGGAACGCTCGTCATGCCGCCTGGCTCCTCATTTCAAACTCCTGCGCTTGTGCCACAATCACCCGACCCTTTTCCAGACGACTTGCCGATCCGCATTCGCGAAGCCTTCCGGGACCATCCGGACCTGCGGGCAATCTGCGGCCCGCCGCGGCACGCGGTTCCGCAGGCGGGCCTGACAAATCAGGTCTACCGGCTGGAAGCCGGAAACGGCGACTATTATCTGCGCCTGCCGCGCGCACAAACCGCCGACAGCATCGACCGGCAAGCCGAAGCGCGGAACCTTGCCCTGGCAGCGGCTCTCGGTCTGGCGCTGCCACCGGTCTACATTGACCGCGAGACTGGTATCCTTGTCACCCGGGCGGTGGAGGTGCTGGCCGAGACACCTGCCGATCTGCCGCAGCAACTTGGTACTCTCCTGGGAAGACTTCATTCCTCGGGCGCCGCGTTTGCCGGCGAGCTTCATGCGGACAAGGTCTTCCGTGCTGAGCGGGAGGGTCTGGATCAGCTGTACCGGGATGAGATCGATCTTCTCGAACAGGTCTTTCGGTGGAGCGCGAGCGGCGCGAACAGCGGTTCCGCCGAGCGGCTCGTGCCGAGCCATGGCGATCTCTCGCCGGGGAACTGTCTTGCCGTACCCGGCGGAATCCGGCTGATCGACTGGGAATATTCGGCCATGGCGGAACCCGCCTGGGACCTGGCCTATGCCGTTCTCGAACATGGTTTCTCAAAGGCGCAGGAGCGAGCCTTCCTCGGCGCCTATCGCCGCGCCACCCCGGCGGCAGCTTCGCTATGCCCCCCGCCTGATCGGCTCGAAGCCATGAAGGCCAAATGCGATGCCGTGTCGGCGCTCTGGGCCTTCGCGCAGGCGGCAAGGGGGAGGGATGCGGACCTGTTCCTGTCCTTCGCGCAGGGGCGCCGCGATCGGGCCCTTGCGCGGATCAAGGCGGTCAATTGACGGTGCCGGGCCTCGTCTCGGGGTCCGCCAGGCACTGAGTATAGGCTGTGCGCATGCGGCTGAGCAGGGCCTGGTTCTCGGGCTCCTCGTTGAGCGAGGTCCACAGGTCGTCGGCCTTGAGTTGGGCGAGGGTGCAGGTGCAGGCGGCTTCACAGATATCCGGTGAGCCAAGACTGTCCTGGCACGCGACCTTGCAATTGCGGAAAAAGGCGCGCTCGGCCCGGTCCAACTCCGGCGTTACCAGCGTTGCCGACCAGACAAGTCCGTAAAGCACCGGCTGGTGCAGCAGATAGATCGACAGGGAATGGCGCCCGACCAGTCTGGTGAAGCGGCCGAACGGGTCGCTCAGCTGGAAGACCGACAGCCTTTGCCAGATGCCTGAGGTTCGAAACAGCTTTGACACGGCAAGACCGGCAAGCGTAACCCCGGCCCAAGGGGTGAGCGGCACGTAATCGACGCTGCCGTAGTCGGGGGTGCCAAGGCCCGTCCAGAGCCAGAGCTGGCCGTTGAAAACGAAGGAACGCGCCCAGAGCGGCAGGGTGAGGACGAAGGCCGCCGCCGCCGCGGCGATCCAGGCCTGTGCACGGACGAAGGGCAGGGCAACCAGGCTGGAGGCGGCGATGGAATGCAGGATGCCGAAGCGGACGAAACTGTCGCCGAACGTGAAATAGGTGGCGAGAGAAACGGCTCCGGCCGCGGCAACGATGATCGCCAGCCGGCGCAGGAAGGCTTTCCAGCGGATGCCCTTGTGGTGGGCCAGGTCCAGGCTGATGCCCGCAAGGAAAAGGAAGCTGCCGGCAATTGCGGCAGCGAATGTGCGCCAGCCGATGCCCTGCGCCACCTGCCAGTCGACAAAGCCGAACCAGGAGAGGTCCCATGACAGGTGATAGACGGCCATGGTCACGACGGCGAAGCCGCGGGCGAAGTCAAGCACGGCCAAACGTGCTGACGGCATTGCATCAATTCTCATGGACGTCGTTCCGTTTCCTGACCGTTATCCCATCGGCGCGCGGCGCCGAACGATCGGACATCCCGGCCGGATGGGTCAATAGTCAATGAGAATTGATTTGAATGGCTTTTTTGCGCCGGGGCGGATGAGAACCGGCCGGCCCCGGCGGAAGGATAGGGTGCGGACCCTAGTTGCTGAAGGCGACAACCAGTGTGGTGATCAGTGCCGTGGCGGCGACCATGATGCCGACGAATGGCCATGGGGATGGCCGGTGGACGGAAAACACATCGCGGTTCGCCGGGTCTTGCAGCATGCCCTAATCTCCATAGGTCCCACCATCATTTGGCAAAGAGTGCTGCAACCAGGGTGTAACGAAAAGATGGTAAATCAATTCTTAACCCGTTTTCCCAAGAAAATCATCAAGTTGTGGAGTAGCCGGTGAAGTCGCCCATAGGGTATTGACGGGCCGAACCTGTTGGAACTTTAGGTAAAAAAGCTGTGGGGGCGGAGTATCTCGCCCTTTAATTGCACCGCGCCGGCTTCCACCGGGCGCGCCGGCGGCTCGCTGGAAAACGCCGGTTTCGTCCGGTTGGCACTGGCAAAGCGATGAAATGCTCTACAGATCCAGCGCGTCGAGGCCCGCTTCCAGATGATCCGGCAGCAGCGGCATGCCGAGCAGGTATTTGGCTGTGGAGCCGACCGCCCGTTCACGGGCTTCGTCGACGGCCTGCTCGAAATCCTCGGGGTCGAAATCGCCTCTGCCGATCCACGTCACCGCGACCAGTTCAGCCGCCTCGTCCACGTTGAGATCCTCTATCAATTCGCGCAGCTCTTCGTCGGACAGGTCGTCGTTTTCCTCTTCGGCAAGGCCGCCGTGATTGTGGCTCTGCTCCAGCGCATCGGCATCGAATTCCACGTCGCCTTCGTGGCCGTCTTCAAACGCATCCTGAAGGGAGGACGCGACCGAGCGGGCTTTCTGCGCCAGCAGGCGGATCGTGTCTGCCGATAGTGTGAGGTTGACGTCCATGGCTGCCTCCGACAAACCTGTTGTTTCTTTATCGATCCACTTTGCGTCATTGGCAATGGTCATGATGCGAAATCCTGTTTCCGCGCGGCTCAAGTCTTGACAGGGGTTTTCCCCGGTATTCTTGTTCGATCAACGGCGCTTGGGTTAATCGACCGGCTTTCCATGTCGTCAGGCATCAACAACCTTGCGATCGATGAGGCCTGTCGCTTTACTTGTCGCACGCACCACTTCCTGTCCTTGACCCGGATCAACCGGCTTTCATCTGGTGTCATTTGAAGGCCGGGAATTCGTTGGTTTTCCGATGCCTGAGCCGGCGGCCGGCATCGACGTCAATGCAGCAGTCTGCCTGTGCTCCGGCTGGCAGGTCATATCGTCCGGGCAACTGTGGGCAGACCTCTTTCACCGGCGGCGGACCGGGCACCTGAGGCCCGGCCTCATACACACCATATGAGGCCGGGCCTCGTTTCACGGGGCCTGTGGAGGCCCGTCAACGTGCCCCCGCGCAGACAAGCCGGGCGCGGATGCCAAAGCAGGAAATCAGGCGGTGATAGTCACCTTCCTGTCAGCCGAAGGCGTAGCGGGTCAGAACCGCTCCGGTGTCCATCGGCTTGACCTCCAGAAGCTTCAATTTCGTCTTGAGCGCATGGCCTTCGAACAGTCTGCATCCATGACCGAAGAGCTCGGGCAGCGTCAGCAGCCACATTTCGTCGACAAGGCCGCTGCGCAGGGCTGATTGGGCGGTGATGGCTCCGGCAAAGAGGACAATGTCCTTGCCCGGCCGCTGTTTCTCGCGCGCAATCAGGTCTTCCAGCGGCGCATCCGCGAGGAACGAGTTTTCCCAGCCCGAGACATCCTGCACGGTCCGCGAGAAGACGATCTTGCGGCTCGTGTTCATGAAACGGGCGACCCGCCTGATCGGTGCGGGCAGGTCTTCGTTCATGCCGGCCGCGGACCAGAACTCGGCCAGCTTTTCCCAGGACGTCCGGCCTAAAATCAGCGTGTCGAAGGCTTCGGGCATCCGGTCCGTCCATTCATCGAGATCGGACGACCAGTCCGGGCCGATGAACTCGCCTCCGGCAACATTGATGAAACCGTCCAGGCTCTGAAACATCGAGATGACAAGTTTTCGCATCTCTCAATCCGCTTGTAGTTTGCAACTGGTTGAATTGTTGTCTGATCTGCGTGCATAGTGCAAGCAGAATTTTTGGGAGTATCATATGGACCGCCGTTCCGGGTGCCCGATCAATCAGTCAATCGAGATCCTTGGGGATCGCTGGAGCTTCATCGTCTTGCGGGACATCATGTTCGGCAATTTCCGCAGCTACCGGGAGCTTCTGACGAATTCGCTCGAAGGGATCGCCACGAACATTCTGGCGGCCAGGCTGAAACATCTGCAGGCGGAAGGGCTGGTGACGATCGCATCGGATCCGCTGCACAAGCAGCGCAAGGTCTACAGCCTGACGGAAAAAGCCATCGCTCTCGTGCCGGTGATGGCGCAGCTCGGCGTCTGGGGCGTGCAGTATCTGACGCCGTCGCCGGAACTGGCGATCCGCGCGAAAGTGCTGGCGGCTGGCGGACCTGAGATGTGGGAGGATTTCATGGGCGAGCTCCGCGAGATCCATCTCGGCAAGAAGCGGTCCGCGGGCAGCCGGTCGGTTCTGGCGGAACTGCAATCCGCCTACGAAGAGGAAGTGCGCAAAAGCTCAGGCAGTGAAAGGGAGTCTTCCTGAGGCGGTATTTTGGCTGCCCGGCATCATGGAACGCAGGTTTTTGCGATGCCGGGGCGGATCACGACCCGATTGCGCGTCGAAGACCCTCAAAAGGGGGAAGCCTGCCGGTGCCATGCCGACAGGTTCAGTCCAGCTCTCCGGGGACGGCGCGCTGGCGCAGGTTCGACGCGGGGTCGGGATGCGGGATCGATTTTTCCGTGCCCGGGCGTATCCGGCGGCCGGAGTCGTTCTCATCGTTGGGGTTGGCCATGGCTGCGGCGACGACGAGAGCGGTGGCAAGCAGCATGCCGAAAAAGATCGCCTGCAAAAGCGGGCGGGCTTCACGCAAGTCGCTCCTGTAGGGACCGGGTGCGCGGTTATTCTGTTTTCCAAATCGGGGCATGTTCAACGACAATCGGTAAAACCTATGGCAGGTCCGGTTAGGGCATTAAGGGTTGGATCAAGGCGTTTGATTTCAGGAGTTGCCAGGGAAAAGCGGAGTGATCCGGTTGTTGCGGCCTGTCGCGCGGGACAGATCTCCAAACACGCGCAGACCGAGCCGGCAGGTCAGCGTTGCCATTGCGACGAAAGCGGTAAGCGGCAGCGCGAGCGCCGGTTCCAGGGCAAGCAGCATCAGGATCAAAGCGCCGCTCGCCAGCATATAAAGCAATGCCGACGGCAGGCTTGAGCCAAGTGTCCGTTGGGACACGGCGTGCGAATATGGTGACTGCATGGGTGCCTCCGTCATCCTCGATAGCTGCCACTCTTCGGGAAAATTGCGCCATCACGCAGACGCGATTCAGGCTTCCGCCGTGTGTTTTCGTGACTTTTTTGCGGCGGTTCGAATGGCCGGAAATGCAGGACATTTCCAAGGCTCCGGACAGGCCTGCACGGGCTTCCTTTGAGGACGGAATGCACGCAATACGCTGCTGTTTAAGTGATACAATTCTGGGTTTAGAGATCTGTGCCCCGTCTCGACTTCCGGCGGTCGTGCGGCAGCAGATTTCCCGGGTTGCCTGCCGCGGCAAGCGGGATCGCGCCGGCATCAGCATTTGCATAATTAACCGCACGTAAAATTAGCAATGAAGTATCTATGAAATGGGTAAATACACTCGTTTAAACTTGCAGGTTTTTCCGGTCTGCATTGATTTTACAGTAGGGTTTTAATGTTTGTTTGCTTTTGGCGGGCACATTCGGTCGCGAGCTCGCAATGGATGAGTTCTTGAAAGACAGGTCGGGCACGGAATGACAAGCAACGCAGCGCAAAGCACGATGGCCGCACATCCACTGGAACCTGTGAAGCCTTCAGAGGCGCCGCAAACAGAGGCTCGGGAAACAGAGGCGCCGCAAAAGAAAGAGGGTGAAGCGCCGGCTCTTTCCCTGGCCGGACTTCAGTTCTTTATCGCCGATATCAGCCGGAAGACAATTCTCTGGCACGAGATCGGGTCGCAGAGTTTCAACAGCGAGGTCAAGGACCTTCAGGAAGCGCCCTCCAACGAGGCCTTGCGCCACCTGTCGCCGGAAGACCGGAAAACCATCCTTCATCTTGTGCAAGGTGCCATTCGCGAAGGAAGGGCAGGGCCGTTCGATGTGGGTGGAGGCGTGGATCACCGCATTCCGGGTATCCCGATCGTCGCCCACCGTTACGAGCTCCCGGACGGCCGCATCATTGCGATCTGTTTCCCTTCCATCGGTGAGGATGACGACAATCCGGGCCGTGTCATCCTCGGGCTGGCGCCCATTCTCCAGCACTTCGTCGCCTCCTCCAACCGGGTGGTGCTGCTGGTGGACAATTTCGGCTATGTTCGCTTTGCCAGCGAAGGCTTCGTCAAGTCCTTCCAGATCGAGGATGCCCGTCTGATCATCGGACGCAATATCGCGCATATCCAGAAAAGGGTCGGCCGGACGATCGTTTCGCTCGCCCTGGCCGCCCTGACCCGCAGGGCGAGCGCGACGGGGCGCGGCAAGTTCCTGCTTGCCAGCAACGACAGTCTCGAGCTCAGCTATGACGCCATGTATTTCCGCATTGGCGGCACGGTCGGCGGCGTCCTGTTCTCCGCAGGCCATGCGGGCGGAGATGTCGACTTCGCCAAGGTATTCGAGATCTGCAGCGCGCCGATCCTGATCGTGAACGCAAAGTCCCGGGTCATCGTTGCCGCCAACAACGCGGCCATGAAATCCTTTCACCTGACGGCTGAAATTCTCGACAACAAGTCGATTTCCGAAACGCTGCTGCATCCCAACAGCTTCACCTCGTTGATGGAGGCAGCCGAGCAGGGCTCCGATCTTCCGGTCTCCGTTCCGGTCAATCTGCTGAACGGCCAGACCAAGAAGAAGCGGTTCAAATGCAGCCTGCTCGACACCGACAAGAAAGAACCGAAGCTGATCCTGGAAACGCGGACCTGAGTGCAGTCTCGGCCACCCGACGCCTGATCGGCGCAGCAGCGGCCCAAGGGCGCGAGAAAACCGCCTTGCCGGCGCTCTAGGGACTTGTCTTCCAAGGCGCACGGTTCTAGGGTCCGCGCGCTGTTATTCCCGTTTCCCCTGGAGGACATTATGGGCTTTATTGCTGACGCATTGGCGCGTGTTAAACCTTCTGCGACCATCGCCGTCACCAACAAGGCTCGCGAGCTGAAAGCCGCAGGCCGTGATGTGATCGGCCTCGGTGCTGGCGAGCCCGATTTCGACACGCCGGAGAACATCAAGGCGGCAGCCATCAAGGCCATCAATGAGGGCAAGACCAAATATACCGCCGTTGACGGTATTCCCGAGCTGAAGGCCGCGATCGCGCGGAAATTCGAACGGGAAAACGGCCTTGCCTACGACGTCAACCAGATCACGGTCGGTACGGGCGGCAAGCAGGTGCTTTACAATGCACTTGTGGCGACGCTGAACCCCGGTGACGAGGTTATCATTCCGACCCCCTACTGGGTGAGCTATCCGGATATGGTGCTCATGGCCGGCGGTCAGCCGGTCATCGTGGAAGCCGACAAGACCACGTTCAAGATCACGCCGGAATCGCTCGATGCGGCCATCACCTCGCGCACCAAGTGGCTGATCTTCAACTCTCCGTCCAACCTCTCCGGCGCCGCCTATACCGACGGCGAGCTGAGGGCGCTGTGCGACGTTCTGGCCAAGCATCCGCATGTCTGGGTCATGACCGACGACATGTACGAGCACCTGGTCTATGACGACTTCAAGTTCACGACGCCCGCCCAGGTGAATCCGAGCCTCTTTGAGCGCACGCTGACGGTGAACGGCGTCTCAAAGGCCTATGCGATGACCGGCTGGCGCATCGGCTATGCAGGCGGCCCGGCGGAGTTGATCAAGGCCATGGCCAAGGTCCAGTCCCAATCGACCTCCAATCCCTGCTCCATCGCGCAGTGGGCGGCGGTCGAAGCGCTGAACGGGCCGCAGGATTTCATTCCGAAAAACAACGAGATCTTCAAGGCGCGCCGCGACCTGGTGGTCTCGATGCTCAATCAGGCCAAGGGCATCTCCTGCCCGGTGCCCGAGGGCGCGTTTTACGTGTTTCCGTCCTGCGCTGGCACGATCGGCCGTACGGCCCCCTCCGGCAATGTCATCGGAAACGATACGGATTTCGTGACCGAGCTTCTGGAGACCGAGGGCGTCGCCGTGGTGCAGGGCTCGGCCTTCGGCCTCGGTCCCAACTTCCGCATCTCCTACGCGACCTCCACGGACGCCCTGGAAGAAGCCTGCACGCGCATTCAGCGGTTCTGCGGCAATCTGAAATAAGGCCGGGAAAGCCCAGGGGAATCAGGGAAGGGCGGCATATGCCGCCCTTTCTGCTGTCAGGCCACTTCTCTCCAACATCTCTAGCGGTCATGCGCCGCAAGCCGTCGCGCTCAACGCGCCAGGCTCCGGCACCCCGATCCCGGATCGCCGCTTCGCTCCGTCCGGGAGGACGAGGTGGAGAAGAAGTGCTTGAAGCTGCCGGGCTCAGTCCTCCTTTTCCGGGCAGCTGGTGTTCGCCCCGGCGCACGGGCCGGGCGTGGTGTCCGGTTGCATGTTCTGGCGGTTGATCCGGTTCGTCCGGTTGAGACGGTTGCTTTCTTCGATCCGCTGCTGAACGGAAAAACCCTGTTGCTGGCGGTTGAGGTTCTGCCGCAACTGCTGCTCGGCGGAGGGCAGGCGGGAGCGGCCGGATTCCGGCATGCCGCGGAGCTGGTTGGTCTGCGCGGCGGACGCTTGCGGCAACATGAGCAGAAGCGCGGCTGCCGCTGCTGCCGCCCCTGCCGCCTGACGTCTGCAGGTCGGGCGCGTTCGCTTGGTCTGCATTTGACGGCCTTTCGTCGGTTGCAGGCAATCCTGCTTCCCATGAAAGAACATAGCGTATGTTGTCCTGCGTGCCATAGCGCAGGAGGAACAGAATTGCTGCGGTGCGGCGTAAGAATTCCTTGCGTCGGGGCCTTTTTCGGCGCGACGATGACATACCGCCCCTGGTCGATGGGCCATGCAGTTGGGTGACTGGCGCCTGAGAGTGCCGGGTTTTTGGCTCTCGATCCCATCCTGGGCGAGACGCGGCAGGCCCGCGTCGTTTGTCGCCGGCCGCGCCGCGTTGTTACGGGGGTATTCCTCGAACAAACGGGAGACGCACTATGGCAATCAGTACAAACGGAAAGGGATCGGCCGCGGACGGTGCTCCGCGCTGCATCGCTCTAGTCGGTCCGTTCGGCAGCGGCAAGACCAGTCTTCTGGAATCCTTGCTGGCGCGAACGGACACAGTGGCCCGCCAGGGAAGCGTTGGGGACGGCAACACGGTTGGCGATGCTTCGCCGGAAGCGCGCGCCCATGGCATGAGTGTGGAACTCAATATTGCGGACGCGACCTATCTGGGGGACCGGTTTGTATTCGTCGATTGCCCGGGCTCCGTGGAATTCCTGAGCGAGATGGACGGCGCCCTCAGTGGAGTAGACCTGGCTGTTGTCGTGGCTGAGGATGATGAGCGTAAGGTCCCGGCCTTGCAGCTGATCCTGAAAGCTCTTGAAGCCCGCGCCATTCCGCGGGTTTTGTTTTTGAACAAGATCGACAAGAGCACCCGCCGGGTGCGCGATGTGCTGGGCCTTTTGCAGCCGGCTTCCGCCGTGCCGCTGGTCCTCCGCCAAATTCCCATCTGGGAAGGCGGCCAGGCGACCGGATTTATCGATCTCGCCCTGGAACGGGCCCATGTCTACCACGAGAAGGAGCCGAGCACGCAGATCGACATGTCCGACGAGGACCGGGCGCGCGAACATGAAGCCCGCTTCACCATGCTGGAGCATCTGGCCGATCATGACGATGATCTGATGGAAGCACTGCTGGAGGATATCGCGCCGGACCGGGACCGGGTGTTTGCCGATCTCGTCAATGAAATGCAGGACGGACTGATCTGCCCCGTCTTCTTCGGCTCCGCGGAGCATGGCAACGGTGTCAGCCGTCTGCTGAAGGCCCTGCGCCACGAAGTGCCGCAGGTGGACCGGCTTGCACAGCGGCTGCTGGGTTCTCAGGAACGGCAGTCGCTGCAGGTGATCAAGACGCTGCACACCCAGCACGGCGGCAAGCTTTCGATTGCGCGCATCCTTGAAGGACAGGTATCCGACGGGGACAGCCTGTTCCGCAACGGCGTCGAAGAGGTCAAGGTCTCCGGCCTGTTCTCGATATTCGGCCAGCAGGCGAACAAGATCGCCACGGCGGGAAAGGGAGATCTGGTGGCTCTCGGGCGGCTGGACAGCGTCCAGACCGGAGATCTGCTCGCCCAGGATACCGGCGAAATGAAGAGCCTCTACACTCCCGAACCCCGGCCTCCGGTTCTGGCGACCGCCATTGCCGCCGCGCAGCGCAAGGACGAGGTCCGTCTGTCCGCCGCGCTCGCGAAAGTTGCCGAAGAGGATCCCTCCCTCACCATCAGCCAGAACCAGGTGACGGCAGAGACGCTGCTTGCCGGACAGGGGGAAATGCATTTGCGGGTTGCCCAGGAACGGCTTTCGGGGAAATACGGGCTTGATATCGCGGCCCACACGCCGCATCTGCCTTATGCTGAAACCATTCGCTCCGGCACCAGGGTGCGCGGGCGTCACAAGAAGCAGTCGGGCGGACATGGCCAGTTCGGGGATGTCGTTCTGGAAATCGCGCCGCTGCCGCGCGGCGAAGGCGTCCAGTTCAGCGATACGATCACGGGCGGCGTCGTTCCCAAGCAGTATATTCCCTCTGTCAGGGACGGCGTCATGGACGCCCTGCAGCGCGGACCGCTCGGCTTCCCGGTCGTGGACGTGTCGGTGTGCCTGACGGACGGTTCCTATCATTCAGTCGACAGTTCCGACCAGGCTTTCAAGATGGCCGGCATCCTGGCTATCCGTGACGGGTTGTCCGAGTGCAAGCCGGTGCTGCTCGAACCGATCGACAAGGTCGTGATTGCCTGTCCGAGCGATACCACGGCCAAGGTCAATGCCATCGTCTCGACACGGCGCGGGCAGCTGCTCGGCTTCGATGCGCGGCCGGACTGGCCGGGCTGGGACGAGGTGCAGGCCTTGATGCCCGAGGCGGAAATCGGCGATCTGATCATCGAGCTGCGCTCGGCGACGGCCGGTGTGGCGAGCTACACGTCCGAGTTCGACCACATGGCGGAATTGTCCGGCAAGGCTGCCGATCTGGCGATGCAGCGTTCGGGGAAACAGCAGGCCGCCTGAGGCCGGGCTGCCGGTTCCGGCACATGGGCAGGGAGGGGCACTTGTGCCCCTCTTGTGGGCTCGCCGGACATCTGGAAGACAGTGCAAAACGACCTGCAGGAACGGCGGTGCCTTGCCGGGCAGTTGCCCATCACGGTTTGCGTGTGCGTGGTCACCAGGGCGTTATTTGCCATTGAAGACCTTTTCGGCTTCTCTCAGGCGACATGGGAGATACGCGATGAAGATCTTGAAGAGGCGCAGCTGGGAAATTCCCGAGCGCGAGGCCACGCCGGAACATGTGTTTTTCAACCGCCGCCAGATACTGGCAGGGCTTGCCGGCAGCGGCGCGCTGATTGGCAGCGGTCTGGGGATGCGGCCGGCCTTTGCCGAAGAGAACCCGAGCGCCGGGCTGTATCCGGTGCCGCGCAACGAAGCCTACAAACTGGACCGCGAGATTACAAAGGAAGAGATAGCTTCCAAATACAACAATTTCTATGAATTCGGATCGCACAAGCAGATCTGGCCGGCGGCGCAGAAGCTCGAGATTCGGCCCTGGACCGTCGCGCTGGAAGGGATGATCGATAATCCGCAGACGCTCGGTATTGACGATCTGTTGGCCAGGATGCCTCTGGAAGAGCGGCTTTACCGGCACCGCTGCGTCGAGGCCTGGTCGATGGCGGTGCCCTGGTCCGGCTTCCCGCTGGCGGAGCTGGTCAAGCTGGCGGGGCCGCAGGCGGGCGCCAAATACCTGCGCTTCGAGACCTTCCTTGATCCTTCCGTCGCAAGCGGCCAGAAGCAGAGCTGGTATCCTTGGCCTTACGTGGAAGGCCTGACCTTGGAAGAAGCCACCAACGAGCTCGCGTTCATTGCCACCGGTGTCTACGGCAAGCCGCTGGCAAAGCAGTTCGGAGCGCCGATCCGACTGGTGACGCCGTGGAAATACGGCTTCAAATCGATCAAGTCGATCGTCAAGATCTCGTTCACCGATCAGCGGCCGGTCAGCTTCTGGGAGGAGATCCAGTCGAGCGAGTACGGCTTCTGGGCAAACGTGAACCCGGAGGTTCCCCACAAGCGGTGGCCGCAATCGACGGAACAGGTGCTCGGTACGGATGAGCGCCGCGATACGCTGCTGTACAACGGCTATGCGGAACAGGTTGCCGGAATGTACAAGGACCTGACCGACGAACCGTTATTCATGTAACGCCCCTGGCAGTTCGGTTATTCGAAAAAAAGCCGGGTCCTGATGGACCCGGCAGTTTGTTTGATTCACTGAAAACAGTGGAATCACCTTCCAGAGGGGAACAGCTGGTCAGGACATCGCTGGGAGGAGGATGCAATGTCCGGCGACCAACAGTGCTGCTTATATGCAGTGCACAAGCTGCATAAACAAGAGGCAGGGGTGCAGATCTGCTATGCAAAAACCGCAAAGCTTGACCACGAGGTCATACGCCAGGACGATGTTCTTTTGATCACAATCTGTTAGGTGCGGCGCCTTCGTTGGTTTCCGTGGCGAAAAGTTTTATTTCAGGGCTCAAAAAAATTTTGGAACGCAA
Organism: Roseibium salinum; assembly: GCF_026240905.1. NCBI lineage: Bacteria > Pseudomonadati > Pseudomonadota > Alphaproteobacteria > Hyphomicrobiales > Stappiaceae > Roseibium > Roseibium salinum. The sequence continues at coordinate 58,619 of NZ_JAPEVI010000003.1, forward strand.
ATTGGAACCATCCAGCGCACAAAATCAGTTCAGATATTTTTCTGCCTAAAAGTTAATCTTCTGCGCGGTGTGTGTCATTGCGGGTCGAGTTTCAGGGGCAAAAAGCCAATGAAAATCATCGGCTTGATGCAGTGGCGGCTAAATTTTTGCCTTGCGGGATGCCGGCGTGCCGCAGACCCGGAAGACAGACCGTCCTGAACCTGCGGCCCAATGTCCTCCTGGTCACAGTTTCGGGCCTGGGACAATGCCGGCAGCGCAGAATGCTTGCGGTCCGGGCGGCCCGCGATTGCGTCTTTCACGGGCCGTCCCGGTGTCGAATCATCCTTGACCGGGCTCGACTGCCATGAACAGGGACGAGTCGTTCCGGGTGACGCGCAGCAACAGCGGCCGTTTTTCCTCACGGGCCTGGTCCCATGCACGCGACAGATCTTCCTCCGCTTCGACTGGGTTGCCGCCCGCCTCCAGGATAACATCGCCCTCCCGGATACCGGCCTCCGCGGCAGAGCCGGGCTGGACGTCCTGAACCAGCACGCCCCGGTCGTCCCGCAATCCGAGTTCTCGCCTGACCGGTTCGGGAAGTTCGGTTACGGCGAGACCCATCGGGCGCTGGTCGTCGTCGGCACCATCGCGCTGCACTTCGGCGGTTTCCTGAGGCATTTGCCGCGTGGCAAGCGTCAGCTCCATGGAGATGTCCTTTCCGTCACGGTGGACCGAGAGCGAGACGTCTTCACCCGGGGAACGGGCGGCCACGGCCCGGGAAAGCTGGCGCGGATCCTCGACCTTCTCGCCAGCGAACCCGACAATCACGTCGCCGGGCTCAAGCCCCGCCTCGGACGCCGGGGTATTCGGCCGGACCTCGCTCACCAGGGCTCCGTCGGTGGAGTCAAGCTGCAGTGCCCTTGCCATCGAGATCGGTGATGGGCTGCAGATTGACGCCGATGAAGCCCCGTTCGACCTTTCCTGTCTGGACCAGTTGGGAAACCACGTCGCGGGCCGTGCTGGACGGCACGGCAAAGCCGATGCCGATATTGGCGCCGCTGGGAGAGATGATCGCGGTGTTGACGCCGACGACCTTTCCCGACGCGTTGAACAGCGGCCCGCCCGAGTTGCCCCGATTGATGGAGGCATCGGTCTGGAGGAAGTTGTCATAGGGGCCGGAGCGGATATCGCGGGAGCGGGCCGAGAGCACGCCTACGGTCACGGTGCCTCCGAGGCCGAAGGGGCTGCCGATGGCGATGGTCCATGCGCCGGGCCGCAGCGCAGCGGAATCTCCCCACCGGGCGATCGTGAGATCCTCGGGCGGATCGATTTTCAGCACGGCCAGATCCGTCGCCGGGTCGGCTCCGACCAGTTCTGCGGTATAACTGGTCCGGTCGGACATCAGCACCTCGATTTCCTCAGCGCCCTCGACCACGTGGTTGTTCGTGACCACGTGTCCCTCGTCACTGATGAAAAATCCGGACCCGAGGGCGCTTCCCCGGTGTGGCGCCCGGCTGTCGGGCTCGCCCGGCGAGCCAAATCGCTCGGGAAGCAGGTCGCGGAGCTCTGGCGGGATCATTTCCTGCAGAGACCTTTGCGTTTCCACCGGGCGTTCGGCGGTGATGGCTACAACGGCCGGGCTCATGTTCTCCACGATTTCGGTGAAGTCTTGCGGCACGGCCTGGGCAGGAGACGCGACGGGAGCTGCCGCCAGGGCAAGGGCCAGGGGGGCGATCACGTATTGTGTGATCCTGGGCGTCATGGTTAGAACCTCCGTGTTCGGCGTTTCGATTGACTGCCCGCACTGTGAGCGAGCCGTGCCATGCGGCAGCGTTCCGGCGTGAAGCGGGCTCGCAAGCAGCGGCGACGGGCATCGTTACCGTGCGGGAACGAACAGGGGTCTTCGGCTGTTCCGTTTCTTTTCGGGAAGGGGCTGCCTGCCTGGTCCAGCCGGGCAGGGCGGGTCCGGCGATGCAGGCTTTTCAGATCGGGAACCGGCAGCCGGCGCGCGAAATCACGCGGTCAATGCTAAGAGGCCGTACTCTAATAGACCCATTTTTCCGCGTAGGTCAGCAGAAATTCACGGAAAGCGGTGACGCGGGCCGTGTTCTTGAGTTCGGAGGGATAGACGAAGTATGTGCCGAAGGAAGGCACCTTGTCTTCCTGGTCGGTCATCACGGGTACGATCTTGGAAGCCGGATCGATGATGTAGTCGGGCAGCATGGCAATGCCGACGCCGGTCTGTACCGCGCGCTTGATGGCGACAAGATTGTTGACCTTCAGGACTGAGCGTCGCGGATTGGTGGGCGCGCGCCCCGCCGTTTCGAGCCAGTTCATCGAGCGCAGATAGGCGGGCGTCTGTTCGCCGAAGGTGATGATGCGGTGATTGTCGAGATCGTCGATCGCGACCGGCGCGCCGAAGCGCTCCAGATATTCCGGCGCCGCGTAAACGTGAAAATGCACCGTGAACAGTTTGCGCTGGATGAGATCCGGCTGGGTCGGCTGGCGCAGCCGGATGGCGACATCGGCTTCGCGCATGCCGAGGTCGAGCTCGTCATCATCGAATATCAGATGCAGATCCACGTCGGGATAAAGTTCGACGAAATTCTTGATGCGGGAGGTCAGCCATGTGGAACCCAGCCCGACCGTGGTCGTCACGCGCAAGATGCCGGACGGTTTGTCCTTGCTGTCCGTAAGGTTGGACTGTACCGCATCCAGCTTCATCAGGACATCGCTGGCCGTGCGATAGAGCAATTCGCCCTGTTCGGTCAAAAGCAGGCCGCGGGCGTGGCGGTGGAAGAGGGGAACGCCCAGATCGTGTTCCAGCGAGCTGACCTGGCGGCTGACCGCTGACTGGCTCATGTGCAGGCTGTCGCCGGCATGGGTGAAACTGCCTGCCTGAGCGGCCGCATGAAAGATGCGCAACTTGTCCCAGTCCATGGGTGCCCCTCCGCAGGACGGTCAGACGGCTTTATTCAGCCGCCTGCCGGGTGGATGTGGTTTCCTGTTCGGCCAGGAACTTTTCGGCTTCGAGGGCGGCCATGCAGCCCATGCCCGCGGCCGTGACGGCCTGGCGGTAGATGTCGTCCGTAACATCGCCGGCCGCAAAGACGCCGGGGATGGATGTTCTGGTCGAGTCCGGCGCGGTGACCATATAGCCGTTCGATTTCAGCTCCAGCTGATCCTTGAACAGTTCGACGGACGGCGCATGGCCGATGGCGATGAACACGCCATCTGTGGAAATGTCCTGCATGACGCCGGTCTGGGTGTTTTTCAGGCGGATGCCGGTGACGGCCTTCGGAACGCCGCCGCCGAGGATCTCGTCGACCTGATGGTCCCAGATGACCTCGATTTTCGGGTTCTGGAACAGGCGGTCCTGGAGGATCTTTTCGGCCCGCAAGCTGTCGCGCCGGTGGACCAGGGTCACCTTGCTGGCAATATTTGCCAGGTAAAGCGCCTCTTCAACGGCGGTGTTGCCGCCGCCTACCACGACGACTTCCTTGTTGCGGTAGAAGAACCCGTCACAGGTCGCGCAGGCGGAAACGCCGGCGCCCATGAAATCGGTCTCGGACGACAGCCCCAGCCAACGGGCCTGGGCGCCGGTGGCGATGACGAGGGTGTCGGCCGTGAAGACGGTGCCGCTGTCGGCTTCCAGACGGAAGGGACGCTGCGACAGGTCGGCCTTGACGATCGTGTCGTAGACGATCTTCGTGCCGACGTTTTCCGCCTGCTTCTGCATCTGCTCCATGAGCCACGGGCCCATGATCGGGTCGGCAAACCCGGGATAGTTCTCAACGTCGGTGGTGATCGTCAGCTGACCGCCCGGCTGAATACCGGCCACCAGCGTCGGCTCGATCATCGCCCGGGCGGCATAGATTGCCGCGGTATAACCGGCTGGACCGGATCCGATGATCAAAAGCTTGCTGTGTTCCGTGCTCATGAAGCGCACCTTTTTCTATTTGCCAGATCAGATTTTCTGCATTCAGGCAAAGGCCACCTGGATGCGGAGAAGCTGACCGTTCTCAGCGTAGCGGGCATCTTGTCCGCGACCTGTCGCGGGCGGAAGATCCCGGTTCAACCGTTCAAGGCTTTCTACCTCGCTGCCTGTGTGCTCTGAAATCCGTCAAAATACGTTCCGCAATGATGGGTGTGGCGTCTATCGGCTCGTAGGTAGTGGTTTTCAACGGGCCTGGGAAGGGGTGAATGACACCCAGGTGTTCCAAATTCCCCAAAAACCGGGTGATCTTGTCATGTCCGCCGCTGGGTTTGAAGACGTGCACCGGTTTCCCGGTCACCGTGGCCTCACCGATCATGTTGGTCGAGTCCGCCGTTGCGACGATCGCATCGGCCTTGGCCAGGTAGAGCCCGAGCGGGTTTGGCGCTGCGCCCGTCCAGTAGAGATGACCGCCGGCCTTGGCGAGGCTGGACAGAGAATAGGCCAGGCCCGCCGGTGTGCGCCGCGAGGCGGTGATCAGGAGCTTCGCGCCGTCCTCCCGCACCATCCGGCGCAGGCCGGCGAGAAACCGGCTCTGGTCGTCCTCGGTAAACTTGTGGTGGCGGCTGTCGCCTCCCACGAGCACCGCAACCCGGGGATGGGCCAGCCTGTCGATCTCGGGCACCTTCTCGCCTCTGAGTTCAGCAAGCCTGCTTGCGGAGAAGCGGTGCGGCGAGGTTGGCGTCACGAGCACGTTGCGGCCCCGCAACTTGTCGTGTTCGGGCACCCAGATGAGGTCGGCCGCGTCCGGTCCCGTGCGCGGGTCCTTCAGAAAAACGGTAAAGGTGTCTCCCCCGGAGAGCCGCTTGATCCTGCGCAGGTAGGCAGCCGCCCGGCGGCCGGAGGCGATGGCGATATCCGGATAGGGCGGGGCGATGGGGCTGCCGGGCCGCGTTTCCCATTCCCCCGGGTCGGTCGGGCCAAAGGGCAGCCACCAGGAAAAGGGCGCGCGGGGCGCGACCTGGCGGGTCTCATACGGGCAGTCCAAAGCCTGTGCGACGCCGACGCACTGGGCAACATCACCGGCTTTGCCGTCCGTGAGAATCCAGATCGACGAGGGGAACGTCTCCAGCGGGCTATGCATTTGAGGAGAGTCCCTTGTCGCAATCTTTCGAATTAGTGCGCATTTTTGTTATAGTCTTGCACAAACGCGCAAAAAATCATAATCCGGCACCGGACAGATACGTTAGCGCGGGACTTCCCCGTCCCGCAAGACGCCATACCCCGTTCGGTGGCAATCATCCCCATCAAGAGACGGTCGGCGAAGCTCGAAGGAGACAGGTTTGAAAGCGCGCCTTGATGCCATTGACTGGCAGATCCTGAAGGAATTGCAGGACGACGGCCGGATGACCAATGTTGAGCTGGCCCGCCGGGTCGGGATCTCCGCGCCCCCGTGCCTGCGCCGCGTGCGGGCACTGGAAGAAGCCGGGCTTATTCTGGGATACCGGACGCTGCTGGACGAGAAGCAGCTGGGTTATGACGTCACGGCCTTTGCCATGGTCGGCCTGCACAGCCAGACCGAAGCGGACCTGATTGCTTTCGAAGAGACCGTTCAAAAGTGGCCGCTGGTGCGGGAGAGCTACATGCTTTCCGGCGAGGTCGACTTCCTCCTGAAATGCGTCGCTCCCGACCTGCAGACCTTCCAGAACTTCATCATCCGCGAACTTACCGCCGCGCAGAATGTCGACAGCGTGCGCACGGCGCTGACCATCCGGCGGACGAAGGACGAGCCGGCGGTGCCGATCGCCTGAACGAAATTGCCCTGCCTTCGTCGCGAAAACGAAGGCAGGCGCCTCATCTGATTGAAGCTTGAAAGGATGCTCAGGCCGGAGTCAGTTGAACTTGACTGCCACGATCTCGTAGGAGCGGGCCCCGCCTGGTGCGGTCACTTCGACGCTGTCACCGACGGTCTTTCCGATCAGGGCGCGAGCGATTGGTGAAGAGATTGAGACCTTGTTCTGCTTCACATCGGACTCGACGTCGCCGACGATTGTGTAGTGCTTTTCTTCTTCCGTGTCCTCATCGATCAGGTGCACGGTGGCGCCGAACTTGATAATGTCGCCCGACAGTTTGGTCACGTCGATGACTTCAGCACGCGACAGCTTGTCCTCGAGTTCCGCAATACGGCCCTCGTTCAGGCTTTGGGCTTCCTTCGCGGCATGGTATTCGGCGTTTTCCGACAGATCGCCATGCGCACGTGCTTCAGCAATGGCATCAACGATGCGCGGACGCTCAACCGTGGTACGTGTCTTCAGTTCGTCCTGAAGCATTTTGTAACCGGCGGAGGTCATCGGAACTTTTTCCATGGGTCTCAGACCTTCAGCTTATTGGGTCCTCCTTTTTGGGACCGCGCTTTTGCAAAAAACAAACCAACCGGGAAAGGACGCCCTTTCCCGGCCGGTCAGGTGTATAATAGCCCTAGCCGAAGTAGGATTGTAAAGGTCTTACTTCAAGGCTCCCCGCCTTATGTGCGGCGATACCTTTTGCTGCGGCGACAGATCCTGCAAGGGTCGTGTAATACGGCACCTTGTTGAGGAGTGCTGCACGACGCATCGACCGGCTATCGGCAATGGCCTGCGCGCCTTCCGTCGTGTTGAAGACAAGCTGGACGTCACCGTTCTTGATAGCATCGACGATATGCGGGCGCCCTTCAAGCACCTTGTTGATTTTCTCTGCCGCAATGCCGTTCTGTTTGAGGAATTCCTGCGTGCCGCCGGTGGCGATGATCTTGAAACCGGCGGCTTCCAGGTTGCGCACCGCCTCCACCACGCCGGCCTTGTCATGGTCGCGCATGGAGACGAAGACCGTCCCGTGGTCCGGGACACTGACACCGGCCCCGAGCTGCGCCTTTGCAAAGGCCTTGCCGAAGGCGGTGTCGAGGCCCATCACTTCGCCGGTGGAGCGCATTTCCGGGCCGAGGATCGTATCGACGCCGGGGAAGCGCGCGAACGGGAAGACGGCTTCCTTGACCGCGATGTGGTCCAGCTTCTTCTCCGACAGATTGAACGAAGCGAGGCTTTCCCCGGCCATGATCCGGCTCGCGATCTTGGCGACCGGCGCGCCGATGGTCTTGGCGACAAACGGCACGGTCCGGGAGGCGCGCGGGTTCACTTCAAGGACATAGATCTCGCCGCCCTTGATGGCATACTGCACATTCATCAGACCGCCGACTTCCAGCGCCAGCGCCAGAGCCTTCGTCTGGAGCCTGAGTTCCTCGATCAGGTCTTCGGAAAGCGAAAAGGGCGGCAGGGAACAGGCGCTGTCACCGGAGTGGATGCCGGCTTCCTCGATGTGCTCCATGATGCCGCAGACAAAAACGTCCTTGCCGTCGCTGAGCGCGTCGACGTCAACCTCGATCGCGCCTTCCAGGTACCGGTCGAAGAGCAGCGGATTGGTGCCCAGGACCGTGTTGATCTGGCCGGTCTTGTCGTTCGGGTACTTGGCCCGCACTTCGCCGGGAACAAGTTCCGGCAGGGTGCCGAGCAGATAGGAGTTCAGCCCTTCTTCGTCGCGGATGATCTGCATGGCGCGGCCGCCCAGAACGTAGGACGGGCGGACAACAAGCGGCAGACCCAGCTGACCGGCGATCAGGCGGCCCTGTTCGACCGAATAGGCAATGCCGTTTTCCGGCTGCTTCAGGCCGAGCTTGTCCAGCAGTTTCGCGAACCGGTCGCGGTCTTCGGCAAGGTCGATCATGTCCGGCGAGGTGCCGAGGATCGGGACGTTGGCCTTGACGAGGGCCTGGGCCAGCTTGAGCGGCGTCTGGCCGCCGAACTGCACGATGACGCCGTGAAGCGTGCCGTTTTCGTTTTCCTTGCGGATGATTTCCAGGACGTCTTCGGGCGTCAGCGGCTCGAAATAGAGCCGGTCGGACGTGTCGTAGTCGGTCGAAACAGTTTCCGGATTGCAGTTGACCATGATGGTCTCGAACCCGGCGTCTTCGAGGGCGAAGGCGGCATGGCAGCAGCAATAGTCGAACTCGATGCCCTGGCCGATCCGGTTGGGACCGCCGCCCAGGATGACGACCTTCTTCCTGTCGGAAGGATTGGCCTCGCAGGCGGGCTTGCCCATGAAGGGGGCTTCATAGGTGGAATACATGTAGGCGGTCGGGGAGGCGAATTCGGCGGCGCAGGTGTCGATGCGCTTGTAGACAGGATGAACATCCAGTTCCTTGCGCAGCTTGACCACATGGTTCGCATCCACGCCGGCGAGGCTTCCCAGGCGTTCGTCGGAAAAGCCCATGGCCTTCAGCTTGCGCAGGTTTACCGCATCCTGCGGCAGGCCGATCTTGCGCACCTTGGCTTCCGTGGCCACGATATCGGCGATCTGATCCAGGAACCAGGTGTTGATGCCGCTGGCCTGGTTGATTTCCTCCACGCTCATGCCAAGGCGCATGGCCTGGGCGACGTTGAGCAGACGGGTGGGCGTCGGGATGGCCACGGCGGCGCGCAACGCGTTCCTGTCGTCGCCCTGGTCGAGGCCCGGGATCTCGGTCTCGTCGAGGCCGTTGAGGCCGGTTTCCAGGCCGCGCAGCGCCTTTTGCAGGCTTTCCTTGAACGTGCGTCCGATGGCCATGACTTCGCCGACCGACTTCATGGCAGTGGTCAGCGTCGCTTCGGAGCCCGGGAATTTCTCGAAGGCAAAGCGCGGGATCTTGGTGACCACATAGTCGATGGTCGGCTCGAAGGAGGCCGGTGTGGCGCCGCCGGTAATGTCGTTTTCCAGCTCGTCCAGCGTATAGCCGACGGCAAGCTTGGCCGCGATCTTGGCGATCGGGAAGCCGGTCGCCTTGGAGGCGAGCGCCGACGAGCGCGAGACGCGCGGGTTCATTTCGATCACGACGAGGCGGCCGGTCTCCGGATTGACCGCGAACTGGACGTTCGATCCGCCGGTTTCGACGCCGATTTCGCGCAGCACCGCAATCGAGGCGTCGCGCATCATCTGGTATTCCTTGTCCGTCAGCGTCAGGGCCGGCGCGACGGTGATGGAATCGCCCGTATGGACACCCATCGGATCGATGTTTTCGATCGAGCAGATGATGATGCAGTTGTCCGCCTTGTCGCGGACCACTTCCATCTCGTATTCCTTCCAGCCGAGCAGGCTCTCGTCGATCAGCACCTGGCCGACCGGTGAGGCGTCGATACCGGAGCGGACGATGGTTTCGTATTCTTCCCGGTTGTAGGCAACGCCGCCGCCGGTGCCGCCGAGCGTGAAGGCCGGGCGGATGATGGCCGGCAGGCCGATCTCATCGAGGGCGCGCATGGCCTCCAGGTAGCCCGCGTTCCGGTCGTAGCCGGTGATCTTGCCGTTCGCGCCGCGGATGGGTGGTGAGGCGGCGATCAAGGCGCGCGGGTTTTCCAGGCCGATCGCGTCCATGGCGGCGCGGAATTTTTCCCGGTCCTCGGCCTTTTCGATTGCGTCGGCCCGCGCGCCGATCATCTCGACACCGAACTCTTCCAGGACGCCCATCTCCTGCAGATCGAGCGCGCAGTTGAGCGCCGTCTGTCCGCCCATGGTCGGCAGCAGGGCGTCCGGGCGTTCCTTTTCGATGATCTTCGCCACGAGTTCGGGCGTGATCGGTTCGATGTATGTGGCGTCGGCGAGCTCCGGGTCCGTCATGATGGTTGCCGGGTTGGAGTTCACCAGGATGATGCGATAACCTTCTTCGCGCAGAGCTTTGCAGGCCTGGGTGCCGGAATAGTCGAACTCGCAGGCCTGGCCGATGACAATCGGACCGGCACCAATGATCAATATGGAAGAGATATCTGTGCGTTTTGGCATCTCGGCTCGCGGCTCGCAGCGGCCAATCCGGATAAGCGGGGGCCGCTATTCGGTTTGGCTCTGGTGTTGAAGTGAATGACAGTATTGGCTGAGCGCGTCTTATAGGGAAAAGCGAAGCGCTAGGAAACCCCGGGCGGACATCATGGCGGCGTTTTTATTGGCCGCAATGCGCAGTTTATTCCTTATCGGGCGATTCGAGGGCCAGCGGCATCGTGGTCTGACCGTCGAAATCGCCCACGCCCTCGGTCAGAGCATAGCAGGCCAGGCGCACGGACTTGGGTATTTCGACGGGCCGGCCGTCGCGATTGCCCTTCTCATAATACTGGATCATGCGCTTCTTCAATCCGAGTTGTTCGGCGGCGTCCTTCTGTTTCAATCCGAGTTTCCGGCGCCAGTGGCGAAACTGCTGCGGGGTCATGGCGGACCCGGAGTTCTTTGGTTTTGATTCGGCCATTTACTATTGTTCCGGAATACCTTGGTTCCCTTCAGTTCGGGTCGGGAGAGCACCCGTCGACGATCCAGACACAAATAACCTGAATGTCCGATTGTCAATCGGGAAGTGCACAATGTGCTCTTTTTGTGCGATAGTTGCGTCGGCGGTCTTGCCCCGGTGTTCACGTCCGTGTCTGCAGGCCGGTTTCAGCCTGTGGATTTAACCAAATGCGGACTCATGGTTAGCGCAAGGCGGATACACGCAGTGCGTGTAATTCCCGGGGTGCTTTCTATCTACTTAAATGAACATGAGAAAAGTATTTGAGGTGCTCCGTGACACCTGGGACGTATAGACCTTGCAGGCTCTGCAATAAGTTTCAGGAACTGTCGGAGGAAAAACAAGCGATATTGTCGGAATAGGAAAATCCGCTGACCGATTGCGTGTTTTTTACAAGTCTATTTGTTCGCCTTGAATTATCGATAATCAATCTTACTAGAAGAGTGTATTGTAAATGCCTTGCGAAAGTTATTTATAGTTGTGCGATCTTGCTGCTGATTCTCGAGTTTTCGGCTCATAGGACCTCAAACTTCTGCGTAATCTGGATAATAATTCCGTTTTTGGCGTAGATTTTAACTGTCAATTCGGTGTATTAGTCTAGCGCTTAGTGTCAATGTGAGTTTGGCGTTCGGGGCTTCTGCAGTCGTGAGCACTATGCTTGAAGCTACAGAGGTCGCTTTGCGGAGCTAGTGGGACCTGACGGCCTGGTAGTGGGACCAGGACGTTGGAAGCGTCGCAAGAATACACGCCAGATTTGGAGTAAATAAAGATAAGATCGGGCTTAAAAGCATGAACAATACAGCTGCCAAAATTGTCGCGGTGCCGGATATTGCCGGCCCGGGACAGAACGTTGTGCTGGATGATCGCGCTCTTGCGATTTCCGAAATGTCCGAGCGGTTCGATGTAACCCTGCGGACCTTGCGTTTCTATGAGGAGAAGGGTCTCCTCAATCCCGTGCGCAAAGGCGCTCGCCGTTTCTACGGCGCCCGGGACGTTTCGCGAATGCGCGTCATCCTGCAGGCCAAGAAGATCGGCCTGACGCTGGCGGAGATCCGCAGGGTCATAAAACTGGTGGAAAGCAATGCAAATCGCCAGGACCAGTTCAGGGAAATCCAGGAAATCTGCAGAAGTCAGCAGGAAATCCTTGTTGAACAAAAGCAGATGCTGGACGAACAACTCGCGGAAGTGGAAAACATCCTGTCGGACTTCGATGAACTGATCGGCTGATCAGCAGAAAAGACGGACAGCGTAAAAGAAACCCCGGACTGCAGGCCGCAGTCCGGGGTTTCTTTTATTGCAGCGGAACACGTCAGGCCGCGTCGGCAGACTCCATCATGTCGGTGAACCGCTTGAACAGGTAATGGCTATCCCGCGGCCCCGGAGAGGCTTCCGGGTGGTACTGAACGGAAAAGACCGGCTTGTCCTTCATCGCGAGGCCGCAATTGGACCCGTCGAACAGCGAGACATGGGTCTGCTGGACATTTTCCGGAAGGCTGTCGGCATCGACGGCGAAACCGTGGTTCATCGAGGTGATCTCGACCTTGCCGGTCGTGTGGTCGAAAACCGGATGATTGGCGCCATGGTGCCCCTGGTGCATCTTGACGGTCTTGCCGCCAAGGGCCAGGGCCAGCATCTGATGGCCGAGGCAGATGCCGAAGGTCGGCACGCCGGTCTCGACGACCTTGCGGATCGTGCCGACCGAATAGGCGCCCGTTGCGGCCGGGTCGCCCGGACCGTTGGACAGGAACACGCCGTCGGGCTTGTGCCCCAGCACTTCCTCGGCCGTGGCGGTGGCGGGAAGTACGGTAACATCGCAGCCGGCTTCCGTCAGCAGGCGCAGGATGTTGCGCTTGATGCCGTAGTCGATCGCGACGACCTTGTATTTGCCGCCCGTTTGCTCTGCGAAGCCCTGGTCCCATTTCCACGTGGTCTGCGTCCAGGGAAAGGACTGGGTGGTGGAGACCTCCCTGGCGAGGTCCATTCCCACGAGCCCGGGCCAGTTGGCGGCAGCCGTTTTGAGGCTATCCACATCAAACTTGCCGTCCGGCGCATGCGCGATCACGCCGTTGGGCACACCCTTCTCACGGATCAGGGCGGTCAGGGCGCGCGTGTCCACGCCGCTGATGCCGATCATGTTGCGGCTTTTCAGCCAGACGTCGAAATGTTTCGCGGCCCGGTAGTTGGCCGGATCGGTGATCTCTGCCGCCAGAACCACGCCGCGGATACCGCTGTCCGCAGCCATATTGACGGTTTCGATGTCCTCGTCATTGGTGCCCACATTGCCTATATGAGGAAAAGTGAACGTAATGATCTGGCCGCAATAGGACGGGTCGGTCAGGATCTCCTGATAGCCCGTCATGGCGGTGTTGAAGCAAATCTCACCAACAGCTTGACCGGTGGCGCCGAGGCCTTGCCCCTCGATAATACTGCCATCGGAGAGCACAAGCAGGGCGGTCGCCGGGGGCTGTGACCATGCGTCTGCAGTCGTCATGTCTTGTTTCCAGAGTTTGTTGGTGACATCATGCGCTGCAGAAAGGCGCCTGGATCGGGGCGAATGAACCCGCAATTGGCCGTCTGCATCAAGCGCGGGACTCTATGGGAAGCGACTGGGATCGTCAATATTGATCCGCTTAAAAAAGCTCTTTAAAATTCAATGGCTTGGCTGAGAGATAGCTACAGGTGCCCAGTGCATCATGCCTCAGTGCGGCAGGGGGTAGTATAATCATGCGCGAAGCTATGCGCGAGAAAATCAATGCTGCCTTGAAGGCGGCGCAGGATGAAGGCGACAAGCGCCGGTGCGCGACATTGCGCCTGGTCCAGACCGCCGTGAAGGATCGTGAATCCGCTGCCAGGGAAAACGGCAAGGACGGCGTCAACGAAATCGAAGTCGTCGAAATCCTTCAGAAAATGGTTCGTCAACGGGAAAGCTCCGCCATCGAGTTCGAAAGCGGCGGCCAGCTCGACCTGGCCGAACAGGAACGTGCCGAACAGGAAATCATCCGCGAGTTCCTGCCGGCGCAGTTCAGCGAGGACGAAACCAAGGCCATTTGCGAGGCGACGGTCAACGACATCAATGCCCGGGGCCTGCGCGATATCGGCCGGTGCATGAGTGAACTGAAGACGCGCTATCCGGGGCAAATGGACTTTGTCCAGGCTTCCTGCTTCCTCAAGGACATGCTGCGCAGCGAAGGCGCCGGACCGTCCGCCGAGGGATCGGACGACGCGGGCAAGGGTTGAGCTTCGGCGCCAGCCCACCTTTCCTGACAGGTCTTGCGGCAATCGCGGTTCGCCCGGTGAGAGAGACTGGCGCCGACCGACAAGAGGCTCTATTTTGTCGGATCTTCCTGGCGGCGGCGACGCTGCGAGGTGATCTGTCCATTCACTGAAGTATCAAGGGCCATCCGCGTTCCATGCGTTTCGAACCGCGCCTTCTCGATGAAATCCGCGCCCGGCTCTCCCTGTCGGACATCGTCGGCCGACGGGTAAACTGGGACCGGCGAAAGACGCAACCGGGCAAGGGCGATTTCTGGGCCTGCTGCCCGTTTCACCAGGAAAAGAGCCCGAGTTTTCACGTCGACGACCGGCGCAACCGCTACAAGTGCTTCGGTTGCGGTGCTTCCGGCGACCATTTCACCTTTGTGTGCGAAACCGAAGGCCTGAGCTTCCCCGAAGCGGTGGAAAGGCTTGCCGAGCAGGCGGGCGTTGCGCTGCCGGCGCCGGATCCACAAGCTGCGCGGCGGGAGAAAAGGCGTGCCGGCCTCGCGGAGATCTGCGAAATGGCCGCGCGGTTCTTTCAGGCCGAATTTGCCGGGCCGCGCGGGGCGGAGGCGCGGGCCTATGCCGCAAAGCGCGGACTTGATCCGGAAACCCTTGGCGAATTCCGCTTCGGCTTTGCGCCCGACAGCCGGGACGCCCTGAAATCCTATCTGGCCGCAAGGGATGTGACGGAAGCGGGAATGATCGAGGCAGGGCTCCTCATCAAGCCGGATGACGGCCGTCCCTCCTATGACCGGTTCCGCGGCCGGCTGATGATCCCGATTCAAGACGACAAGGGGAGGGTGGTGGCCTTCGGCGGGCGCACGCTTCTGCCGGACGGGCAGCCGAAATACCTCAACTCCCCGGAAACGCCGCTGTTTCACAAGGGGGCCATGGTGTTCAACGCCCACCGGGCGCGGGAGCCTGCCTTCAAGACCGGTGAGGCGGTCATCGTGGAAGGCTATCTCGATGCCATTGCCCTGTGGCAGGCGGGCATTCGCCATGTGGTCGCCTCGCTCGGCACGGCCTTTACCGAAGAGCAGGTCGTCCGGCTGTGGAAATTCGCTCCCGAACCGGTGATCTGCTTCGACGGTGACGCGGCGGGTGTTTCGGCGGCGCATCGGTCAATCGACCGGATCTTTCCGGTCCTCAAGAGCGGCTATTCCTTCCAGTTCTGTTTTTTGCCGGACGGCATGGATCCGGACGACCTCGTCAGGCAGCGCGGGCTGGAGGGGTTCCACGCCGAGGTTGGCAGGGCGCAGTCGCTGTTCGCCGTGGTGTGGGACCGGGAAATCTCCGTTTCCCGGCTCGATACGCCGGAACGCAAGGCGGCTCTTGAAAAGCGCTTTGACGATCTGATCGGCACCATCCGCGACGAACGGGTGCGCCGGCGCTATCAGCTCGACCTGCGCTTCAAGCTGTCGAACCTCTTCTTCGAGCAGGCGCGGTCTTCCAGGCGGGACGGCAGAAAGGGCTCGGAAAACCTTTCGTTCCCCGGCACCGCCCGCGAACGGGTCGCGGCGAGCGATGATTTCGGCATGGAGCGGCTGCTGCTCGGTCTCAGCGTGCGTTATCCGCATCTGCTTGACCGGAATTTCGAACGTTTTTCCAGGCTGCCCTTTGGCAACGAACTGCATCTGCGCCTGCGCGACGTGCTGTGCCGGATCGTCGACGACCTGGAAGCGACGCCGGTCGCCGACCTGACGAGTTCCCTCGATGAGCCGCTGCGCGACATCATGCATGAGATGCTGCTGGAAACGATCGGCCTTCAGGAGCAGAAGAAAGCCGAGTTCTTTGTGCTGAACCACCGGTTTCCGCTGTTGAAGTCCAATCCGCCGGAGGATTTCGTCGAGGCGGCCTTCCTGCATTTTCTCGATCTTCTAGAATTGAACGCGCTCGAGGCCGAGCTTTCCACCGAGCTTGCCAGCGCCGATGAGCAGCTTGACGAGCATTCATGGCGGCGCATTCAGGCGCTGACGCAGGACCTCAGCAGACGGCGCGAGGAATGCGCGCGCGACGAGGCCGAGCTTGCGGAACGGGCAAAGAAGATCAGAACGGCACCGCCTGCGGCGGCCGCGGTGCATTGAGATCGCGGGGGCTACGGGCAAAACCGGAGATCCTTTTTTCGCCAGAGGCTTAATTCTCACCGCGAACAGGCGCGCAGGATCGGCGGAAAAGCTTGAGCATCCGGATTTTTTACGATTAAACTGTGCTCAGGCTGGTAAAAAGTGCGTTTTCCAATTGACCAATCACGAATCGCTCTTGCGAATCGTGGGCGTCGAGCTAAATAGGAGGTTTGCAGCCTCGCGCGCCGTAGCCTTTAAGCCTGCTAGCGGCCAATAGTCTAAAAAGAGCTGCGAACCCGTTTGAATATCGCTTCCGTATTCGCTTTTCGAATGGGAATGAGAATGACCGCGTGCTTCGTCGATGCTGAAAATCACGATATCGACTCGAGTACGGTTAATTGGGACTTAAGGGACACGGCTTACAAACCAATCGCAAGTTGATTCTTTCGGACGCCGCCGCGAAAGCGATGCCGGGGCGCCGGGATCGAATTGGATTGAAGCTAAATCAGGGGCGCTGCGCGGCCGCACGGGCCGCGAACTGGAGCACGAAATGGTAGCCAAAGCGACACAAGCAGACGACACTCAGGAGCAGAGCGCGGACGGTCCGGATGGTCCGCTGCTGGACCTGTCGGATGCCGCTGTCAAGAAGATGATCAAGGTCGCCAAGAAGCGCGGCTATGTCACCTATGACGAGTTGAACGAAGTTCTGCCCTCCGAACAGGTGTCCTCCGAGAAGATCGAGGACACCATGTCGATGCTCTCCGACATGGGCATCAACGTGATCGATTCCGAAGACGCCGATGAGGTTCCGGACGAGGTCGACGGCGGCGAGCTGGTCGCGGCAAGCCCCAGCGCGGTGGCCAAGACCACGACCACCAAGGAGCCGGCGGACCGGACCGATGATCCGGTGCGCATGTATCTGCGCGAGATGGGCTCCGTCGAGCTGCTCTCCCGCGAGGGCGAGATCGCGATCGCCAAGCGGATCGAAGCCGGCCGCGAAGCGATGATCGCGGGTCTCTGCGAAAGCCCGCTGACCTTCCAGGCAATCATCATCTGGCGCGACGAGCTGAATGACGGACAGGTGCTGCTGCGCGACATTATCGACCTTGAGGCGACCTATGCCGGTCCCGATGCCAAGGCAGGCCCGGCCGTTGCCAATGACGACGTGGCGCCGGGCACCCGCGCCGAGCCTGCGGCAAGCGACATGCCGGATGAAAGCGAGAGCTCCGAGGACGGGGACGATGAGGATGACGACGAGTTCGAATCCAACGTTTCGCTGTCTGCCATGGAAGCCGAGCTGAAGCCGGGCGTTCTGCTGACCTTCGACAATATCGCCGACAACTACAAGAAGCTGCGCCGCCTGCAGGACCAGCTGGTGGAGAACAAGCTGGCGAACAAGACGCTGTCGCCCAGCCAGGAGCGCCGCTACAAGAAGCTGAAGGAAGACATCATCGTCGATGTGAAGAGCCTGTCGCTCAACCAGAATCGTATCGACGCTCTGGTGGCCCAGCTCTATGACATCAACAAGCGGCTGATGGGCTATGAGGGCCGTCTCCTGCGTCTTGCCGACAGTTACAATGTCGACCGTACCGACTTCCTGAAGCAGTATCAGGGGGCCGAACTCGACCCGAACTGGCTGCGCAAGGTGGCGAACCTGTCCACCCGCGGGTGGAAGAACTTCATTGCCAAGGAAAAGGAAACCGTCCGCGAGCTGCGTCAGGACATCCAGACGCTGGCGACCGAGACGGGCCTTGAAATCACCGAGTTCCGCCGCATCGTCGCGATGGTGCAGAAGGGCGAGCGCGAAGCGCGCATCGCCAAGAAGGAAATGGTCGAGGCGAACCTGCGTCTCGTGATCTCCATTGCCAAGAAATACACCAACCGCGGCCTGCAGTTCCTGGATCTCATCCAGGAAGGCAATATCGGCCTGATGAAGGCGGTGGACAAGTTCGAGTACCGGCGCGGCTATAAGTTCTCCACCTATGCGACGTGGTGGATCCGGCAGGCGATCACCCGTTCGATCGCCGACCAGGCCCGCACGATCCGCATTCCGGTGCACATGATAGAGACGATCAACAAGATCGTGCGTACCTCGCGCCAGATGCTGCACGAGATCGGCCGCGAGCCGACCCCGGAAGAGCTGGCCGAAAAGCTGCAGATGCCGCTGGAAAAGGTCCGCAAGGTCCTGAAGATCGCCAAGGAGCCGATCTCCCTGGAAACGCCGATCGGCGACGAGGAGGATTCGCACCTGGGCGACTTCATCGAGGACAAGAACGCTGTCCTGCCGATCGATGCGGCCATCCAGTCGAACCTGCGCGAGACGACGACGCGCGTGCTTGCATCGCTGACCCCGCGCGAGGAACGTGTCCTCAGAATGCGGTTCGGCATCGGCATGAACACCGACCACACGCTGGAGGAAGTCGGCCAGCAGTTCTCGGTCACGCGCGAACGTATCCGCCAGATCGAGGCCAAGGCGCTCAGGAAGCTGAAGCACCCGAGCCGGTCGCGCAAACTGCGCTCCTTCTTGGACAGCTAAGCCGCTGACCGGACGCCAAGACAGAAACAGAATGAACCCGGCTCCAGTGCCGGGTTCAGGCTACTTAGAAACCTTCAGGTCGTCATTCCGGACGGGAGATCCGGGACCGGTGAGCTGAGGTCTGTCAGATGGAAGAGGAAGACTTCCTGGCTCTCCGATCCCGGCTCGCGCTGCGCTTGGCCGGGATGAAGAGGGAGAGGAAGTCCTTCGTCAGCAAGTTAAACCCGGCGCCTCTGCCGGGTTTTTTATTGGGGCCTGTTGTTCTAGAACGGCAGGCGTTTTCAGATTCAAGGCCTCCATTTTGGCACTAATCGCAGCTAAGCAAGAGCCGATGGAAGAGGCGCGTTATTCCGAACGGCGGTTTCTGGCAGCGGGTCTCGCCGTCTCGCTGTTGCTCCACGTCCTCGTCGCCGTGGTGCTGGTGACCAATTTCCAGCTCTCGGTGCCCGAGCCGCCGGTCGACCCGATCGAAGTGGAACTGGTGCCCGACACGGAACCGCGGACCGAGGAGACCGAAATCCCGGAGCCGGAAGAAGTTCAGCCCGAAGAGGCCGAACCGGAGGCACCCGTGCCGGCGCCCCCGCCGGCCGAGCAAGCCGAAGCTCAGGAGCCGCCGGCCCCAAGCGAGGCACCGGTGATGCAGCCGGTGGAAGAGTTCGGCGAAGAGGACACCGGACCGCAGGCCCCCGAAGAAGAGACGGTCGAAGAAGAGACGGCGGAGGAAGTGCCGGCCGCCGAAGAAGAGGTGATCGCGGAGGCTGTGCCCGATACTTCCGATGAACCGGCCCCGCAAGAACCTGACCCGGCACGGCCGGACGGGCAGGACGTCGCCGTTGCCGACGAAGTGTCTGAACCCGAGGAAAACCCTGAGCTTCAATCCGGCGCGGAGACGGAAGCAGAGGCGGACACTGCCGACGAGCAGGTGGAGGAGGGGCCCGTGGATGGGGAGGCGCCGGCACAGGATTTCGGCACCGTCGGTCCGATCGTGACGGCGGTCCGGCCTGCTCCGAAACCCGCCCGGCCGTCAGCGCCTCCGGCCACTGAAGAAGCGGCAAGCCCGGGTGGCGGCGGAGCGGCGGCAGGCATGCTCTCGGCGCGCGAACTCTTTTCCGAGAACATTCTGAGTGACCCACGGGCGCAAACCGCCATGAGGGGAATGCCGCCCGGCGAGAGGCTGAACCTGTTGTGCATGACGGAACTGCGCGCGCAGCTGACGGTGACCAGTCCGCAACCGCCCGAACTCCTGCCGACCTTCCGCCCGAGAAACGGCAATGTGCTGGAACCGGCCAGGGCCGCGTTCCGCTCCGGCGGCAGATGGTACGATGTCGCCTTCCGCTGCGAGACGGACAGAGATGTGACCAGGGTTCAGAAGTTCGATTTCAGGATCGGACAGCCGATCCCGCCCGGCGAATGGGCGGAGCGGGGTCTGTCGGGGTTCTGACCGGACGTCTGAGGTGTCCGGCTCACCTGGAAGGAGAAACCGAACCCTTGTTCACGGCATATCATAGATGTCAAGCGTCCCGAGGGGGCCGGTAATCAGGGTTTTCTGGGATTCGAAGGGGAAGGAATCGAACGAGGCAAGGGTTCCCTGGTCCGTGGGGACCGGTTTTGCCAGTGCGCTTGTGCCGTCCGCTCCGACGAAATAGCCGATCCGGAAATACGCGTTCATGGGTTGCGTGCCCCGGGCCGGCGGGATGTTGTCAGTGTCGGTGTAGGGCGTCCAGGGAAAAACCGGCTGCACTTGCCTGACGGTCTTGTCGACGGAATGGCCCGGCTTGATGGCGGTTACGAAGGGAATATTGACCGTCTCGACCCGCATGCCGTCGGGCACGGGAATGACTTGACGGCTGAGAACCAGCTGACCGCCTTCGATCGTGGCATAGCACGGATCGACCAGCGGATAAACCGATCCGTCATAGTCCGCGTGCACCATGTCGAAGAGGTAGACCGTCCCGCCGGTATCGTTCGTTACCCGATAGGAGAGCAGGAGCGAATGGCCTTCCCCGGTGAACCGTGCCGTAAGTGTGATGTCATTGTTCTGACTGGTGACCGATGACATTGCAGCTGCCTCTTCTTAAGCGCGCTTGTGAGGTCGATACATGGCAGGCCGGACCGGACCCGGCGCCGATCCATAGTAGGGCCCCAGGTTTTGCGCGAATGAGTTGCTGGCCCGCCTCCGGCAGCCGGGCCGCCCACCGGCACCTGCGCCACCTCAGCCGGATGTTCCGATCAGCACTGTCGGAAATCCACTAACGATTGCCCCGCCCTTCAGTGTCAGGTCAGTCATGCGGGCCGCCGGCAGCTTTTCGACCAGCACGGTCCAGGCTCCTGTAACGATCGGGTCGCCGCCGACCGGCGGCGGGGGGCCGAGACAAACGCACAAGTCGGTGACGCGGGCTTGAGGCATCTTGCCCGTCAGCACGGAATAGGCACATTTGTAAGCAATCGGCGCAGGCACACCCGCACAGCTTGGGCAGGTATGCATATCGGTCAGTCGGGCGGCAGGGAACTTCATGGAAAGACCAACTCCTGTGAAACACTGGGCAAAATCTTCACGGGTGGGGCAATTTTAGTCAATGCTGTTACGTCACACTTTTCGCGTTTCCCGATAGGAGCGAGCGACCGTTCCAGGCTGGCTCGGCCCTCAGGAAGCGTGTCTCGGGGAAGGTATATGGTCTTGTCAGCAATGACGATTTGTATAGTGTGGGCGAACTTCTTCAATCTGAAGTGGTGATCCGAAGCGGCTTGTCCATAAGTTTGATCGAGGAAAAGAATGAGCTTTTACAACAAGGTGGCACCTTACCTTCAAAGCCTTTTGCGCATTGTGAGCGGTCTTCTGTTTCTCGAACACGGGACGGCCAAGTATCTGGGTTTTCCGCCCAGCGACTTTGCCGGGACTTCCGTGATGAGCATGGGTGGTGTTGCCGGGCTGGTCGAACTGGTCGCCGGAGCCCTGATCGCGGTCGGCCTGTTGACGCGGCCCGCGGCGTTCCTGGCATCCGGAACCATGGCTGCCGCCTATTTCCTCGCCCACGCACCGCAAGGCTTCCATCCGCTGCTCAATGGCGGTGCGGAAGCCATTCTCTATTGCTTCATCTTTCTCTTCCTGGCCGCGGCCGGCCCCGGTCCGCTGAGCCTGGAGCGGCTGCTCTTCGGCAAGGAAAAAACGGCGGGCCGGTCCTGGGGCTGATCCGCCCGGCGGACTGCTGGCTCCGGTCGCGCCCCAAATGCCGTCATTCCGGCGCGGGAGTGAGATACTTTGCCGGCACGGCATCCGTCAGCCAGACGCCGTTCTCCGTTCGGTAGAAGACATGGCCGGCGAGCCCCATGGGGCACGTCGCGATTTGCAGAACGACGGGTTTTCCGTGCCGGGCTCCTACCTTGACTGCGGTTTCGAAATCGGACGACAGATGCACATGGTGCCGGTTCATGGGTTTGAGACCCTCCTTCAGGATGAGCGGTAGAGCCCGGTGAGCCGTTCCATGGAACAGGCGGGCGGGGGGCTCGGAAGGCTCCAACCCGAGGTCGATCCGGACGGAATGTCCCTGCCGCGCGCGGATCATCGTGCCGTCCTTTGAAAATTCGAATCTCTGCTTGTCGTTGGTCTCGACCACCCGCTCAAGGTGTTCGCGGCGGCAGGCAAGACCCGTCTCCCTGAAAGCGCGCAATAGCTCGCCAACGTCGGCCCAGCCGTCTTTCGTGAGTTCAATCCCGGCGTCCTCCGGCCGGTGGCGGAGCCAGAAAGACATGCGTTTGGAAATGTCTGTTTTCATAAGGTCATCAGTTCTTAAAAAATACTTCGGACAGGCGCTCAAGCGATGAGCTGGGCAGTCGGGCACCCAGCAAGGGCGCGCTCCTGACAAGACCATTCGTCAAAGCTCCCGTGGCGGATGTTGCCGCCCAGAAAGGTGAACGGCGCGGAGGGTGTCCGCGCCGTCCGGTTCTTGTTCAGGCCGCGCTTTCGTCCCGCAGCCTGACGAGGTCGTTCATCAGGCCGCCGGTTCCGTTGTGGATCGTCAGGCGATCCACCTTTGCGGCGATGGATTCAAGCGCTTCCAGTTCCTTCAGCCGGAGCATGACCGGGTTTTCGGCCATGACCTTTGCCGTGTTCAGAAGCGAACGGGTTGCGTTCGTTTCTTCCCGGCGCCGGATCACGTTGGCTTCGGCTTCCTTTTCCGCCGTGACCACCTTGTTGAGGATTTCCCGCATTTCGCCCGGCAGGATGACATCCTTCAGGACGATGTCGGACACCTCGACACCGATCATGGCCATGTCGGCCCTGATCTTGTCGGCGGCTTCGGCGTTGACCTCGCCCTTGCGTTCAAGGATCTGGTCGAGCTTCAGCGCGCCAAGGTGCTGCCGGAACACCAGCTGCAGCGCCCGGTACAGCGTGTCGGCGAAGTCCTTGACCTCGGTTGCGGCCTTCACCGGATCAGCCACGCGGTACTCCGCGGACAGGTTGATCCGGATCGTGACACGGTCGAGGGTCAGCACTTCCTGACCGGTGACGTCCAGGCTCTGCCGCTTCAGGTCGATGATCCGCTGCGTCACGGTCCGGCCCGCCTTCCAGTAGGCGTGGAGGCCGGCCTCCAGCACCTTGGTCAGCACGCCGTCCATGTGAAGGAGCGCCACGCTGCCCTCGGTAACCGGAACGATCACGAACTGCTGCGTCTGCCGGGCATCGCCCAGCCGGCGCATCAGCTTCGGCGACAGCTCCGGGTCCGCCTCCGTGTCGAACAGCTCCCAGGTCCACGGGCCGGCTTCACGCCACAGGACAAGCCGCTCATCCGGCCCAAGGACCGTGTGAACGCGGTTGTCCCGTTCCAGCACGGCGACTTCGCCCGGCTTCGTCCGCACGACCGTCAGGTGCCTTTCCGCAACTTCGGGCAGCTTGTCGAAAAGAGCCTTCTCGTAATCGGACCGGAACTGCGGCTGTGCCAGGTTGTGACGCTCGATCACCAGTGTGCCGCGCATGGTCGCGAGGCTGTGTTCACCTGGTCCGAGGATACCCTGGAGTTCACCCTTGGCCAGGTGAACCGCCCGTTCGTTTTCAGAAATCAGCACGCGGGTGCGCCCGCGGATCTTGTCGAGAAAAGTCTTCATTTCGATGTTCCTTCCATTGCGCTAATGCACTTGGATTTTCCTTTCGTGGTTGATGTCGGTTGGGGGTCGGAGAAATCCGCTCACTTGCGGAGCGAGCGGGGCGAAAACAGTGAGACCTGAAGAGAGCACAAGTGCTCAGGCCGGGTCCTGAACCAGAGGGCGTTACGGCGGACAGGCAGGTTGCGCCCGTTCGAAAACCGGCGGCTCCGGCAGGTCAGCGGTGCGGCCTTGGCATAAGACCGGGCAAGAGCGCCCGACGTCGGCAGGACGAGCGCATGGCAAACGCCTTGCAGCTCAACCGGCTTCCGCAAGCCTCTTCAGATCCCCAATTGAAACAGCTCCCAAAGCTGGCGGCTTTACAGGCCTTACCGGCGTTTGACGGCCGGCACGATGGAGCGGGGATCGAACCCGCGACCCTCGGATTAAATGTCCGATGCTCTACCCAATTGAGCTATCCAATGGTGCACATGACAGGACTCGAACCTGTTGCCTCCGGGCAATATATCCGGCGTTCAACCTTTGAACTTCATGCGCTGGCATCCGATCTTGCCGTGCAGCATCCGTACATGAAGTCGGCAGGGCCGGATCATGTGGGCGGCAGAAAACAGCCGAGCCGTTGATGTCTGCGCCGGTATAGCGATCGGTGGCGGAGCTAATACGTCAAGCCGTGCGGTCGTGGCAACCGGAAATTCCCGTTCCGTGCCGATTTGTTGTTTTTGGGTTACAGTTCGTTGCGTTTCTGCAACAGTTCGGGCTGCAGTATACAGGTCTTGTTGAGAGAGCGGTTACTGCCCGCGTTCCGGTGACGTTCCCAAAACCAGTTCAGGCATGGCCCTTGCGTCGCACACAACGTGAAGGCAAACTCGGGCGTGAAAAACGTGTCCCGTACCAGCGAGTTACCATGCCCGGCAAACAGTCACGCTTCCTGATCGATACTTATCTTGCGGCCTTCAATGCAGGCGACACCAAGAAGATGGAAAGCCTGGTGGCCGAGGACCTCGTCCACGATGTCAATCAGGGCAGGCGCCGGGTCGGCAAGGACAAGTTCTGGTCCTTCAACGTGCACATGTCGCGCTGCTACAAGGAGCGGCTGTCCGACATCGTGCTGTTCGTCAATGAAGACGGCACGCGCGCCGCGGCGGAATACGTGGTTCACGGCACCTATCTGACCACGGACGAGGGCCTGCCGCCCGCAAACGGCCAGACCTACAAGGTTCCCGCCGGGAGTTTCTTCGAAATCCGCGACGGAAAGATCGCCCGCATCACCACCTACTACAACCTGCAGGACTGGATTGATCAGGTGAACGGTGGCGCCCAGGCCGTTTCCGAGAGCGGCTGAGTTCGGCGCCGTCTCCAAGATTTTCGCCGCGCAATAACGACCGGTATCGGCGGGGTGTGCGGGCACCTAGCACAAGACAAAAAAAGCGGCCTGCAGATACAGGCCGCTTTGTTATTTTTCACGGACAGGCGCTTACTCTGCAGCGTCCGCCCGGGCGCCGAAGTGGCGGGCAAGGTCGTCGGCGATGTCCGTGCGTTCCCAGCCGAAACCACCGTCCTTTTCCGGCTCACGGCCGAAATGGCCGTAAGCGGCGGTGCGGGCGTAGATCGGCCTGGACAGGTCAAGCTGCTCGCGGATGCCGCGCGGCGTCAGGCGAACCATCTCCCGCAAAGTTTCGCCCAGTGCGACCTCATCCACCTTGCCTGTGCCTTGCGTGTCCACATAGACGGCAACCGGCTCGGGAACGCCGATGGCGTAGGCGAGCTGGATCAGGCATTTGTCGGCAAGGCCGGCGGCGACCACGTTCTTGGCGAGATAGCGGGACGCATAGGCTGCCGAGCGGTCGACCTTGGTCGGGTCTTTCCCGGAGAATGCACCGCCACCGTGGGGCGCTGCGCCGCCGTAGGTGTCGACGATGATCTTGCGGCCGGTCAGGCCGGCATCGCCGTCAGGTCCGCCGATGACGAAGCGGCCGGTCGGGTTGATGTAGATCCGGTCCTCCGGAACCGTCCAGCCGGCTGGCAGGGCGTTCTGGATGAAGGGCAGGACGATCTCGCGCACGTTGTCCTGGGTGACGTCTTCCCCGTGCTGGGTCGAGACGACAACCGCGTCGATGCCGGCCGGGCGGCCGTTTTCGTATTTCAGCGTGACCTGGCTCTTGGAGTCGGGTCCAAGGCCGGGCTCAGCGCCGGATTTGCGCGCTTCGGCCATGGTCCGCAGGATCTTGTGCGACAGCAGGATCGGTGCCGGCATCAGCTCTTCGGTCTCGTTGCAGGCATAGCCGAACATGATGCCCTGGTCGCCTGCGCCTTCCTCGCCCTTGTCGCCTTCGTCGACGCCCATGGCGATGTCGGCGGACTGCTGGTGCAGGCGGTTGACGACTTCCATCGTCTTCCAGTGAAATCCGTCCTGCTCGTAGCCGATGTCGCGCACCGCGGCGCGGACCAGGTCTTCAACTCCGTCCATGACTTTCTGCGGGCCGCGCACTTCCCCGGCGATGGTGACGTGATTGGTCGTCGTCAGGGTTTCGCAGGCCACGCGTGCCTGGGGATCTTCCGCCAGAAAGGCGTCCAGGATGGTGTCGGAAATACGGTCGCAGACCTTGTCGGGATGGCCTTCGGAGACCGATTCACTGGTGAACAGCCAGGTTCTTTGTGTCATTGCACGTTCCTTGTTGGTGGAAATTGTACGTCCGGACACGGCGGCCGGTGGCCGCCGCGCTCTGTCGGACGTGAGGTGAATGAAGGTGGATCAGTCCGGCTTCTTGAACATCTGGATTCCCCAGGAGAGCTGGCCGGCATCGGCCGCTTCGACCCAGTTCAGAAGGCCCTGGGACATCTTGTCGAGATACTCCGCCGAAGCGCCTTCGCTGCGCAGCTTGTCGTATTGGGCAAGAAGGCCCTCACGCACCCGGAAATAGTGCGTGCGCAGCTGATGGGTCATTTCCCGCTGCTCGACAACTTCAAAGCCAAGCGTCTGCGCGGCTTCCCGGTAGAAGCGCATGGAGCCGAGGCTGTTGAGCTGCAGGCGGTCGTACACCGGCTTGAGGGCAGCCGGATCCGCATCGTCGGCCTGCATCGGGTCGGTGAAGATGAAGTACCCACCCGGTTTCAGCACGCGGTACACCTCTTCCAGCACCTTCTGGCGCTGGTCGGAGTGCAGGATCGCGTCCTGGCTCCAGACGACCTCGAATTTCGCCGCCTCTTCCGGAACATCCTCAAAGGCGCCATGCACGACGCGGATCTTGTCCGCAAAGCCCTGCTGAATGTTCCGGTGCCGGTTGGTGTCGTTCTGAACGTCGGAAATGTTCAGGCAGACGGCCGAGCAGCCGGTTTCACGCACGACCTTGCGCATGGCCCCGCCATAGCCCGAGCCGATGTCCAGCACGGTGGCGTTTTGGTTGAGGTTGGGAAGCATCTTCACCATTTCGTCGATCGTGAGATCGGACGCGGTGCGGATGTCGGTAGAGTCGTCATAGAGACCGATATGCAGGTCCTGTCCGCCCCACACGTGGCTGTAGAACGTGTCCGCATCATCGCTGTCATAATAGGTTTCTGCGACTTCCCGGATGTCCTGCTTGCCGTCTTCCGTCGTCGCACCACCCCAGCGCACAAGGTGCAGGCTGGATTTTTCCGCGATGTGGATGAAGAAATCCGGCTCGCTTTCGGCGTAGCTCTCCTGGAAGTCACCATAGGTGCGCACCCGCTCGAAACCGGCCTCCGACAGAAGCCGGCGCATGTAGTTCTTGCGGATCGGGCACATGTTGAGAGTGTATTCGGAGCCGTCCGGAAAGCTGTAATTGAACCGGGCGAGACCTTCGTCGATATAGGTCGGCTCGGCTTTCACCTTTTCGCCGGCATAATAATACTTGTGCTTGTTCGAATAGCCATGATCCAACATGGAATCGTAGTTGCGCTGATCGAGGATCAGGATGCCGTCATGCTTCAGGGCGGCGTAGAATTCGGCAAGTGCCCGGCGACGGTCCTTTTCGTCATGCAGGTGCGTGAAGGAGTTGCCGAGGCAGATAATGGCGTCGTATTTGCCCTGAATGTCCCGGTTGAGCCAGCGCCAGTCGGCCTGAACGGTCTTCAGGATCATGCTGCGCTTCTGGCCGTTTTCAAAAGCCTTGGCGAGCATTGCCGCCGAACCGTCCGCGGAGGTGACGTTGAAGCCGGCGCGGGTGAGGCGCACGGAGTGGAAGCCGGTGCCTGTGGCAACGTCGAGAACGGTCTCCTTGCCGCGGGCGCGCAGGATATCAATGAAAAACTGGCCCTCGCTGTCGGCACGCGCGTCCCAGTCGATCAGTTCATCCCACTTCTCGACGAAGGACATGATGTACTCACCGCGATAAAGGTCCGTTTCACGGTTCGCGATCGGGTCCTGACCATAGGCCTGCTCGTCCAACTGCAACTCGGCGTTAACAGACGCGTGCTTTGCCTGCATGGCATGCTTCTCCTTTAGTTGTTCGGCGCAGCGTCAACCGGATTTCAAAGGGCCCCTTGGGTAGCCCCAACCGAACGCGCACGCTCTCACACCGCCCGGTGGGGGCGGCGAAAAACTGATCTTGTCTCGTTTTGAGTCCGGCGATCGTGCGAGGTGCACGGGGGTGGAAACTACGGCGCCCAATGAACGGGGCCGGGTGCCGGACCAGGCAGCAGATGTGCAAGCGATAGCCGATGGCTATCAAAGGGGCCGGTAAATCGATTTTAAAGCCTCACCGGACCGCCGTGATCGGCGCACACCCTCATGCCTGAAAGTGGCGCAACCTTAACAAAAGGCAGGTTCATTTCAACAGCTGCCGCGGGAAAGACGGTGCTTTGCGCGCAGGATATGCCGTAAGCAATTGTAAGAACATGGAAAATTTTTTTGCAAAATTTTTCTGACAACGCGAATGCCGCGGCAATCTTCAGTGCGCTGCAGTGCGGGAAGCGTTTGTAAGCGCAATGAAAATTATATCCAGTTTATTCTTAAAATTGAAGTTTTTCTCCGGATTTTCTTACTGGTAGTGATGCAGATATTTGTGATTCTTGTGGTTGTTCGTTTTGTGGCGTGGGCGTGAGGCGAATTAGTCTGTGTTTTACCCAGAAGCTTCAGTTTAGGACATACCAACTATCGGCTTCCGTGCGACCTCTTCCCGGGCAGGTTCTGCCCGGCTTCCGGCGCCTTCGCGCCTTGAATACAGTCGGCTCCAGAGCCGCGAGTGCATCCGATTTTATGAGCCCGTAACTTAACATCCCGAGCCTGACAGGCAGCACGAGCGGACGATCTCGTTGTTGTTGCAGCAGTCCTGCATGAGGTAGCGGACAAGGGTGCCGATGGCAGTAAAATCCACGCGGTAACTGATCTGGCGCGACTGCCGGCTGGCAATGACCAGGCCGGCCTCGGCCATGTTGGACAGGTGGAACGAGGTGCGCGAGGGCGTTGCCCCCACGGCCTCGGCGATTTCCCCGGCAGGCAGACCCTCCGGTCCGGCCGCCACAAGGCGCTTGAGGATTCGCAATCGCGTTGCGCTGGAGAGAGACGAAAAGGCCGCCAGGGCTTCTGCTTCGTTCATATTTCAAACTTTCTTGAAATGTCTTGCGTTCTGTGTCATCTCGTATATTTCAAGAATCATTGAAATGAAAGGAGAGGGTCATGACCCCGAATCAGCTTCTTGAATCCCTGAATGCGCTCCCTGCGGACGCCCCGCTGGTTTTTCACACCGAGGCAGGGCCTATCGGTGACGGCTACCACGTAACGGAGCTCAAGCACGCCCGGATCACCAGCATCGACTGCGGCGCGCGTGTTGCCCAGTGGGACGAGGCTTCGCTTCAGCTGCTGGACGGCCAGGGCGAGGAGCACATGGCCGTCGGCAAGTTTTCCGCGATCGTCCGGCAAAGCATCCGCCGGGTAAAGGCTCTGGCCGAGTGCCCGATGCATGTCGAATTCGCCCATGGCAACAGCGGGTTGCGCATATACCAGTTGTCCGGACCGCGGCTGGAAGAAGGTGTCGTCGCCGTTCATCTCGCTGAAGGGCGTGCCCGTTGCAAACCGGCCCTGGAACAGGCTGCGGCGGGGAGCGAAGGCGGGTGTTGCGGAGCCGGTGCGCGAACTCAATGCTGTCGCTGACTTGATCGCCTCAGATCCGGTTTGCCAAAGCCGGTAGCCGCAACAGCGCGGACTTCCTGACCGCGTTTCCAACCACATTCATCCGACGTGTCGGTGCCTTTTTCCGCTCTCCCGAAAAGCGCGGCCGGTTGCGGCATTGACACGTCACTAAATAACTATATAACCAGAAATATAGTTATATTATACTCGAGGCGACAATGGATCTGGAAGAAGCCGCACAAGGGTTCGCCGCGCTGGGCTCGGAGGCCCGCCTGCAAGTGGTGCTGACGCTGGTGAAGGCGGGGCAGAAGGGGCTGACGGTCGGAGACATCCAGTCGCGCACCGGCATGGCCGCCTCGACGCTCGCGCATCACCTGAGGTTCCTGTCGTCCGCGGGGCTGGTGAGCCAGGAAAAGGACGGGCGGACGGTGATCAACCGGGCCGCCTTCGATCACCTGGAAAGCCTTGCCGGCTACATCCTGAAGGAATGCTGTGCCGAGGAGAAGACCTGCACGGATACCAGTGGTGCGGCCGGCGTGGAAAGGGAGATTGCAAATGACTGATGCACTGGAAACGCTCAGCCCGTCGGGTGGAGCCGGTGAGGCGAGTTGCTGCGCGCCCAAGTCCGCCTGCTGCGCGGCGCCCGCGTCCGGACCGTCGTGGTGGAAGACGATCCCGGGACGCAAGTATCTGTTCTCGACTTGGGCGACCGTGCTTGGTGGACCGCTGCTGGTGTTGATCTTCGACCGGCCGGAAGCGCTGAATTTCGTCACCTTCGCCGTCAAGGCCTTTGCCGGTACGCTTCCCTATATCGCCTTCGCGGTTGCCCTGATCGCCTGGCTGAAGGCCGCCGGGGCGGAAGCCTATGTCGGCAGGGCGTTCGCGGGGCGGGAGAGGCAGGCGATCGTCCTTGCGGCTCTCTTCGGCGGGCTCGCGCCGTTCTGCTCCTGCGAGGTCATCCCCTTCATTGCGGGATTGCTTGCAGTCGGCGCGCCGCTTTCCGCCATCATGGCTTTCTGGCTGTCCTCGCCGCTGATCGATCCGCCGACGCTTTTGATTACCGCGGGGGCTCTGGGCTGGTCCTTCGCGATCGGCAAGGCGGCCTTCGCCGTCACGCTGGGGCTCCTGGGCGGCACCGCGGTTGCCCTGGCCATGCGGGCAGGTGCCTTTGCCAATCCGGTCAAGGTACCGTCCTCTGCCGGCGGCAGCGGCTGCGGGGCGTCACCGCAGACCGGGCGTCCGGTCTGGCAGTTCTGGCACGAGGGGACACGCCGGGAGAAGTTCGTTGCCGAACTGAGGGCCAATGCCGGCTTTCTCGTCAAGTGGCTGGCGCTCGCTTACGTCCTGGAGGCGGCCCTGGTCACCTATGTGCCGGCGGACATGATCGCAAGTGCCGTCGGGGGCGACGGGATTGGCGCCATCGTCATTTCCGCTCTGGTCGGCATGCCGGCCTATCTCAACAGCTATGTAGCACCGCCGCTGCTTGCCGGTCTCATGGACCAGGGCATGAGCGCAGGTGCCGCCATGGCCTTCATGATTGCCGGCGCCGTCAGTTCCATTCCGGCAATGGCGGCGGTCTGGTCGCTTGTCAGGCCGCAGGTCTTTGCCGTCTATCTCGGGCTGGGCTTTTTCGGCGCCGTGCTTTCCGGCCTTCTGTTCCAACTCGTCATCTAGGCAGGTTCCCTCAATGCAGACCCAGGTCACGGTAACGGTTGCGCCGCATCCGGATGCTTGCCGGAAGCTGCTGGTCCCGACCGGCATCCCGACCCCGCACCAGATGCCGGTACGGTTCGAGATTTCCGGCGGGGCGTTCTGCCTCACCGGGGAATGCGCCACGGGGCAGATGCCGGCCCTTGTGACGCCGGAGCGCGGGCAGCCGATCACGGTCCGCTACAGATACCGGGACGGCGGACCGGGTTATCCCGATGCCGCCTTCACCCCGCGCCTCAACCGTTTCACCCGGGCCGCCCATGCGCTTGCGGAAGATGCAATCCGAATTTCCGGGGACTCGCCCGACGGGCATGCCGCCATCCAGGCCCTCGTCAACGCGGCGGCGGAGAAATTCCGCTACGCCCATCCGGACGCGCGGTTCACCGACGGCTGCGAGGAGATCCCTCACCTTTCCTGCGGTCTCACGGAAGGTTCCTGTGTCGACATCAACACCTATCTGATCGCCTCTCTGAGAGCCGCCGGTTTCGAGGCGGGCTACATCACCGGGTATTTCTTTCCGGAAGAAAAGAACGGCGGCTGCGACGACATGCATTGCTGGGTGGTGACCCGCCATGACGGCGTGGTGCTGGAATGGGACATTGCCCATCACCTGAAGATGGGCACCCGCACGATCCGTTGCGGATTGAACCCGAAGCCGGGTGACCGGGTGGCCGTCGCGCATTCCATGGGGCTCGCGTTTCCCGAACTCGGCCTGTCCGGCGAAAAGCTGATGGCCGAACCGCTGTGGGTTTCGGAGAACGGGCTGGATAAGGCGGCGATCACCATCCGGCGTGAAATCAGTCAGGAGGCGGCGGCAGCGTAAAGCCGCGCAACTGAGTTGTCACAGTCGCAGCCTTCCCTCCTGCGCAGGTGCGGATTTCGCAAGGTCGGAACTCAAGCCTAATTTTTAGCACCTGCTCACAAACCAGCCCGGCTGGAAACACATATCCGGCATGTACGCTTTGCGGCAGATCGTCCCTTGCGCCCGGCAATGGCGACGTTAATCTGGCGCTCCACACCGCAGGATAATTCTCATGACGATACTCATTGCCGGGGCCGGCATTTCCGGTCTTTCAACCGCCTGGGCGCTGACGAAACGCGGCATTCCGGTCACGCTTCTGGAACAGGGGCCGATTCCCAATCCCCTGTCGGCCTCCGGCGATCAGCACCGCATTATCCGCCGCGCCTATGGCGGGCAGGGCGGATATCAGCGCCGCATCGGCGATGCCTATGCCGCCTGGGACGAAATGTGGGACGACATTGGCCGAAAGCACCTGGTCGAGACGGGATTCATGCTGCTGTCCCAGCAGCCGGGCGACGGCGGCGAGGTCTATCGGGACGGCCTTGCGGTGGGCGGTTATCCCTTCGAGGAGCTTTCTCCGGCCGAAACGGCGCAGCGCTATCCGTTCATCGATCCGGCGACCATCCGCTATGGCGCGGTCAGCCAGGAGGGCGGCGTGCTTCTCTGCCAGAAAATCGCCGCCGATCTGCGCGACTGGCTGATCGCCAATGGCGCGAACGTACGGGAAAACGCAGAGGTTACGTCCGTCGATGCCGCGGCCGGGGCCGTCACGCTGGCGGACGGCAGCACGCTGACCGGCGATCATGTGGTGGTGACGGCGGGTGCCTGGACGCTGGGGCTCTTTCCCGGGCTCGCGCAGAGCCTAACCACCTATCGCACGGCCGTCGTCTATCTTACCCCGCCGGAAGACCTGCGCGAAGCGTGGGAGCGCTGTCCCGCCATTCTGGATCCGGGCGGTCCGATCGACGGCTATGTCCTTCCTCCCGTCGCGGGAACGGGCCTGAAGTTCGGCGCCGGCATTCACAAATACAAGGCGCCGCCGAACCGCGACAGGACGCCTGCACCGGGCGAAGGGGAAACGCTCCGCAACCACTTCTCGCCGCCCTTCGCGCGGATCGAAGAATACCGCGTCGACGATGTGGTCACTTGCGCCTACACCTTCACATCCGACGAGCATTTCTTTGCGACCACGCAAGACAAGGCCACCATCGTCTCCGCCTGCTCCGGCCATGGCTACAAGTTCGGCGCGGTGGTCGGGCAGAAGCTGGCCGAGGGCGTCGTCTCAAAGGATTTCGAGCGCGCGCGCATATGGCTGGAAGCGAGGGATTGAACCGGGACCGTCACAAGTTGAGGAAGCGAACGGCGGTTCGTCGTCCGCAGTTCTCCTTCTGCCACCTGCCCGTCATCAACGGGCCGAGAACATTCTCATGAGACCACCGTCCCTCAGTGCAATCTGGTGGTAGAGGGCGCCAAGGACGTGCAGGGCTGTCAGGATGATGAACAAGGGCTTGGCAAGCTCGTGGATTTCCCCGGCAGTGTGAACTCCGCCGTACCAGGCCACCAGGCCAGTGATCGGTACCAATACCATGGCGATGTAAAGCAGGCCGTGAACAGCCCGGGCGGCAAGCTCCTGCGGCCTTGACGAGGGCAGCGGCGCAGGGACGCCGTATCTGGCGCGCACGAGCAGGCGGACGATCGTGAGCGCGAGAACCGCGATGCCCACCCAGATATGCGCGTTGCCCATGAAAACGGTAATCGCATCCGGCGTGCCGCCGTCTTTCAGGGCTCGTCCGAGATCCTTGATGCGCTCGCCGAAGATGAGCTGAAACAGGATCGCGGCTGCGATAAGCCAGTGAAGAGCGATATGAAGGGGGCTGTAGGAAGCTGGATTTGTCCTGGACATGGCTGGTCTGGTCTCCACAAGTGACGGAAAACGCAGGATTAATCTGCCATATTCACAGATTCGAAACTAGCTGATTAATGTAATGATTTGTAACCACGGGTATCAGCCGGTAAGGCCGGGGTTGGGGGCGGTCCGTGCCAGCCACTCTCGACAGGGAGTAGGAAAGGTCAGGCTTTCGCCCGGCCTTCCTCGACCGCATCCAGAATGAAGCGCGGCAGCGCAAAGGCGGCCGCGTGAACGTCCGGCGTGTAATATTGCGTCGTGAAATCGGCTGCCCTGAAGCGTTCCTCCAGAACCGAAACGACCTGCCGGCGCAGGTCCGGATTGTCGCTCGCCCAGCCCAGCGCCATGTGGCCGCCGAAATAGGTCGGGATCGCGGCGACATAGGCAGCGGCATCCTTGAAGATCCGCGAGAAGCGCTCGATGCTGGTGACGAGTTCCTGCTTTTGCAGGAACGGCACGCCGTTCTGCGTCACCAGAACGCCGCCCGGTGTCAGCAGGCGGTGGATGTTGCGATAGAACGCTTCTGAGAACAGCACGGCGCCCGGCCCGTGCGGGTCGGTGCTGTCGACGATCACGACGTCGAAGCGGCGCTCCGTTTCAGCGGAGAACTTTATGCCGTCGGCAATCACCAGCTCGAAGCGCGGATCATCCAGGACGCCCTGGTTGAAGTCGCCGAAATGCTCCCTGGAGAAATCGACGACCGAGCCGTCGATTTCCACCTGCACCAGCTTGTCGACGGATGCATGCTTCAGCACCTCTTCGGCAAGGCCGCAGTCGCCGCCGCCGACGATCAGCACGTCCCGGGCCGCGCCATGGGCGAGGATCGGCACATGGGACATCATCTCGTGATAGATGAATTCGTCCGCGGTCGTGACCTGGGTGACGCCGTCCAGCATCAGCACCTTTCCGAAGACCGGATTGGAAAAGAGCACCAGATCCTGGTGCTCCGTTTTTTCCTGATAAAGGATCTCGTCGCAGGTGTAGCTGACCTGCACCCCCGGATAGAGGGTTTCGTTGAAGTGCAGGCCGTCGCTCATTCCGCTGCTTCCATCGCATGCGGTTTGGACAGCTGAGAGGCGACTTCCCGGCCTCGCAGCAGTTCGGAAACCGCCGTCTTGCCCGGGTTGAACGCCTTGCGCAGAACGTCCACGCATTTCTCGGGCCGCGCGTCGCCGCACATGAACACGTCGAAGGCCGCATAGCCGGCTTCCGGCCAGGTGTGGACGGAAATGTGGCTCTCCGCCAGCACGGCCACGCCCGACACGCCTTTCGGTTCGAACGGGTGAAGGTGAATATGCAGCAGCGTTGCCCCGGCTTCCTCGACGCATGTGCGCAATGTCTGTTCGACATAGGGCAGATCGTCGAGCCGCTCGGCGTCGTAAAGATCAATGATCAGATGCGCACCAGCGCAGTGGATCCCTTCCTTCTGGATGAAGTGATCCAGGCGGTCGTCTGCAAAAACAGATGCAGCGGCCGAATTGTTTTCTTCCTTCTGGGTGGTGCTTCTTGGCTCGGCAACGCAACCTGCGCCTTCTGCTACACGAGCCTCCAAGTCCATCCCCAGTTCGAAGAGGGCGTTGGCTTTCATATCGCTCTCCCAAACCAGCAGATGTACCCGGTGATTTTCCGGAGCGCCCTCCATACAGAAATTGCTTTTTGATCTCAATGGGTAACTTCACGAATTTTTTCTGGCAATATCGCCCCCATGCCTACCGCACCGGAGACTGCTGTGCCTTGAAAGCAAATCATTCCGCCAAAAGAGGGGGTTAGCGATGGCCGTCGAAATCAGGACCTTGACGGGAGAGGAGCTCAAAACGGCGCTGGCCGATCTCGCTCATCTGAGGATATCGGTCTTCCGGGACTGGCCCTATCTTTACGACGGCTCTGCCGACTACGAGGCGAAGTATCTTCAGCGCTACGCGCAGAGCGACGGCGCTGTGATCGTCGGCGCCTATGACGGGGGAAAGCTTGTCGGCGCCGCCACCGGCGAACCGCTCCGCAAGGAACTGGAAGCCTTCCGCGCCCCGTTCGAAGCGCGCGGGTTTTCCTGCGGCGATATCTTTTACATGGCGGAATCGGTTCTCGACCCGGCCTGGCGCGGGCAGGGCATCGGCCACCGCTTCTTTGACGCGCGCGAGGCCCATGCAAGACAGCTCGGCTTCGGCAAGGCCGCCTTTTGCGCGGTCGTCAGGCCGGACGACCACCCGCTCAGGCCACAGAGCTACCGGCCGCTCGACACGTTCTGGCGCAAGCGCGGCTACGAGAAACTCGACGGGCTGATCGTGCGGTTTCCCTGGAAGGATGTCGGGGATACGCGGGAAACCGAAAAGCCGATGCAGGTCTGGTTCCGGTCTCTTTGAGAGGCCCGCCCCGGCTGGTCGGCCGGGGCGCCCGGAAAGCGGGGCAGGGGCGTTACTTCAACGTCCAGCGGATCGTGACGGTGGCGCTGATGGACTGTTCGCCGGCCTCGATCGGGACCGCGTCGGCCCTGGCCATCATCATGCCTTCGGCGCGCATGCCCAGCGGCCGCGGCATCCGGATGCCGGTCTCAATGATGGAGTCGATATTGCCGAGGTCCACACCGGCGGCCGCGGCGAAAACCTCCGCCTTGTGGCGGGCGGCCTCGACGGCTTTCGTGCGCGCTTCATCCAGCTTTTCTTCCGGATCGCTGACTTCGAACCGGATGCCGTCGACGGAATTCGCGCCGCTTTCGACCACCAGGGTCAGCAGGTCTCCGAGCCTGGCAAGATCGCGGACATTGACTTCCACGCCGTTGCGCACCTCGTAGCCGATAATGTTCGGCTGGCGATCGCCGCCGTTGTCGTTGCGCTCGTAACGCGGAGAAATGTTGAAGCCGCGTGTCTGAATGTCCTTTGGCTCGATGCCATGGCTCTTGATCGCCTCGATGGCCTTTGCAATGGCCGCCGAGTTGTCGGCCAGGGCGCCGGACGCCGTCTTGGCGGTCGTGACCACGCTGGCGGTGATCACGGCCATGTCCGGGGCAACGGCAACCGTTCCCTCACCTTCCATGGTGATCGTGCCGGCCGGGGCGGCCTCCTGGGCCACGGCCGGTACCGTGATTGCGAGCGCCGCGGTGAGGCCGGCGGCAAGCGCGGCGTTGCGGACAATCGTCAGGCCGCGCCGGGGCAGGAGGTCGGGCAAAGTTTTCATGAGACAGTTCCTTTTTTGAAATCAGCTTTTCCGGCGCAACATCATCTGCCATTGCGGCAGCGTTAAGGCTTTCCGGTTCAGCTTCCGTTCATTTTTCAAGGGCTTGCAGGAGATACGCGGGTCACTTCAGCTCCGCCTGGAGCCCCGTCCGCGGCAACCCGACCTCGCCGGTTTGCGACAGCAGCACCGCGATCGGCCGGGAGCTTTCGAACCGGGCGCAGACGAGGACGATCATCACCGTCAGCGGCACGCACAGAACCGCGCCGACAACGCCCCATATGGCTCCCCAGAAGGCCAGCGACAGCATGATCACCAGGCCCGACAGGTTGAGATTGGAGCCCATCAGTCGCGGCTCGATGAAATTTCCGATCGTGAACTGGATGGCGCCGAGACCGCTGGCAATGGCGAGGAAAGGCCCCAGGGTGTCGTAATAGACGGCGGCGAGAACGCTTGGAAAGACGACGCTGATCATCGAGCCGATAGTGGGAATGTAATTCAGCAGAAAGGCGATGAAGCCGAAGAGCGCCGCATAGGGCAGGCCGATGGCGATCAGCACCAGGCTGGTCAGCACGCCGGTGACAACCGAGACGGCGGTCTTGATCGAGAAATAATGCATGATCGAGCGGTTGATCTCCTCTCGAATCGCAAAGGCCGCCTCCGCCTGCGCCGGGCTGGCGAACAGGCGCTCGAACTTGCGGTCGAAGGTGGATTGTTCCAGAATCAGGAACAGCACATAGATGAAGACCAGGCTCGCCGAGCCCGCGATCGTGGTGACCAGGCTGGCACCGGCGGTCACCATGCGCGGCACGATCGAGTCCGGCAGAAGGTCCCGCAGTTCGATCGGATCGTTCAGGTGCAGAAGGGTGGATATCTGGGCGAACAGCTCTTCGAGGCGGCGCTGGTACGTCGGGGCGTCCTGGGCAAGTTGCGTGAGATTGGCCATGACGATGTCCAGAACGACTGTGCTCACCACGAAAATCGTCAGGAGCGCCAGCGAAAAGCTGACAAAACCCGGCAGTCGCCAGCGGCCGATCGGGATCCGCGCGAAGAGATGCGACAGCGCGTTGATCATGTACCAGACGATGAGCGCTATGACGAAGGGCAGCAGCAGCGAGCGGCCGACGACCAGCAGCCAGCCGATCAGGCAAACGAGCAGAACGCTCAGCGTGACGGATAGAAGCGGTGATCGCATGGAGGCTCCGGCAGATGACATATGCAGAATTCACGTCGCCCGGAGCTTATACCAATGCTCGACGATTGCGACCCGCCTGATCGGCCAAGCCGGCCTGCCGGACGCCGCAGGCGGGTGAAACCGGCGGGCGCGAACGACTGCCTTTGCCGGTTCGCCGACGTGCCGCCGCCGGCCGGCCACCCGCTTTTCCATACGATTTTGAGCCTGAATCTGCAAAGCACTTGCTCCGGGAAGCCGCTATGGTATAGGGAGACCTGCAGCAACGGCGGTCTCATCCGACGGTCGCCGTTCGTGGGCCTGTAGCTCAACTGGTTAGAGCCGTCCGCTCATAACGGATTGGTTGGGGGTTCGAGTCCCTCCAGGCCCACCACTCCACTTTCGGGGTGTTGATTTTCCTGCATTTTTTCCTATTTTTGTCTCGCTTGGTTTGCCGTCGGGAGAGTTGTAGCTGCAGCGCAGGTTCTATTGACTAATCGGCAGGATGACCTTTAGGCATTTGTTTCGTTTTGACCGGTACTGTGAGCTCAACCCGAGGGCGTGATCGCCTTAGCTGAGGGTTGTTGGAGATTTCTCGACCGCGAGATGCAATGCCGAAGTCATTCTTTTCCCGATTTGGCGCCAGCCATATCCTGACGCGGCCGAGTTTGGTCAGCGTTGCCGCCGTCGGTATCGCGTTCGCGGTAACCGTCGTTGCGGGGGTATTTGCGGAAGTGCAGAACCGGTCGGTTCATCTGCAACGCGCGCGCACGAATGTCGGCGAACAACTGGGCATGGTCCGGGCCCGGCTCGAGGGCAACGTCAACAGCAATCTGCAATTGGTGCGCGGCCTGGTGGCGCTGATCGCCACGCAGCCGGACATCGACCAGGACCAGTTCGGCCGCATTTCCAGCAGTCTCATCGGCAACCACTCGCAACTGCGCAATGTTGCCGGGGCTCCGGATCTCGTCGTCAGCCTGATGTATCCCATGGCGGGCAACGAAAAGGCCATCGGGCTCGATTACCGCAAGAACGAACAGCAACGCGATGCGGCCCTGCGGGCGGTCAGATCCGGGCAGATGGTGCTGGCCGGGCCGGTCAATCTGCTGCAGGGCGGCACGGGCTTCGTTGGACGGTTTCCCGTCTTCACGGAAAATGCCGATGGCACCAGGGGCCTGTGGGGCCTCGTTGCGGCGGTGGTCGATGCCGAGCGCCTTTATGCCGACAGCGGCCTTCTCGATCCGGATCTTCCGATCGAAATCGCACTCTCCGGCCGCGATGCGACGATGAAGGACAAGACCCTCTTCTTCGGCGAGGATAGAATCCTTTCCAAAAACCCGGTCCTGTCGGAAGTCGTTCTGCCGACCGGGCGCTGGCAGATCGCTGCCATCCCGCGCGGCGGCTGGTCGGCCATGCCCGGCAACACCTGGCAGGTCAGGCTGCTGTTTCTGGCCGGCGGGCTGCTCGTCCTGCTGCCGATATTCATTGCCGGTCAGCTTTACGATCAACGCCGGGAGCATATTCGCGAACTGAAGCGGCGCCAGCTCCAGATGGAAAGCCTGTCGCAGCGCCTGAAGCTGGCACTGGACACGTCGAAGATCGGTATCTGGGAACTCAATCTCGGTACCGGGGAATTGACCTGGGACGAGCGCATGTGCGAGCTGTACGACATCCCGGCGGGGCGCGATACATCGCAATACGATGTATGGGCCGAATCCCTGCATCCGGAAGACCTGAAGCGTGCCGAGAAGGAATACTGGGACGCCATTAACACCGGCGGCACGTATCATTCCGACTTCCGGGTGATCCTGCAGGACGGCACGACGCGATGGATCAGGGCCATTGGCGCCGTGCACACCAATCTCCGCGGCCAGCGCTACATTCTCGGCGTCAACTGGGACGTATCGACGGATATCCGGCTGAAAACCCGGCTGCTGAACGCCAAGCAGAACGCCGAGGAAAGGAACCGCGAGCTGGAAGACGCGCGTGCGCTGATGGAACACCATTCGCTTCACGACAGTCTCACCGGCCTGCCGAACCGGCGCTTCCTTGACCGGCAGCTTCTGGAAGAGCAGTCCCCCCAAAAACCGACGGCCCTCTTGCATATCGACCTCGACCGTTTCAAGCACATCAACGATACGCTCGGCCATGCCGCGGGCGACAGCATGCTCACGCACGCGGCCTCGGTGTTGCAGGAAAATGCCGGTCCCGACGACTTCGTCGCGCGCATCGGCGGCGATGAATTCGTCATTGCCGTCACGGAGCCGACGGACGAGACGAAGCTTGCCGGACTGGCCGGCCGGATCATCGAGCAGATGCGCCAGCCGGTTCCCTTCGAGAGCCACCAGTGCCGGATCGGCGTCAGCATCGGCATTGCCATGGCCGACACCACCTTGAGTGATTACGGCCGGCATCTCCTCGTCGATGCCGACATTGCGCTCTACCGCGCCAAAAGCAATGGCCGCAATCGCTTCGAGTTCTTTTCCGACACGCTCAAATCCGAGATCATCCGCAACAAGCGTGTCGCGGACGACATCCTGAGCGGACTGGAGCGGCAGGAATTCCTGCCCTTCTTCCAGCCCCAGTTCGACGCCAGGACCCTGGAGATCACTGGCGTCGAAGCCTTGGCGCGTTGGAACCATCCCGACGAGGGTATCCTGACGCCGGATATCTTCCTCAGGACAGCCGATGAACTCAACGTTGTTCCGCTGATCGACCGCATCATCCTGGAACAGACGCTTTGGCAGTTCACGCGCTGGAAGGCAGCGGGAATCGCGATTCCCAAAGTGTCGGTCAACGTGTCGGCGGGCCGGCTGAACGACGCCGACCTGATACAGAGCCTCGACGGCCTTTCCTTCGAGCCGGGCTCTCTGTCGTTCGAACTGCTGGAGTCGATCTTCCTTGACGACCAGAACCAAGTCATCGCTGCCAATTTCGAGCGCCTGAGGGAGCTGGGGATCGACATCGAGATCGACGATTTCGGAACCGGTTACGCGTCCATCGTCAGCCTCATCCATCTTCGTCCGGCACGCTTGAAGATCGATCGCCAGCTTGTCATTCCGATCACCCATTCCGAAAGCCAGCGCCGCCTGGTTGCCTCTATCATCGAGATCGGTCAGTCGCTCGGCATCAAGGTTCTCGCCGAAGGCGTGGAAACGATGGAGCACGCGGCGATCCTGCGCGACCTCGGCTGCGACGCGCTGCAGGGATATGCCTTTGCGGCTCCGATGCCGTCCGCCAAATTGATCGAGTTCGTGCGCGGGGAGCTCTGGCGCAAGGCGTCATGACATCCCTGGGTACATTGCAGTGCGTGCGGAAGGGGTTTGAGACCAGCCGGCCGAACCCGACCGGTTGCGGGGGCGTCAGTCCGGCCAAGGCTCTTGTTTGCGTTCGTCGAAGCCGGGCACGCGGCCGGCTTCGGTTCCCCGCACGACCTCACCCACCAATCCATCCGCATCCATGAAGCTCGCCTTGAAGCTGCCAACAACCGCCGCCTATCGCGTCAAAAAGCCGTCATGCGCTCAATGAACCAGAACGCCGAAAGCGACCCGATGAAATAGGCGGCAGGCACCTGTGGCCGAGTGGACCATGCCAGCGGCTTGAGGGCCAAGACACTCAAAAGCACGAGCGCTATGAAGATCAATTGCCCTGCTTCAACGCCGAGATTGAAGGTGAGCAGCGCCAGCGGCACGTCCTTCTGCGGCAGGCCGATATCCCGCAGCGCTCCGCCGAAGCCGAACCCGTGCAGAAGACCGAAAAGAAAGGCGATGATCCACGGATAGCGGCTGGAGAGGTCACTGCGACCCTGCTGCTTGCGGACAACCTCGGCCGCGACGAACACGATACTGAGCGCAATCAGCGCTTCTATGGGCGGTTGCGGGATGGAGATGAGGCCGAGCGTTGCAAAGGCCAAGGTTATGGAGTGTGCGAGCGTGAAGGCCGTTATCGTGGCGATCAGCATGCGCCAGTTGCCGATGAGAAGAAGCAGCGCCAACACGAACAGGAGGTGATCGATCCCGAGCAGGATATGCTCGACGCCCAGGCCCAAATAGGTCGAGGCGGTCTCCAATGTCGTCGGCGACGCCGTCACCTGAAACGCCGGAGCGTCCGGGGTCAGCAGGCTCGTCTGTACTGTACCGTCCTGGCGTTCGACGCGCACCAGGACGTCGGTATAGGTACTCACGAGGCCGTCGACCGAAATCGTCCCACCGGCAAGCCCTCCCGGACACTGAACCTGCCAGTGGCGCAGGAGCGAGTCATCCTGTGGCAGGGAAACCGGCTCGGACACGTTCCTGCAGTTGCCGGGCAGCCGCACATGGAGAGAGAGGTTGAACTCGCCCCGCGCCGGCACCTTCCACAGGACCTTGAACGTCTCGCCGGGCCCCTCCGTCATTTCGAGATAGGCCGGTCGCAATTCGTGGGCGGTGGCGCCCGTGAGACACCAGAACAGCAGGACAATTGCAAGAGCCGAGCGCTTCATTTTGCCAGCGCTTCGCCCGCAGGCTTCGAAAGCTCGGGCGCAGGCTCGGGCATGAGAACCGATATCTCGTAAAGATCGCGCAATGCGCGGTACCGTTCTTCGATGAGGTTCCGCCGCTTTGCCGACAGCCAGTGCTCGAAGACGGTGTCGCGCACGTCCGTCAGCTTCGGATCATGGGTCTCCTGCCGCTCTTCGATCAGCACCAGATGCGAGCCGAA
The DNA here is from genome assembly GCF_026240905.1 of Roseibium salinum. Taxonomy (NCBI): domain Bacteria; kingdom Pseudomonadati; phylum Pseudomonadota; class Alphaproteobacteria; order Hyphomicrobiales; family Stappiaceae; genus Roseibium; species Roseibium salinum. The sequence continues at coordinate 101,363 of NZ_JAPEVI010000003.1, forward strand.
AGCCGATGGAATCGGGCCGATCCAACGTCCAGTCTCCGCATCCGCGAGCGCTTCGGCAAACTCGGGGCCGAAATGACGCGCGATCCGGTCGACGGAAGTCATCGGCAGGCCGGGAGGAAGCAAGGTCGGGTCGCCGGCTTCCTCCGGGCTTGTTCCTTCTTCAAGGCGCGCGAGCAGTTCGGCGGCATCCTTTTGGAAGTCCGCGCCGTGTTTCGCGGGGTCGAGAAAAACCTGGCGAAAGGCGATTGCTGCCGGAACGCGGAAGTCCGCGGCGTTCTGCTGCAAATGGGCCTCAAGTTCCGCGTCCGAGGGGCTGAGTTCTGCAGCGCTCGGCTCAATCAGGAACTCCATCTTCTGCTGCATGCGGCGGCGAAGAAGGGTATCGTCATGATCAAGGCCGATCTTTCGGCCTTCGCGATAATAAACCTCCTCACGGACGAAGGCCTCGATCAGGCCGTTCAATTCCTCGCGCGTCGGCGGCCTCTGGCGCGTTCGTTCGAACGTATCGTGCAATTGCGAGACCCGGCCGGGACCGACTTCGATCGTGCGTTCGTCCGGATCCGACGATTGCGGCCAGCCGGCAGCAAAACCATAGACTCCGAAAACGGCAAGACCGATCAGCAGGAACTGGACCAGCGGCTCGCCGAGGATACGGCGCATGACATTCATGCCGAACCTTTTGCAGTTACAGATGTGAAATCAACGTCGGGAGCGGCCAGTGCAATCATCCCCGGCCGGCGCACGACCACCCATTCGACCTTGTTTCGCGGGCCGTCCTATTTCGCCGGATTGTACCAGATGGGCGACGTATAGGCGCGTTCCTGCACCGTCATCCTCGTGTCCGGCTCAGGCTTTGTGCCGTAGAACCTGGCATCATAGGCCGTCCAGCGCGGTGTCGGAATTTCGATCACGCGGCCATAGTAGAAGGCCGGCTGCGCGGGGTCGAATTCGGGATCGCTCCAGACCGCAATCAGTTCCGGAGCGCCGATGGTATTGGTCCAGTTCGCGTTTTCGATGTCCACCGTATTGCCGACCGCCGGAACCTTGCCGTTTGCGTCCGGCGTGCGTTCGCCCGACCATGCAACGTCGTAGACCTGCTCGTGCAACGCGCCGCTTGCGTCCAGCCAGCCCTTGACGATCTGATAGCGGTCCAGGTTGGCGCCGATGGGATCTTTCAGGGCCGCCACCAGGAAGGTCGGTGCCTTGCCCTCCGGCGGCGCATTCAGGTCACCGCCCATCGGCACGCCCTTTGTGTAGCCGATATGGGCGGGCAACCGATCCTCGGCATCGGCCTTCTGGAAATCCCAGCCACCAAAGAAGCGGACCATCATCCGCGGGCCGGTGGTCGCGTAGGTCTCCTTGCGCTGCATGGCGTCCCAGAGCGCATGACGGGAGTTGTCCGTTGCCCATACGGCGGCATAGCCGGATGCGCCGACTTCCCAGTCCATGACCGTGACGCCGGTTTCCTTGTTGTCGATAAAGGCTGCCGACAAGCGCTCCGCGCTCGGTTCCTGCGGCGCGGTCTTGCCGAAGAAATTGTCTTCCTCCATCGCAGCCAGGGCCGTATGCGCGTCACTGCTTCCGACGAGGCCGAACTTGTAAGGGTTGGTGCCGAGCTCCTGTTCCAGCTTCAGGCCGTTCTTGTGGGCGGCACGGGAATATTCGAATTCGAGCATCTCGTTTTTCTTGGCCACGCTGCCGTCGAGATTGCCTTTGTCCCAGAGTTCGAAATCCGCGAACTCGTCGTTCGGCGACAGGTAGGGGTGCGCCTCGCCGGTTCCCTTCGTCTGGGACACCTCGTAGAGCCGTTCCCACTTCGCGCGTGTCTCGACGTAGTCGCTGTCGAGCTTCTTGCCGAAGGATTCGACGACCGGGAACATCAGACCGTTGCTGAGATTGCCGTTGTGAGCGATGGCCAGCACATTGCCGCCGGTCTTCTGCTCATAAGATTCCATCCATTTCCACAGGTCGGCGGGATTGTCGCTGCCGTACGGCGGGTAAACGGTAAACGGCTCGACCTGGCTGGCCTTGTCGCCATTGTCCCGGAAAATCACGTTCCGGTGCAGGTTGTTGCCTCCGGTGTTCGACGTCCATTCATAGCCGATGAATGCCGTGAACCGTCCCGGATCGTTGAATTCCTCTGCAGCCGCAATCGTTTCCTGCCAGGCACCCTTGTAGGGACGCGACCCCGGGAAATACATGAGATCCTTCGGAAATGTATTGTGCGAAAAGGCAACAATGATCTCCATAGCGGCATTCGCGCCCTTTCCCGACTGGATCTCATCGTACCATTTCTTGCCGGTAGGATCGGCAAGCAGATTTGGCTTGCCGGCCAGCAGATCGGGAAAGAAACCCATGTTGTCCGAATGGTCGGCAACCACCAGGAAATCGAGCGGGCGGGAGAGTTTTACCGGTTGACCGGTGTTCGAAATCACCTGCTCGCCACGCGCGAACCGGTAGGCGTCGCGCGGTCCGAGCCGCGTTCCGAAAGCACCGGCATCCATCGAAAACGATGTATGAAGATGCGTGTCGCCGAAATACGGCTGTGTCGGGAAGTTGCGCCCGGCATAACGCGAGTAGATCGGCTTGTCCGGATACAGCTTTGCAGCCTCCTCGGCGCTGGGGCTCCCTGTATCCTGCGCCACCGCCGGCAACCCCAGGCCAAGCGCCAGACCCGACACCATCGTCAGTTTCAAAAACGTCCTGAACATAAGTATCTCCCCAAAATGATCTTGCCTGTAATTCGCCGATCTGGTCTGCTGTTGAGACAAGCTGTTACCGCCTGTGACGGTTTGCGCTCGGAGCTCTGATCGGTATCGAATTTGCAGGTGGTTGGTACGAAGGCGCAAAAATTCCTCTACGGCGGCTACAGGTGCCTCCGAAAAAATTGTTTATTGATGTCTTTCTCAAAAGGTTTGGATACTATGAACCAAACATGTCATTCCGTACAGCGGAGAATTCGATGAAACTGAAACCCTTTTCCGGCCTCGTTCTTGCGGGAAGTCTTGCGATTGCAGGTGGCGCGGAGGCGGCTGACATCTATTCGCCGATCACGCCCATTGTTGAGCAGGTCGAGACGGCGAGCGGCTGGACATTTGCCGTTGCCCCGTATTTCTGGGGCGCCGGACTGTCTGGCGACGTCGCATCATTCGGATTGCCGGCTGCGGAAATTGACGCCGATTTCGGCGATATCCTCAACAATCTCGATTTTGCCGCCATGGCGATGGGGGAGGCGCGCTACGACCGCTTCAGCGTCTTCGGCGATCTCATGTATACGAAGATCTCGGTCGGGTCCGCGACACCCAGGGGCATTCTTGCAACCGGTGTCGACGTGACGACGCAAACATTCGCGGGCCTGGCCGGCGCAGGCTATGCGATCATAAACACGCCTTCCGGGCGCCTCGACCTCAGCGGCGGCGTCAGGGTGTGGTCGGTCGACACCGACCTGTCCTTCAGCGGGGGCGCGCTGGACGGCGTGTCACGCAGCGACGGCGCGACATGGGCCGACGCGTTGATCGGCCTGCGCGGCGAGTACATGATCACACCCCGGATTTTTCTCACCGGCTGGGGCTTCGTCGGCGCGGGCGGGGCCGATCTGGACTGGGATGTCGCGGGCGCGGTCGGATACGCGTTCAACGACACGTTTTCCGCGGTTGCCGGATACCGGGCCCTGGGTGTCGATTACAGCAATGACGGGTTCGAGTTCGATGTGGTCCAGCAGGGACCGATGCTCGGGCTGAAATTGCAGTTCTGAGACAGGATCAAGGCGCGTTCATGCGCCAGGAATGCCGTTCCCGGCAAGCGCGCCGGGAACGGAATTGTTTAGGGCTGACCTCACTGATCACTTGTATCCGAGATTGATCAACTGAACGCGGCGGTTGACGGCGGCATCCGGACTTGCCGGATCGCGGAGCTGTTCTTCGCCGAGCCCGACCGAGGCCAAGGTCTCGCCCGGCACGCGGAAGGTGGTGGCGAGCGCCTCGCGAACGGCCTGTGCCCGCTTGATGGAGAGTTCCAGATTGTAGTCGCGGGCACCTTTGGCATCGGTGTGACCGACGATGACGAAGGTCTGTCCCTGCAGGTAGGGCGTGTGAAGCGCATCCGCGATCAGGCCGACGGCTTCATAGGATTCGGGAGCGATCGTGGCGGAGTCGAAATGGAATGTGATTTCGATGTTGAACTGCCGCAGGGAGGCAAGCTTGTCCGCCAGCGGCAGGCTTTGCGGCGAATTTGCTCCCGGATATTTCTCGATATTCTCGATCGCGGCCTTCTGGATCTGGTCGGCATTGATGTCGACCTCCTGCTGGGCGCCCTGAAGCGAATTGATGATCTCGTTGCGGCTCAGTTTTGTCTGGGCCTGGCTGCCGGCGGCAGCACTCATCACGAGCGCGGCCGAAACACCGGCCAGAATGAACTTGTTCATTGAAAATCTCCCAAACCGGAATTAGCGGTAGCCAGCCAGATCGATGGCCGTGTTGCATTTCTTGCTGACCGAAGGCTCCGCCTTGAGCAGGCAGCGCAGAATGTGCCCGGCACCGGGTTTGACGCCCTTGCAGTATTGGGCGGCATCGCGCTGACAGACCTTCGGCGCCTCCGCCTGGGCGGCAAGGCGTGCCTGGATCAGCCCGGCGACCACAGCCCGGTCGGCATTGCATTGCTGGGAGACCTTCGCCTGGTTCTGGTCCAGGCATTGCATGATGCCGTTATTCGCCAGAGAAGCAGATTCGCAATGGGCGGTGATGTCCTTGCCGCAGCTCGCGGCCAGGATCTTGATAGCGTCGGCAAAACCGACGGTTTGTGCGGACGCGACCTGGGGTAATCCGGCGACGATAACAATGGCGAACAGCGTTCGCAGACCGGCAAATCTCATACAACTTCTCCTTTGGCTTTAAGTACTCTTGTTCCTTGAGCGGGCTGGTAATGAAGAGAAAAACAGTGCTCTTTTCTGCGGCACTTTTGAAACTGTCTTGGGGTTTTGCTTTGGGAAGGCATTCATTCGGAAGCAGCAAGCCCCTGCTCAAATCCGTTGACGACCTGCTTGCATGCGGGTGCTATTTCGGCCTTGGTTTCCGAAAGGCATGTCAGTATGCGGCCGTGCCCGAATTCGGTTCCGGAGCAGTGCTTGTCGATGTCCCCCGCACAGGATGCCAGCGCGTCGCGAACCGAGGCAAACATGAAATCCATGACGTCGTGAAAGTCGATTGTTGCCGCGTAACAGGCCTCGGAAATCTTGTCCTCGTAGGCGTAGAGGCAGGAGAGCACGCGCCCGTGGCCCGGTTCGACTTCGGCGCAATAGGTGGTGATGTCAGAGGCGCAGTCCTCCAGCACACCCTGAGCCTGCGGTGACGCGGAGCCGAGAACCGACAGCAGGAAGCCGGTGATTGCAATTGCGGTCAGTTTCGCAAATCTATGAGAGAACATGGCAGCCGTCCTTCCAGGGTCTAAGGGTTGACAACGACATAGACTGTCGTGCCGTTTTGAACGACAGGCTGGTAGTAGACGCCGCCGCAATTGTAATAGGCCCGGTAAGCGTTGCAGCCCGCGACGGATGTGCGGTTCACGACGCGCCGTGTGGTTCTGCGGCTCGTTCGCCGCGCAACATTCCGTGGAGCGGCATAGGCCTGGCCGGTGGTCAGAACCAGGGCGAGCTGGCTTGCCGCCGGCGTCGGCTCCACCGATACCTCGGCAACCAGCCCGAGCGACAGCACTGCAAATGCAGCCGTCCATTTTCCAATTGATTTCCGCACTGCATAGTCCTCCCGAAATGTTCAGCTCCTGCTGAACAGGGTCACTTCCAAAACGCCGCGCGAGCCGCGGTTTGCAATCTGTCTTGATCTGCCGTCCAGCGGCTTCGCAATGCAGACTGTGCCGCCACAGACTGTTCGACGTGGTTTCAAGGTTCAAGGAAACCCTGCGTCAGTTCACTTGCAATCAGCGTAATAATTTCAAAGCACACCTGGACGGTACTCCCCGGCATCGTCAACTACAAGTTATCAATGCTATGGAATTATGACAAAGGGCACCGCACCAGCGTCCGGCCGCAGTTACCATCGCTGCCACCAGCGAAAACGAGGAGCGAGGTTTTATTCCGGTTGGTTCCTATTGATCAATCTGGACATGAGAGGCACCGGCGTTGAGCCGGTGCTTCCCGGGCAATCCTATTTCGCCAGTTCGATCTCGCTCGGCTGCCAGGATTTGTCGAAGAAGGACGGCAGCGGGCTGTAGAGGCGCAGGATGGTAAACCAGCCCTTTTCCGGGTCGGTCTGGATCCAGTTGCCCCGATCGACACCATTGGGCTGCTCGGGGCTGAACCAGACCGTTGTGGAGCCGTCCTCGGCGACCGTCGCTGCCGGCGAGGGATAGCTCTGGGATCCGGCGCGCGGATATTTCTGCGGCGTCTGCAACATCGAGCGGGTCTGGTTGTCGTAGAGGGTGAAGGACCAGAAGGCCTTCGCCGGAATGTCCTTGGGCAGCGTCACCTTGTAGGTCTTCGCGCCATCATACGGGTCCCCCTTGAGTCCAGGAAGCCCATCAGGTACTGCGATCCGACACCGGGGATGTTCATGATCATGCCGGGGCTGTCGAGCGTGTAGCCGTAGTAGAAGGCCGTGCGCGAATCCAGCGTGCGGGCGCCGGTCGCCGGCAGCGGCTTGAACATGCCGTCCTTGAAGGCAGGCGGCGGGGTCTCGAAGAAGGCGCCGCCTTCCCAGAGCATGCTGCCCCACATGGAATCCGGGTAGTAGGCCCAGTCCGGATGCACGCTGTAGGGGCGCCAGTTCAGCACTCGGCCTGCTGCCTGCCCGACCGCGGCCGCATCGGTAAGGATCTTCTTCATCCGATCGTCCGGGGCGAACTCCTTGCCCTTGACAATGCCGATCGCGGCAAGCTGTCCGGCAAGTTCCACGTCATAGCTGGTCGCGGGTTCGGCCTGGACGTTCTCGTTGATCCATTCGTAGAAACCGAAATCACTTGGCGGGATGGTGTTGAACGACAGGTCGCTTGCTTCGACGAAGGTTGTTTCGGATATCTTGGCATTCGCCCCGAGGCGGACCGCACCAGTCAGCGCCTGGGCAATGCTGGTCCCGTAGCCACCCTCCGCGTAGGGATAGATCTTGAGGTTTGTCTTGATGTTCTCGACAGCAGGCTTGGGATCGTTGTCGACCAGGTAGGCGCGCGAGGCATAGAGAATGCGGTTCGTCTTGGAGTGGGCGACGAAGTAACCGCCTTCAGGCAGCGGGCCGTCGTAGCCGGGGCCGACGATCAGGTAACTGCCGCCCATGCCGCGATCCGGTCCCGGACCGCCGACGTCGATGATCCACGAGAACCACATGTCGTTGATGGTGCCCACGCCGTCGGAAGGCTGCTCGATTACCATTGGCCCCTTGGAAAGGTCGACCACGGACAGGTAATAGACCGTGTCGGCATTGCCGGTGAGGAACAGCGACTTGGAGTCCAGAAGCTTGGAGGTGATGATCACGTCGTTGTAGTCGGCGCCGATGCTCTGGAAACCCTTGTGGAAGCCGAGCGCCGAGGCGCCGCGAAAACTGTTGTTGTAGACATTCAGCGCGCGGGTGAAGTCCAGCGCATCGAAGACCTTCTGCGCGGTCTCGGCGCTCGGTGCACCATCCTGGAAGTCCAGCGTTCCGATGCTCGTTTCGATGCGGTCGGGCGCGCCGAGCGACTGGACGACCTCCTTGGCGACCTCGGCATGTGAGGTGCCAGACAGCGACAGGGCCAGAACCAATCCCCAACTCGTTGAAAGCCGATGCATGATATATTTCCTTTTTCCTGCAATAACTAGCTACGCGGTCGTGCTGCGACCTCTCCCAAAACCCTATTTCACCAGCTCGATTTCGCCCGGCCGCCAGGTTTTGTTGATCCATGGCTCCAGCGGGCCGTACATGCGCAGGATGGTAAACCAGCTCTTGTCCGGAACGGTCTGCAGCCAGTTGCCTTCCTTGCCTGCGGGCGCTTCGGGCGCAAAGTAAACGTCATAGGAGCCGTCGGCGTTTTGGGTCATGCCTTTGCTCTGGCTACCGACGGTCGGGAAGTTCTGCCCGGTCTGAAGCTGAGACCGGGTCTGAGTGTCGTAGAGCGTGAGCGCCCAGAAATCGTTCACCGGAACATCCTTGGGCAGGTGCAGCCTGTAGGTATTCGAGCCATCGAAGGGTTGCTGGTTGGCATCGAGAACCGCCAGCCCGTAATCCGATCCCTGGCCCGGATGTGTGGCGGCCATGGCCGGAGTGACCCCACCCGCGTTGAAGTAATAGAGGACCCGTGCGTCGAGGCCCATCGTGCCGTCTGCCTCAAAACTGGTGTTCTTGTTGGCAAAGGCCGTGGACCAGACGCTTTGGGGATCGTCCGGGTAAATCCTCACGCCATCGATACGTGGTTGGTAAGTGATGACCCTGGACGTCGCGTTTCCAAGCGTTGCCGCCTCGGTGAGCAGCTTCTTCATGCGCTCGTCCGGTGCGAAAGGCTTGCCCTTGACGATGCCGATGGCGGCAATCTCACCGCGTACTTCGGGGCTAATGGCGTCGAGCGGCTCTTCCTGAATGACCTCGTCGAGGTTCTCGAAATAGCTGAAATCGCTTGGGAAGACGGTGTTGAAGGCCTTGTTCGACACGTTGACGAATTCGGTTATTGCGGGATTGGCTGCGTCTTTCAGCGGGTAGACCCTCAGCTTCGACGTGATGTTTTCTACAGCGGGCTTCAGCCCCTTCTTGATGGAGCCACGCAGGAACATGAAGTTCCTGTTCGTGGACGGCTTGAGCAGAAAATATCCATCGGGGACATCTCCCGTGTAGCCAGGCGGCACCACCAGATATTTCCCGCCCTTGCCCTTGTCGGGTCCGGTGACCCCCATATTGCCGGCAAAGCGCTGCCAGGCGTCGTTGAGAAAGCCGAGCATGCCGGGCGGCACTTCGATTACCGTCGGACCGTCCTTGGCGAGATCCGTGTAGGTATAGGCGTAAAGCGTGGAGGTGTTGGCCGTAACTACCAGCGTCTGCGAGATCCATCAACTGTTCGAAGAGGGCGATCTTGTTGGCCCCCTTGGCTCCGGCATTGGCCAGACCCAAGCGCACGCTGTACATCGACACGGCGCCAATATTGTCGAGAAACACCTCCATACCGCGCATGCGGTCGAGATTGTCGTAGACCTTGGAAATTGTCGCGTCCCTGGGGACGCCATCGAAGAACTCGAGCGTGCCGATTGATGTTTCGACCTTGTCGGGTATGGATATCGCACCAAGTTCAGCAGGCGTGACCTGCCCCGTCGCTGGCGTTATGGCGACGGCGAGTGCGAAAGCGCTCATGGCGGTCAGGCGTATCATCCGTTGTTTCCTTTTGGGCAGGTCCCGTTCAGCGTCGAAGGTTACGCTCAGTCACGTGTCGCTGCTGCCCATTTCGCGCCATTGTTCCGCTCCGGAGAGCCCCGTCCGTGTGAGCTTTCCTGTAGGCATTTGGCGAACGGCCCGCCCACTTGGTGAAAGCTCGGCCGAAGGTGCTCGGCGTGCCGTAGCCCAGGCTGGCGGCAATTTCCCGGACCTGCAGGTCCGTTTCGCGCAGCAATGCACCGGCAATCCGGAAACGGCTTTGTTCGACGAGTGCCCAGAAGTTGATGCCAAACCTGTTCAATCTGCGCTGAAGCGTTCGCGGGCTCACTTCGAGATGATTTGCCGCCGACTTGAGTGATATCGTGCCCGTCAGAGCAAGCCCGGCGATCACCGAGCTGATCCTGGCAAGCTCCTGTTCGGAATCCTTCGTTCGGCGGGGCATCCGTGTTACCCTGAGTTGAAGGTTGTCGCATTGACCACTTTGACCTATTCGGAATATGAATTCAGACCATTGCGCGCCAAATTTCAGGCGGGCGAGCCGAGAGGATTGCGTTTGGAAAGCAGGCTTGCGCTCGTCCGGGCGACTCACCTGATCAACTACATATCGGCACTGCGCACCGTGGGCGCTCCAGTCGACCGTGACCTTGCGCACTCGAAACTGCCGAGACATGTTGAAGAGACGCCGGACCTATATGTCAGTGTCCGCGTCGCCATGGAGTGGGTCGCGCGCACCGGTCACGACCTTCACCCCATGGAACTGGGGTTGCTCGGCGCACGTAATGCCTCTCTGTCGTCTTTGCGTCCCGTCCAGCAGGCCGTCATCATGACGGCGCAAACCGGCCTGAGGCGTCTGGAGGCGCTGGTCGCCTTGTCGCGCTCCGAGGACAGTGTCCTTGAAATGAGCGTCCGGCAGGAGGCGGAAGATGTTCGCGTTATCTGCGACATGGCGGGATTTGCAGGCCATCCTCATCTGTGTTTTGCAGAATGGCTGAACCTGCAGGCCGTCATTTCGGTGGTGCGCAGTGTCGCGGGGCCGTTGTGGTGCCCAAGCGAGTTGTGCTTCGTATCTTCCCATCGTCTGCCCGAGGCCGTCCACAAGGCGTTTCCAAATACGCGCATACTGGTGGGCCGACCGCATACATCTGTTGTCGTCGAGCGTGCATATCTCGCACGGTCGACGAACGCGTCGGTGGCTTCGGGAGATCAGCAAAAGGGCCGAGCGGACGAGTGGCAGTTTGTCGGGTTGCTGCGAAAGATGGTTCAGCCCTATCTGAACGACGGTCGCATCGATGTCGCCTTTGCCGCCGAGATGGCCGGGATCAGCACGCGCACACTGCAGCGACGGCTCAAGCTGTGCGGAAGTTCCTATTCGCAGATCCTTCAGGAGGCCCGCTTCGAGCTTGCCTGCACGAGCCTCGACGATCCTACGCTAAAGGTCATAGATGTCGCGATGATGGCGGGCTACGAGAGCCCGCAACACTTCACGCGCGCCTTTCGCCGGTTCACCGGCGTCACGCCGACGGACTATCGCGGCCAGAGCTTCCAAGCGCTCTCCGAGACCGAGTGACACTCAGCGCCGGTCATCGTCAGGACCGGGGAGGCGTCCCGGGACGGCGGACGACTCTCACGGTTCCGCTGTTTCCGCCGCCGCAGAAAAAGCGGCCGCGGCCGTCGGACTCAAGGCCCGAGACTCCCGTTCCCGGCGGCATGTCCAGAATTGCCAGAACCTCTCCGGTCTGGGGATCGATACGCCGGAGGTCACTTTGGTCGTCCTGCCAGGTGCCGTGCCAGAATTCACCCTCGATCCAGGTGACACCGGTGACGAACCGTTCGGATTGAAGGGTGCGGAGAACCTCGCCCGTCTCGGGATCGACCTGATGGATCTTGCGGTCGCGGTGCTGGCCGACCCAGAGCGATCCTTCCGCCCAGGCAAGTCCTGAATCCCCGCCATTGCCGGGCGCCGGGATCGAGCCGATCACGTCGCCCGTTTCGCGATCGATCTTGCGGATGACGGTTTCCGCGATCTGGTAGAGATAGGTCCCGTCGAACGCCGTGCCCGCGTCCGCGGTGACGTCGAGCAATCTCATGGTCTCCCCGGTCTCGGGATCGAGCGCGTTCAGCCGTTCGCCGGTTGCGAACCAGACCAGGTTTCCGTCGAAGCTGACCCCGTGGACGCCATCTACTCCGGGAAAGGGGCCATATTCACGGAGGATTTCGGCGGGTGCGTGTTTCATGGTTTGAATCTAACCCGTAATCGTCGGCGCGGGGAGTAACAAACTTGTCGGGAATCCCGGCTCCTTGCGCGCGATCCAGCGGCAAGCCCTGCCGCGGCCGAAGGACTCGACCTTGCCGCCTTCCGCAAGCGCGTCAAGCGCCCTTTGCACCGTTCGCGAACTGACGCCGAGGGCCAGTGCTAATGCGGAACTTGACCAGGCCTCGCCATCGGCCAAGAGGGCAAGTACCTCGGCATGATCATCCTCTTCGGGGGGAAGGAGGATGGCAACCGAGCCTGCGTCTCGAGGCTCCAGGGCGAAGCCCCGTTTCGTCGCCGTCAAACCGGCCAGGGGCCTGATCGCCACGCGGAGCCGGCCGATCTCGACGCGCAAGCGCGCGCGGTGCGACTCGTCGGCGTGCCTTGCGCCGAAGGCCCGGATGAGAAGCGTTTCTCGCGCCGCATCCCCGGGCCATGCCTCGGCGAGTACACGGGCGAGCGCGAACAGCACCGGTCGGCTGACGAGCGGAATGACGGTTGGACCGGCTCGTACGGCATTGCGGCAGGCATCGACGATCAGGGCATCCGAGGCCAGCACCGCCTCGACCTCGGCGAGTGGCAGGAGTTGTTCGCCGTTTCGCCCGGTGAGACGCGCGGCGGGGGCGGCCAGTGCCTGCGATGCGCGATCGACTTCGACCGCCAGTGAAGGGATTCCTGTTTCGCGTGCCGCGCGCGCTGCCTGGTCAATCGCTGCCTTGGCCGGTTGCGTCCGGATGCGCCGCATCGCGATCCCTGCCGCCACCAGCCAGTATCCGGCTCTGGACGTCGGTGGCAACGCGTCGGTATCGAGACCGTCGAGCATCCGTTCGGCCTGGTCGAGCCGGCCGATGAGGAGAAGCCGCCGGGCATCGAGATAGCCCGCATGGGCCGCGTTCGTCCGGTCGCCGTGCGCTTCAAGCATTGTCCGCGCGGTATCGAGCATCTGCATGGGCCGGCCGAGATCGCGCAATACGAGCGCGATCTCCGCTTCAGCGACCTGGCAGCGCGCCCGGGCCACAGGTTCCTTCGGACCGAATGCCCGCGTTGCGGCCCGCAGCAGTTCCCTGGCGCGCGCCAGGTCGCCAAGCTGCGCCATCGCAAGGCCGCGCAGCGCCAGGGCCGGGGCGTCGTCGCGCAACGCCACCCGTTTCAACGCGGCAAGCGGTTCGCCCGCCGCAAGGGCGCGCGCGGCCGCCGTGATCAGCGAGTCCATTCAAATCCCGTCACGTTTGTAACTCACGCTTCTTTTTTCCTCGCCTTACATCTTGGTTCGGTTCTGCAGCGACCGGAAGCGGTCAACAACGAACGGATAGCCGAAAATGACCATGTCATTCAAAACCGGAAAATGGAATGGGCGGGCCCGGCAGTCGCCGGGAGCGGCCGGCTGGCTGGGTCTTGCGGCCTCTCCGACATTCGCGCTGATGGCGTGGATGTCCTGGAACGATGCTTCGCAACTCCACATCTGCTCTCCGGCTTCGGACATCCTGCCGATTGACGGCATGACCTGGATGTACCTGCTGATGAGCCTTTTCCATGCCACACCCTGGCTGAAGCTCGCTTTCGCTCATCCGCGGCAGTTCAAATACCCCACAACCCAAACCGAACCCCAAACTCAAGGAGACCAACCATGACACACTCCGTCGTATCCCGCGAAGAATGGCTTGCCGCCCGCAAGGCGCTTCTTGCCAGAGAGCTTTCCCTCACTCACGAGCTCGATGCGCTTCGCGCCGAGCGCCGGCAGTTGCCCTGGGTCAGGATCGAGAAGGACTATGTCTTCGAAGGTCCTGAGGGGAAATGTTCGCTGGGCGACCTGTTCGGCGACCGCAGCCAGCTTGCCATCTATCATTTCATGCTGGCACCGGGCTCGGACCATGTCTGCCCTGGCTGCTCGTTCATCGCCGACAATATCGACGCGGCGCGGCAGCATTTCGAGCATGCGGATCTCGCCTTCGCGGCGGTCTCGCGCGCGCCGGTTGAGCGGATCGAGGACGTGAAGAAGCGGATGGGCTGGACGTTTCCCTGGGTTTCCTCCGGCGATAGCGACTTCAACTACGATTTCGGCGTGTCGTTCACGCCGGAAGACCGCGCCGCCGGCCGGGCAACCTACAACTACGGCAAGACCGTGATCGAGAAAGCCGCTGACATGTTCGGCACCAGCATTTTTGCAAAGGACGGGGAGGGCAATATATTCCACACCTACTCGACCTACCACCGCGGCAATGAACTGCTGATGGGGGCATTCAACTGGCTCGACCTCACGCCCAAGGGCCGCAACGAGACCGGCGGCACCATGAACTGGGTCCGGCTGCACGACGAATACTGAACCGGAAGACAGCCACCTGGTGACAATCCAGGTGGTTGTGTTTTCGCGCCCGATCCTGAAACCCGCTGACCTGGTTCATCGCAACCGGGCCGCGGGCGCAATCCTGTGTATGGGCAGCGTCAGGGGGCGCCGCTTGCGAGCCCGCGTCCGAGGGCCCGGCAACCTCAGCCCACGCTCCGCCTGGTGCTCTCACGCGCAATGACTTCGAAGCCGAGGTCGATCACCGGCCGGTCCGGTTCGCTCCCCGCCAGGGCATCCAGCATCATCTGCATGGACTGGCGGCCCATCTCCAGGCGATAGGTCCTGACGCTGGTGATCGAGGGGCTGGCGGCGGCCATCATTTCAAGATCATTGAAGCCGCAGATGCCGATGTCCTGCGGGATGTTCAGTCCGCGCCGCCGGCATTCGAACATGGCGCCCAGCGCCAGGTCGTCGTTGTTGCACAGGATGGAATCCGTGTCCGGGGCCCTGGACAGGAGATCGGCCAGCAGTTCGCAGCCGAGCGTGACCGTGGAAGGCCGGGGGTGGTGACGATGCGGGCGGGATCGAGAACGCCGGCCTGCCGGGCGGCGTCGCGAAAGCCCTGCAGGCGGCGCTGGCTGCGCGGGTCGAGCCGGGCGGCGATATAGCCCGGCCTGCGATAGCCGGCTTCCAGCAGGTGGCGTGTGGCCGCCCCGGAAGCGTCGGAATGGGAAAAGCCGATCATCAGGTCGTAGGGGGAGGGGCCGCATTCCATGATCTGCACGATCCGGCAATCGGCGGCCGTCAGGAGCGCTGCCGTTGTCTCCGACTGGTCCAGGCCGGAGACGATCAATCCGGCCGGCTTCTGGCTCAGGAACGTGCGCACCAGCCGCTCTTCCTCCAGCGGCGAATAGCGGGAATTGCCGAGCTGGATCTGCCATTTCAGCCCTTCCGAGCGCTCGTAGATGCCGCGCATGACGTCGGAAAAAACGTTGTTGGTCACGGACGGGACGATGACGCCGATGACGTTGGTCTTGCCCGCCGCCAGGGCGCTTGCCGCCGGGTCGGGCACATAGCCGAGCCTGTCGACCACCTCCCGGATCTTGTCGAGGGTTTTGGCGGACACCTTGTCAGGATTTCGCAACGCCCTAGAAACGGTCATAGCGCTAACACCCGCAATGCGGGCCACATCGGAAAGTGTTGGTCGCAAATTATAAAGCCATTACAGGTAGTTGCTCCGGATTTGGTGGTTTCGGAGATCATAACCCAGAAAAATCGGGTTGACAAATGTTAGCGCTACCATATTGAATGCAGCCAATCGGAGACGCGTTGAGGACGGACATGGGACCGCGAAAGGCAGAGATCGGTGCAGGCACGGCCATCGTCGTCATGGGTGTGTGCGGCGTCGGCAAAACTCTGCTCGCCGGACAACTATCGGACGCACTCGGAACCGGCATGGTTGAGGCCGATGATTTCCACAGCGAGGAAAACAGGCGCAAGATGGCGGCCGGAATAGCGCTCAGCGAAGACGACAGGCGGCCGTGGCTGGATGCGGTTGCCGCCGCGGCCGAGCGGCAAGTGGCGCAAACCGGTGGCGCCGTCGTCGCCTGTTCGGCCCTGCGCCGGGACTATCGCGACCGGCTTCGCGCCGGGCTCAGGTCCTGCGTCTTCATTCACCTGGCCGGACCGAAATACCTGATCGAGCAACGCCTGGCCAACCGGCAGGATCACTTCGTCGGCAAGGCCTTGCTCGAAAGCCAGCTGAAAACCCTTGAGCCACTCGAGAAGGGGGAGGCCGGCTTCACGCTCGATATCTCATTGCCTGTCGGCGTGCTTGTTCAAAAGGCAATGGATCAATTGCGGCAGTATCAACTGGCCGCGGAAGACGCCGTCACCGTCACGGACGGCGAATAACACCTTGATGGGAGGACACCATGCTGAAAACTCTTACCAGAACCGCCCTGGCGGCCGTCGCAGTCGGCGGCCTGATGGCCTCTGCGGCCGCACAGGAATTTTCGTTCCGCTTTCAATCGTCTGATCCGTCCGGCAACCCGAATTTCGAGTTGCAGCAGGGCTGGGCCGAAAGTGTGAAGGAAAAGACCGACGGGCGTGTCGAGATCAACCTGTTGCCGGTCGAGATCCATCGTGGCCCATAACGAAACCCAGGACGCGATTGCCGGCGGCATCCTCGACGGCCACATCACCGATACATCCTATTTCGCGGGCAAGGACCCGGCCTTCGGCCTGATCGCGAACCCGGTCGGTGCCTGGTCGTCGCCGGATGAAATGTTCGACTTCATGGCAGATGGCGGCGGCAAGGAACTCATGAACGAGCTTCTGGAGCCGTATGGACTGCACTTCATCGGCGCGACCACGCCGGGCCTGGAAGCCTTCGTCTCCAAGGTCGAGCTAAAGGGCGTCGACGACCTGAACGGGCTGAAGCTGCGGGCGCCGGAAGGTCTTGTCCAGCAGGTCTTTGCCGCGGCGGGCGCCGCGCCGGTCAATCTCCCCGGCTCGGAAGTCTTCACCGGGCTCGACAAGGGCGTGATCGATGCGGCGGACTACTCCGTCTTCTCGACCAACCATGCCCAGGGCCTGCACGACGTTGCGCCGTACCCGGTCTATCCTGGCTTCCACTCCATGCCGCTCGTCGAAATTTCGATGAACAAGGACAAGTGGGAAAGCCTGCCGCCGGAACTGCAGACCGTCCTTGAAGAAAGCGTTGCCGAGTTCTCCCGCAGCCAGGTGGAAGCTCTCGCCGAGAACGACCTGAAGGCGGTGGAAGAAGCCAAGGCCGGCGGCAAGATCACCGTGATCGACTGGCCGGCGGAAGAGCGCGCCAAGTTCAGAACCATCGCCATGGGTGAATGGGAAAAGGTGGCCGAGCGGTCCGAAAACGCCCAGCGCGTCTACGACGTCCTGACATCCTACCTTAAGGAACAGGGGCTTGTGCAGTAACCTGGCCAGCCAGAAACGAACCGATAAAGGAAACGGGCGCGTCAGCGCCCGTTTTTTAAGAAGGGAGGACGCATGCCGGACCTGAAAGAAACCGCCCCGGTGGAAGAGACCCCGGGAGCCATCCCGCAAGCAGGCCTGCTCGGCCGGTGGATCGACCGTACCGGACTGGTATTTGCTGCCGGCATCGTCGTGTCGATGCTGGTTCTGCTCAACGAGGTGCTGCTTCGCTACATCTTCAATGCGCCGACGATCTGGGCGCACGAAACCACCATTTTCCTGTGCGGCATCGCCTTCATCTATGGCGGCCTTTATTGCGCCGCCCGTGACCGGCATATCCGCGTCGTGCTCATCTATGACGCCTTGCCGCGCTCCGTAAGGCGCGCCTTCGACATCGTCATCTCGATCATCTGTGCCCTGTCCAGCGCCATTTTCGCCTGGGCCGCCTGGCTGATGGTCGAGCGCGCCGCTTTCCGCCCGGACGGCAGCTTCCGGCTGGAACGCTCGGGCAGCGCCTGGGACCCGGTTTTCCCGGGCCTCGTCAAGGTGTTCCTTCTTTGTGTGCTGGCCGTGATGGCCGTCCAGTTCCTGATACTGGCCTACAATTATGCCCGGGGGCGCAAGTGACTGAGTTTTTCGGATCTTTTCAGGCGCTCGGCATCGAGAGCGGCACTCTGCTCATGTTCGTCATGCTGCTCGGCCTTCTGGTCACCGGCATTCCGCTCGCCTTCGTCACGCTGCTGGTTGCGCTGATCTTCGCCCTGGGCTGGTTCGGCCCCATGGTCGTGCCGCTGATCACCAGCCGCGTCTATTCCTTCGTCTCCTCCTTCGTCTTCGTCTCCGTTCCGATGTTCGTGCTGATGGCCGCCATCCTGGACCGGTCGGGAATTGCGCGGGACCTGTTCGACGCCATGCGCCTGCTCGGCGGCCGGCTGCGCGGCGGGGTTGCCATTCAGACGATCGCCGTCGCGGTCATTCTGGCGGCCATGAGCGGCATCATCGGCGGGGAGGTGGTTCTGCTCGGCCTGGTCGCCCTGCCGCAGATGCTGCGGCTCGGTTACGACAAGCATCTTGCGATCGGCGTCGTGTGTGCCGGCGGCGCGCTGGGCACCATGGTGCCGCCGTCGATCGTGCTGATCATCTACGGCCTGACGGCGAATGTCTCGGTGGGCGACCTGTTCACGGCGGCTTTCCTGCCGGGCCTGATGCTGGCCGGCTTCTACGTGGCCTATGTCCTTATCCGCGCCCATCTCAATCCGGCCCTGGCGCCGGTGCCCGAGGAGGACGATGTTCCCACCGCGGAAAAGGTCAGGCTGCTGAAGGGGCTGATCCTGCCGCTTATGGTCGTGGCGGGCGTGCTCGGCTCGATCTATGGAGGCATCGCCAGCGTGACGGAGGCCTCGGCGGTCGGCGTTGCCGGTGTGCTTCTTTCCACGATCGTGCGGCGCGAGTTCACGCTCGGCCTTCTGAAGGGGGCGGCCCTGCAGACCCTGCAGACCGTCGGCATGATCGTGTGGATCGGCATCGGTGCCAGCGCCCTGGTCGGCGTCTTCAACCTGATGGGCGGCATCGACTTCGTCTCGGAACTCATTTCCGGCATCTCGGAAAACCCGACCATCATCCTCTTGTTCATGATGCTGATCCTGTTCGTGCTCGGCATGTTCCTCGACTGGGTCGGGATCGCCCTCCTGACCATGCCGATCTTCGTGCCGATCATCAAAACCCTCGGCTACGATCCGGTCTGGTTCGGCGTCCTGTTCTGCATGAACATGCAGGTGTCGTTCCTGTCGCCGCCCTTCGGGCCTGCCGCATTCTACCTGAAGAGCGTGGCGCCTCCGGGCATCTCCCTTGCGACGATCTTCCGCTCGCTGCTGCCGTTCATCGCCATGCAGATCCTCGCGGTGATCATCCTGATCGCATTCCCGGGGATCACTGGGAGGTAGGAATACCGAGTACCGCACCCCGATGCGGGTGCGGTACTCGGCAACGACCCTTAATCGCGGTCAGCCCGTTGCTCCCGACAGCTCGATCATCGCCTGAAGCATCAGGTTGGCGCCCTTTTCGATGTCGGACCAGTCGCTGTGCTCTTGCGGCGCATGGCTGATGCCGCCGCGGCTCGGGACGAAGATCAGGGCGGACGGGCAGAAGGCCTGCATGGTCTGGGCGTCGTGTCCGGCGCCCGAGGGCATGCGCCTGGCGGGAAGGCCGTGCTGCCCGGCGAGGTTTTCCAGAAGGTCGGCAAGTCCGCTGTCGAGCAGGACGGGAGACAGCCAGCTGCGTTCGGTGACGGCGGTTTCGAGGTCGTTTCTGCCCGCGGCGGCTTGTGCGTTCTTCAGGAACGCTTCGCGCAGCGTGCGCATCACCTCTTCCGAAGTGTCCCGGATGATCACGGAGAAATTGGCGCCGCCGGGGATGGTGTGCGGATGGTTGGGCGTCAGGGTGACGTGCCCGATTGTGATCCGGCTCTGGTCGGTGCCGTGGGCGCCGATGAGATCCGGGATCGTCGCGGCCAGGTCCGCCAGGCCGGCAAAGGCGTCCGCCCGCAGGTTCATCGGTGTCGTGCCGGAATGGTTCGCCGTGCCGGTAAAGTCCAGTTCCAGATAACAGACCCCGGACACCCGGTCGGCGATACCGATCGGGATCTGCTCGGCTTCGAGCACCGGCCCCTGTTCGATATGCAGTTCCAGGAAGGCGGCGATCGAGCCTGCCGCGCGCGAGGCGTCCAGAATGCCGGTGGGATTGAGCCCGTGAGAGCGCATGGCCTGTGTCAGGAGCACGCCTTCGGCATCGGTTGCCTGTGCGATCCAGTCCGCCGTCACGGCGCCGGTGATCGCCTGCGAGCCCAGCATCCCGCCGAAGCGGCCTTCTTCTTCCGAGGTCGCCGCGACTTCGATGGCTTTTTGGGGGGTGAGGCCGGCGTCCTTCATCGCCCGGACACATTCCAGGGCCACGCAAGTGCCGAGCGATCCGTCAAAGGCCCCGCCATTGACGACCGTGTCCAGGTGAGAGCCGGCCATGATGCACGGGCCCTCCCTCGGCCCGAAGCGGCCGAAGATGTTGAGGGCGCCGTCGTTCCAGACGGACAGCCCGTCGTCCAGCATCTGGGCGGCGAACCAGGCCCTGCAGTCCAGGTCCTCCCGTGAGAAGCCCGGCCGGTTGTAACCGCCCGTCTCCGGATTGAAGCCGAAGCGGTTGACCCCTTCCAGGAGCGTTTTCAGGCGCTCCGGATTGATGCTGGCAGCAGGCTGCGGCATCTGAATTTCTCCCTGAATATCAGTACGTAAGCGTGTGTCCGCCTCCGGGATTGCAACCCGCAGGCGAAAATAAATATGAAATAATTGTTGATGGATTGCAATTAATCATGATTAATTGTTTTCAGAATACAACGAGGGGAATGGTCATGAAAAAATTCCTAGCCGCGGCATTTGCCTCGGCCTTTTTGACGTTTGCACCGCAGGCGCAGGCGCAAACGCCACCCAATGTGCTGGTCGTCGGCCAGATCGCGGAGCCGAAATCGCTCGATCCGCATGCCGTCACGGCGGTCAACGACTTCCGTATCCTGATGAACGTCTATGACGGGCTGGTTCGCTACAAGGACGGCACGCTGGAAGTCGAGCCGGGTCTGGCGGAAAGCTGGACGATCTCCGAAGACGGCAAGACCTATACGTTCAAGCTACGCGAGGGCGTCACATTCCATGACGGCTCGCCGTTCAACGCGGAGGCGGTGAAGTTCAATTTCGACCGCATGCTGAACGAGGAGCACCCCTATCACGACACCGGTCCGTTCCCGCTGTCCTTCTTCTTTTCCACCGTTGACAACGTGATCGCGGAAGACGAGACGACCGTCACGTTCGAACTGAGCGCGCCCTATGCGCCGTTCCTGTCCAACCTTGCTTATCCGACCGGCCTGATCGTTTCGCCGGAAGCGGTGACGCAGCACGGCAAGGATTTCGGCCGCCAGCCTTCGGGCACCGGTGCCTACAAGTTCGCGGAATGGGAAGCCAATGCCAAGGTCGTCGTGACCCGAAACGAGGATTACTGGGACGGCGCACCGGCACTGGAAGCGGTTGTCTTCCGTCCGATCACCGACGGCAACACGCGTATCGCCGAAATGCTTGCCGGCGGGCTGGACGTGATGGTCGAGGTGCCGCCCGACAGCCTGCAGCAGTTCACGGGCGACGATTTCAAGGTTCTGGAACAGGCCGGGCCCCACGTCTGGTTCCTGATCCTGAACGCGAAGGAAGCGCCGTTCGACAACAAGGCCGCCCGTCAGGCCGCCAACTACGCCATCGACAAGAAGGCGCTGGTTGAGAACATCCTGCAAGGCACGGCGGAAGTCGCCGCAGGCCCCACGCCGCCGGCCTTTGCCTGGGCTCACAACGAGGGCCTGGAGCCTTATCCCCATGATCCGGAAAAGGCCAAGGAGCTGTTGAAGGAAGCCGGCTACGACGGTGAAGAGCTCACCTTCTATGTGACCGAAGGCGGTTCGGGCATGCTCGATCCCGTGGCCATGGGCACCGCCATTCAGGCGGACCTTCAGGAAGTCGGCATGAACGTCAAGATCGAGACCTACGAGTGGAACACTTTCCTCGGCAAGGTGAACCCGGGCCTGGAAGGCAAGGCGGACATGGCGGAAATGGCCTGGATGACCAACGATCCGGACACGCTGCCGTTCCTGACCCTGCGCACGGACGCCATGCCGGACAAGGGTGGCTTCAATTCCGGCTACTATTCCAACCCCAAGGTGGATGAGCTGCTGGAAAAGGCCCGTGAGGCGACCGACCAGGGCGAACGCGCCGAGCTCTACAAGGAGATGCAGGAAATCGTCCACGAGGACGCGCCCTGGGTCTTCGTCGCCAACTGGAAGCAGAATGCCGTCACCAAGGCATCGGTGGAAGGCTTCAAGCTGCAGCCGTCCTTCTTCCTGATGCTTCAGAACGTCAAGAAGCCCCAGTAACAAAAGACACCGCCCCGGCGGGCCGTCCGGCCTGCCGGGGTTTTCGTTTCTGGCCCGGGTGCGGGTTTGGAGACAACTGTCCGTTCGGACCGGATGAAAGGCCTTGGAGGCGTACCGCGTCAGTCTGCTCTGGGGACGGCTCAGATGAGCAGGCTTGCTGCAACGGCGACCTCATCCCGAGGAAGCGCGAAGCGCTGCCTCGAAGGATGTGCCGGTTGCTCGGAACGTGCCGCCCATCCTTCGAGACGCGAGCAAGCTCGCTCCTCAGGATGAGGTCGTGGAGGGAAGCAAGGTCAGGCAACCCCGCCTGACCGCCAGCTGATCCAGGCGCTGCGTATGAAGGAGGGAGAGAACAATGGCCGCCTATATCGCCAAGCGTCTGCTGGCCGCCATCCCGGTCCTGTTCGGACTGACGATCATCGTCTTCCTGATCATGGCCATGATCCCGGGCGATCCGGCAACGGCCATCCTCGGCTCCTACGCCACACCGGAAAATGTTGAACGCCTCAACAAGCAGCTGGGTCTCGACAAGACCCTGGTCGAGCAATATTTCATCTGGATCGGAAACCTGCTCCAGGGCGATCTCGGCCGGTCCTATACGCTCAACCGGCCGGTGCTCGACGAGGTGCTGGAGCGCTTTTCCGCAACGCTCATTCTGGCCGGCACCTCTCTCGTTCTGTGCTCCATCTTCGGCCTGCTTGCCGGGATCGTGTCCGCCGTGCGCCAGTATGGCTGGGCGGACAAGGTCATCACGCTGCTGGTCCTGATCGGCATTTCCACCCCGTCCTTCTGGCTCGGGCTGCTGCTGATCCTGGTCTTTGCGGTCAACCTGCGCCTGTTCCCGGCCTCGGGCATGTACGCGATCTATGGCGGCGGCGACCTGATGGATCTGATCCATCACCTGACGCTGCCGGCGCTGACGCTGTCGGTGGTCGCGACCGGGGTGATCGCCCGGCTGACGCGCACCGCGATGCTGGAAGTGCTGCGTCAGGACTATATCCGCACCGCGCGGGCCAAGGGGGTTTCCGAGCGCAAGGTGATCTACAAGCACGCCTTCAAATCCGCGCTGGTCAGCGTCGTTCCGGTGATCGGCATTCAGGCGGGGTTCGTCATCGGCGGCGCGGTCTATATCGAGACCGTCTTCCAGTGGCCCGGTATCGGCACCATGCTGGTCACGGCGATTTCCACCCGCGATCTTCTCCTGGTGCAGGGCGGGGTGCTGGTGGTGGCCGCCGCCTATGTGCTGTTCAATCTGTTTGCCGATGTGATGCAGACGCTTCTTGACCCGAGGTTGCGCTGATGGCGGAGACGACACTCAACGCACCGGCCAAGCCGAAGCAGAAATCCGCACGGCCGGGCACCATGGCCCTGCTCCTCAACAACTCGCTGGCGACGGGCGGTCTGGTCGTTCTTGCCGCCATATGCCTGATTGCGCTTGCGGCTCCGATCCTGCCGCTTGCCAACCCGGATGTCACCGCACCCGCCGACCGGCTGATGCCGGCTCTCAGCGAAGGTCATCTTCTGGGCACCGATCATCTCGGCCGGGATCTGCTGTCCCGTTTGATCTGGGGAACCCGTGTCTCCCTGGCGGTCGGACTTTCGGCGACCGCGATTGCCGCGTTTTTCGGGTCGCTGCTCGGGCTGGTTGCCGGATATGCCGGCGGGCGGGTCGATACGTTGATCATGCGCGGCATCGATATGGTAATGGCCTTTCCCTATATCCTGCTGGCGCTGGCTATCGTGGCCGTGCTCGGGCCGGGGCTGCTGAACGCGCTTTACGCCATCGCCCTGGTGAACATCCCGTTCTTTGCACGCAACATTCGCGGCATCACGCTGGGCCTGTCGCGCCGGGAATTCGTGGATGCGGCCCGGCTGTCCGGCAAGACGCCGGTGCAGATTCTCTTCATCGAGGTCCTGCCTAACGTTCTGCCCGTCATCGTGATTACCATGTCGACCACCGTCGGCTGGATGATCCTGGAAACGGCAGGCCTGTCCTTCCTCGGGCTCGGCGCACAGCCGCCGCAGGCGGACCTCGGGTCCATGCTCGGAGAGGGGCGCAAGATCCTGTTCACCGCGCCGCATGTTTCCATCATTCCGGGCCTGATGATCTTCGTCCTGGTGATGAGCATCAATCTCTTCGGCGACGGCGTCCGCGACGTTCTCGACCCGCGCCTGCGCGCCGGTTCGCTGACGCGTCCCGTCGCCCGCACCGCAGTGGAGCGCGATCCGGCCGACATTCCGCCGCCTTCCGAGGACGACGGCGTGCTGGATGTCCGGGACATGCGCACCGAGTTCCGGATCGGCGGAGCGGTCTACAAGGCCGTCGGCGGCGTCGATCTCAATCTCGCGGAGGGCGAGTGCCTCGGCATTGTCGGCGAATCCGGGTCGGGCAAATCCGTCACCGCCATGTCGATCATGGGACTGGTGCCGACGCCGCCGGGCCGGATCGCCGGGGGCGCCGCCTATCTGGAAGGCGAGGATCTCTTTGCCGCCAGCGACCGGCGGATCCGCGACCTGCGCGGCGGGGTCGTCGCCTATGTGTTCCAGGACCCCTTGTCGACGCTGCATCCCCTGTTCACGGTCGGGTACCAGTTGAAGGAGGCCATCAGCACCCACCAGCCGCTTTCCTCGGCCCAGGTTCGCGAAAGGGCGATCGAACTCCTGTCGCTGGTGCGCATACCCAATCCGAGGGAAAGACTGTCGGCCTATCCGCACGAGCTTTCCGGGGGCATGCGCCAGCGGGTCTGCATCGCCATGGCGCTGGCCAATGACGCCAAGGTGCTGATTGCCGACGAGCCGACGACCGCGCTGGATGTCACCGTGCAGTCGCAGATCCTGACGCTGATGAACGGCCTGCGCCGGCAGCGGAATACGGCGATCCTGTTCATCACCCATGATTTCGGCGTGGTCTCCGCGCTCTGCGACCGGGTGGGAGTGATGTATGCGGGCCGCATCGTGGAAACCGGCAGGACCGACGAGGTGCTTGCCAATCCTCAGCATCCCTATACGGCCAAGCTGATCGAATGCGTGCCGGTGCTGGGCGAGCCCGAAAGGCGGCTCGATGCGATCGAGGGCAGACCGCCGGTCGTCAACAATCTGCCGGAGGGATGCGCCTTCGCCGACCGTTGCCCCCGGGTACAGCCGAACTGCCGTTCGGGCGAAATCGAACTGATGATGTCGTCGAAGGAGCGGGGCGTGCGCTGTCTTTATCCGCTCAAAACGGGAGAGACCCCATGAACGAGATGGCGACGCAGCGCCAGGGCGACGACGTCCTGTTGTCCATTGCCGAGGTGGAACGGATTTTTGGCGGCGAGCGCAAGCTTTTCGGCGGCAGGACACCGGCCGTCCACGCGGTGCAGAGCCTGACCCTCGATGTCCGCAAAGGCGAAACGCTGGGCGTCGTCGGGGAATCCGGCTGCGGAAAGTCCACCCTGGCGCGCCTCGTCGTCGGTCTCGACCTGCCGACCTCGGGCACGATCACCTTCGAGGGAGAGGACCTGACGGCGCTGGCCAGGAAAGACCGCAACGCCCTTTCGCGCAAGGTTCAGTATGTTTTTCAGGACCCGGTTGCCTCGCTCAATCCGCGCAAGACCATCCGCACCATCCTGGAAGCCCCGCTGAAGCATCTGACGGATCTCGATGCCAAGGGCCGGGAGCGGCGCCTGCAGGAGCTGCTGCAGGCCGTCAATCTGGCGCCGGAATTCCTGGAGCGCTATCCGCACGAGTTTTCCGGCGGTCAGGCCCAGCGTATCGGCATTGCCCGGGCGCTGGCGGCCGGTCCCGAGCTGATCGTGCTGGACGAGCCGGTCTCGGCACTGGACGTTTCCGTTCAGGCGCAGGTCCTCAATCTGCTGGACCGGCTGAAGGACCAGTTCGGCCTGACCTATATCTTCATCAGCCACGATCTGTCCGTGGTGGAGAGCGTCAGCGACCGCGTGGCGGTGATGTATTTCGGACGCATGGCCGAGCTCGGTCCGGCGCGGGAGATCTTCAAGAGCCCGCTGCACCCCTATACGGAGCTGCTGATGCGCTCGGCGCCGGCGCCCGGGCGTCACGACCTGATGTCCGAGGACGCGTCGGCCGAACTGCCCGACCCTTATAACCCGCCGGTGGGCTGCGCGTTTGCGGCGCGCTGCCCGCGGAAAACGGAAATCTGTGTCGCGGTGAGGCCGGCCCCGGACGAAGCGCAGGGCCGGGGCGCGACCCATTGCGCGGCTTGCTATCATCCGCTGGCGCAGGCATAGGCTGGCGGATTGAAATCCTTGAAGAAAATCCGGCTATGAGAATTCCAGAAGGCGCCACCGATCCCCAGACCCGCAAACGCCTGCGGCGTACCGACATGGTGGCCCAGCAGATCCGCGAGCAGATCGTCGAGGCCGGGCTTCAGCCGGGAAACCGGGTGCCGAACGACTGGCTGATGCCGGAAACCGTGAAGGTCGCGCGCGGGACCTTGCGCGAGGCCCTGAAGGTTCTGGAATACCAGGGGCTGATCTCCACGAAAAGCGGCCCGGGCGGCGGCGTCTTCGTCGCGTCGGTCGAGCCGGGGGCAGCGATCCGGCTGCTGGACAACCTCTTCCTGTTCGACCCGCCGTCGATCGCCGACATCTATGCATTGCGCAAACAACTTGAGCCGGAGCT
The DNA here is from genome assembly GCF_026240905.1 of Roseibium salinum. NCBI lineage: Bacteria > Pseudomonadati > Pseudomonadota > Alphaproteobacteria > Hyphomicrobiales > Stappiaceae > Roseibium > Roseibium salinum. Next base: position 127,786 of record NZ_JAPEVI010000003.1, read on the forward strand.
TGCGGCCTCCGTCGCGGGCAGGCTCAGCGTCACGGCCTTTCAGGTGCTGCAGGGCTGCATCCGTCTCTATGAAGACGAACCGAAAACGGCCGAGGAAGAATATGCGCAGCGCCTTGCCGAGCTCGACTTTCACGAAGAGCTTGCCCGCCAATGCGCCAATCCGCTGCTGGCCTTCACCTGTTCGTTTCTGCTCAGTCTCCTGCGGGACATGACCGTCTGCCGGTCGATCTACAAGGAGCCAAACCCTGCCTTAAGGGAAACCGGCCTGCATTATCAGGTGCGCCTCTTGAGAGCGATCAAGGCGGGCGATGCGGAGCTTTGCCGCACGATCATGCGCGATCACATGGCCGACGCGGAGAAATACATGCTGGAGCGGGCTGCCATGCGCACGCGCGGTGCGGCGGGGGCTCAAACCGGAGACCTGAAACCATGAGCGAACATCTGCATCTGGCCCACACCATCCACAAGGCTCACACGCATCTTGGCTGGGACAGGACGATCGAGCCGGTGCAGGTCGCCAAGAGCGGCGATAGGCTGTTGTTCGAGTGCCGCGACGCGGCCGGAGGCCATTTCGACAAAGACAGCACCACGGCGGACATTGCCCGGATGGACCCGGATGCGGCGAACCCGGTCACCGGGCCCGTCTATGTGGAAGGGGCCGAGCCGGGGGACGCGCTCAAGATCCGGATCGAGGAATTCATCCCGTCGGGCTTCGGCTGGACCGCGATCCTTCCGGGCTTCGGGCTGCTGGCCGATCAGTTTCAGGAACCGGCCCTCAAACTGTGGTCCTATGAGCCTTCCGGCAAGATACCCGCCGTCTTTTCCGACATGGCGGAAGTACCGCTGAGGCCGTTTGTCGGCACGATCGGTGTGGCGCCGGCGGCCCCGGAATGCCATTCGGTGATCCCGCCGCGCCGGGTCGGCGGCAACATGGATATCCGCGACCTGACGGCCGGCGCCGTGCTCTATCTGCCGGTGGAAGTTCCCGGAGCGCTGCTTTCCATCGGAGACACCCACGCGGCGCAGGGCGACGGCGAGGTGTGCGGCACGGCGATCGAGAGCGCCATGGACATGGTGGTCTGCCTGGAGGTGATCAAGAATGCCGCCCCCAGGACGCCGCGCTTCGTTACCGACGGCTCCAGCTCGCGGCACCTGGACGGCAAAGGCTACATTGTCACGACCGGCATAGGCGACGACCTGATGCAGGCGTCCCGGGACAGCGTCAGCGCCATGATCGACCTGCTGTCGCACATGACGGGAATGCCGGCCGAAGATGCATATATGCTGTCATCGGTGTGCGGGGATCTGCGGATTTCGGAAATCGTCGATGCGCCCAACTGGGTTGTGTCGTTCTATTTTCCGAGACTGGTTCTGGGATAGGTTGGGGAAGTCACATCGGGCGTCTCCGAGCGGAAGTTCCTGCTTGATGTTGTCCTTGTCTATTGGGGGGCGCCGGGCTTGCTCGTTTTCCGAGTTCGGCATGAACGGACGCGGGCGGAGCGCCTCGATGACACCACTGAGTCACTCCGGGCCAACGAAGAGCGACCCGGGACCAGCTCGGTTTCAGAGCGGTTGATATTGGTGCACCAGACATGCCCGCAAGCTCTTCACACGCTTTTCCGAGTGGACCAGCGAGTAGGCCCCGGCTCTGCGCTGCGCCGGGCCGGGGTGACGCCGGGGCGAGACTGTCTTCGACTTCCGCCCGCTACGGCAGACGCTAGCTGGCGGGAGGGTTGTTGCGAGAGAAGATGCCGGGCCGCGCATTCTTACGCGGCCACGCGCACCGAAACCCCGGCAAGGCGCCCATCCAGGCGTTCGCTGCGGTAGTCGGACCAGTCTTCGCTCTCTTCGCGGCCCTCCTCTTCGGGGAAAGCTGCCGCCATGACGTCGCCGGTGACATCGGTGCACCAGCCTTCGGCGGGGTTGAACTCCAGGACGGCCCGGACATTTTCCAGCTGGCCGTTGCGCACATCCTCGATGATCCTGCCAAGGACCATGTCCTGCAATTCCGTCTCCGGCACAAAGAGGCTGTTTCCCATCTCGCAAACGACTGAAAAGAACGACACGTCAAGGTTCAATGGCATCAAGTTGTTCCCTCCTGAATACGCATCAAGAGTATACGCAATATGCGTACGCGTCAACTCAATCGTTCACCGTCGTACGCAAATGACATACGTATGGAGAGGCGAGGCAGGAACGCGATTGGCGCGAGTTTTTCGGCCTTTCGCCCAGGTGCGCGGCGGCCATCCGGCAGGCTCCGGCGCCGGGTGATCGTGAAGACGAGGGCAGGGGTGTTCAGTCGATCTGGCGGATCACCGTGAGGATTTTGGCGATGATGCGCACCTCGGTTGCCTCTTCATCATGCTCGTTGAAAATCACCGGTTCCTGAAAGCGCGGGTCGTCGGATTCCGGACGCAGTTCAATTTCATCGTTGCGACGGACGATGCGCTTGGCCGTGCGCTCGACCGTGTGCCCGCCGTCCCGGGAGCGTTCGACCACCACCAGGTCGCCGGACTTGATCTCGATGCCGGCTTCCAGATAGTCGAGGCAGAGAATGAAGTCTCCGTTGCGGGCAATGCGATTGAGGCTTTCGCCATTGATCTGCAACAGGTATTGGCACTTTTCCGGATAACGCAGATCGCCCGCCAGCGTGGCTTCCCGGGTGGCATCCGTCTCGAACAGGCCGGCTTCCATCCAGAGGCCGGCAGCCACCTGACCCTTGATTTCCAGCGGCGTGGCGGCGCGTTGCGGAACGCCGGCCGCTTCCAGGTCGGTGAGGGAGTCCGGGGCCAAAGCCAGCACCTCTTCCCGCGTCACGGGCCGTTCACCCCTGCCCACCAGAACCGGCAGCAGCTTGGCGACGAAATCCGACGGAAGGGCGGGTTTGGAATAGTCCTGGCTGAAGTAGCGCTGGATGGAGGAAGCGTTCTGATAACCCATCTCCCGCGCGATCGCGCGGATCGACAGGCCCGTACGGTCCTTCAGTTCCGCAAGTTGCCGGGATGCGGCAGATTGTGTGATCTCGTCCATGCTGTGCAAGCCGTGCTGTTTGTTGTTTGCATACGTGATACCAACAAGTCCGTATGATTTCCACGTTGACAATCATACGCATAAAGCGTACGAAAATGCAAGTGATTGTTTGAAACCGGGAGATTTGATGGAAAACGCAACAATGTCCGGGGAACAGGGCGACAGAGCTGCAGAACAGCTTGAACGCCTGTCGGGCCCGGCAATGGCTGCCGGCGGGCAGCATCGGCAGGGAAGAGGGACCGGGTGCTTCGGTCAAGATGGCAACGGCGAGGCGAGCGCAAGGGAGAGCGTTTATGAGTGAGCTCAAGAATCAGATCGAGGAAGCGCGCGAGAAGGTTGCCTATTACCGGATCAGGGCGGAGCGTCCGAGCGCACGCCTGGAGGATGAGTTCGCGCTGGAAAAGGCACGCAACCGGCTGCTTACGCTGGAACTGCGGCTGGTGAAAAACGGCGGAGGTAAACATGTGCCGGTCCAGGGGCCGATCCAGGCGTCGAGCCGGCAGACAGGGGCGGGTCAGCGGGTCGGGCGCTCCGCTGACGTCCCGCGTCGAACGGGAACTGTCAGCAGAACAAAACATGAACAAAAATCGATGACCGCACGGGATCGGGCGGAGGCCGCCTTTTCCTCTCTCCAGCGCGAGCCTGCACGGCAGGAGCCGTCGCCAGCTCTGAAGGGAAACGACTGATGGCGTCGGGCGCAAACCTGGACAGGATTGCCGCCGAATACGGCGTTCATTTTGTCAGCCATACCCGGCGGGTCGACGGGCGCCATCAGTCCAAGGCACGGCGGACCTGCCAGACGCTGTTGAAGAAGCACGGGCCGGAGCACCTGCGGCTGGTGTTCGGGTTGATCAACTCCACCCGCAACCGCGGCAGCTGGTCGGCGCCGTGCCTGACCGCGGTGTCGTGGCTGGTGCTCAGCAAGCCGGACTGGCTGGACCGCCCAGGCTTTCTGGACACTTTCGACCGGGTCGACCTGGACCGGCTTTTCAGGAGCGCCAGGCATATCAACCCGTCGGCCCCGACGATCACCCTGTCGGTCCTGCTCTCTTATGAGCTGGACCGGCTGATGGAGGGCGGGGCGCAGGCACGTGCCGCTTGACGGCTCGCCTTTGCCTCGCGGCAACGGAAACGACGCGTTTTCAGGCTTTCCTGAAAACGCGTCGGTGCGAAATTATCCGGAACGAGTTTCAAAGGAGCTCCGATTGATTCCCGATACGCCGGAAGACATCATGAACAGCCTGGTCGAGGCCGTTGAAGTGATTGCAGTTACGGGCAAGGGCGACGGACCGCGCGCCATCCTGACCGCCTGGCCGGAATACCGGCGGCAGCTTGCCAGGCGACGGCGTGTGTTCCAGCCGGCCGAAATCAGCCGGGCGGAAGAGGCGATCACCTGGTTCTCGCTGATCGAGGATGCCGACGCCCGGCGGGCGCTGCAATTCGAGGTCATGTGCAAGGCCGGCGGCGGCCGGTTCAGCCGGGTCTGCGAGAAATACGGCTGGAAGCGCTCCACGGTGACGAGCCGCAACAGGGCGGTGCTGAGGCGGCTGGCGGAACGCGTTTCGAACGCTGACGGGTGACGACTGAAGAACGGGAAGGCGGCCCGCGTTGCCTATGCCGATTGCGGTACCGTTTTTCGGCGGAACGAGTGGTCCGGTCCCTGTGACAGCCTCTCCCGGACCGCTTGCGTGGCCCGTTGCCGACGCTGGTCCCAGGCCGTTTCCGCGATAATCGTCCAATCGGCTCCGATGCGTTCCAGCCAATGCAGCAACCGGTTGAAGAACCATGTTCTTGTCACGGGCTCGGCGTGATACCGCGTACCGTCATCCACCCAGCCCATCTCGGGACCGAGCAGCAAGTATAACTGCGGAAGCGAGTGGATTTCCAGTTGCTGCACCAATCCGGGCGGAGCCGCGCCCAGCAGAGCTTCGGACCAGACGATGGTCTGCAGGAGATCGGTATCTTCGAACACCACCGGCCCCGCCCGCCTTTTGATGGCACGGGACAGTGATCTCTGTCCTTCCGCTATGGTCAGAAAATCCCCGGTGGTCCAGTCCGCGCCGCGTTTGAAGGTAGCGTCGTAGTCGCGGCCGTATTCCGGAATGGCCAGGGTGGCGAAGTGGTTTGCCAGCTCTGTGCAAAGGACCGATTTTCCGGCGCTTTCCGGTCCGAGCAGCGTCACATGCGTCTGGTAATAGGGACGAACCGGCTGGGGGATATGCATCCAGTGCCGGTCAGGCCGGCTGCGAATATCGGTTCCCGACACCGGAACGGCATGCCGCTCGATGTCCACTAGAAACGGTTTGGCTCCCAGCTCTGCGGCGAGTTGATGGATATAGGGTTCCGAACCGAAAACCCAGTCGATCGGCTCCGGGTGATGTTCAAGGATGGCGCTCTTCCAGATGGACCAGAACTCCGGGTGCTCCTTCGGCTCTTGTGGAATATCTCGGTGCATGTGGACGACACGGCAACCGGGTTGAGGCAGGCACTCCCGCATCCATTCGGCGCGCAGGTCTCCCCGGATCGGTTCGGCGTCGTGACTGCACACGAGAACCGTCAGCTCTTCCACACGGTTGCGCGCCACCTCGCAGGCAAACAGATGACCTGCATGCGGCGGCAGGAACTTGCCAAGGATAAAGCCTCTCGTCATTGTGCACGCATTTCCCGCGGTGCGCGGGACCATTGCATCAGGCCCGCAATGGCAAGGCACAGGAAAACGGTGTAGAGCGCTGCCGTCGGGGCGAGGTCTCGGCTGTAGAAGAGCTGGATCGCGAGCAGGTCGACGCAGATCCACAGGATCCAGCTTTCCAGATAGCGACGGGACATGAGAAACTGTGCCGTGACGCTGAAGGCGGCCACGGCAGCGTCCCAGTAGGGAGCGGCCGCGTCGGTAAAGGTGCTCATGAACCATCCGATAACGAGCCAGGCCGCGGCGGTGGCCGCGAGGTAGCCCAGAAATGCCTGCTGCGACAGAGGAGCCACGACAACACGCCCATCGGAGGCCCGGCCGTTCAGCCACACCTGCAGGCCGTAAATCTGAATCAGGAAAAAATACACCTGAAGCAGCGCGTCGCTATAGAGCCTGTAATCCCAGAAGATGACGAAATAGAGCGACACCATCACGAAACCGAACGGATAGTTCCAGATCGATCGGCGAATGATCAGGATGACATTGAATAACCCGCAGGCCACTGCAATCCATTCGATGGGAGTGCTGCCGATCATTGCGAAGAAAAAGTCAATCATTTCAGGAAAAGGTCCAAGACGATCCGCCAATGGATAACAGATACACGAAACGTCCGGCTATCAACAGCGTCCGGCCGGATGGACGGATCCCTCGGCCGGTCGTTCTGCTTGTCCCGTTTCCTCCGGCTAAAGAGCCCCCAGTACTTCCTCAATTGTCTTCGCGCAGGCCAGCAGAGCGCTGTCCCGCCCGCCGGCGGCGGTCAGCATGACGCTCAGGAGCAGGCCTTCGTACTGGTAGGGAAGCGCGATGCTGCAGGCGTCGGCGACATTGGCGAGGGATGGATTGCGCAGGGCGAGCAGGTTCAGCCGGTTGAAGGTGGCGTCGTCGGCCAGGGCGCTGACCTCGGGCGGCAGGATCGGGGTGGTTGGCAGTAGAAGCATGTCCTCGCCGAGTTCTTCGCGGAAGGCGGCGATGAAGTCTGCCCGCCGGTTCAGGGTCTGGCGGTATTCGACGGCCGTGATTTCGTCTGCCCGTGCCATGCGGGCGTGAACGCGCGGGTCGAACCGGTCCGGCGAGGCCTGGAAATGCTGTTCGTAGTGGGCGCGCGATTCCACCGAGGTCATGTGCCAGGGGGGAACGTGGCTGTAGAGATCAAGCGAAGCGAGGTGCTTTTCGATCACCTCATATCCGCTTGCGCGAAGATGGCGGACGAGGGCGGAAAAGCCCGCGGCGACTTGCGGATCGATCTCGTCGAAGCCGAAATTCTCCGGAACCACAAGGCGGGCAGGGCCGGGCAGCGAGGCCATGGCCGGCAGACCCGCCATGACCTGCCAGACCAGTTCGCAGGCGGCGACGCTTCTGGCGATCGGACCGAAACTGTCGAGACTGTCCGACAGGGGCTTGCCGCCGGTGAGCGGAACGGAGGCTTGGGTCGGCTTAAAACCGATGGTGCCAGTGAAGGCCGCCGGAATGCGCAGGGACCCGCCCGTGTCGCTGCCGATGGCCATGTCGCACAGGCCGAGGGCGACGGAGACCGCGCCGCCGCTCGTGGAGCCGCCGGGCGTGCAGCCCGGATAAGCCGGGTTTTGCGGTGTGCCGTGATGCGGGTTCAGCCCGAGGCCCGAATAGGCGAATTCGGACATGTTGGTCAGGCCAACAAAGACACCGCCCGCGGCATCAAGGCGGGCGATTGCCGGCGCATCGGCATGTGCGGGCGGGTCGTCCCGCAGAACCTTCGTGGCCGAGGTCGTGGTGATCCCGGTGACATCGAAAAGCGCCTTCACGCTGAGAAGCGCACCTGCCAGCGGGCTGTCCGCATTTGCGGCCGCCCCGGCCTGGATCCTGGCCCTGTGTTCAAGAAGCCTGGTGAAAACGGCGGCTGCGGCCGGATCTCCGGAAGCTTGCTGAAGAGCATCTTCAAGCCGGCTTTCCACGGTTTCGACACTCCAGGGAAACGGTGCGCTCATTCTGGTATGGCCCTTTAATAGACGGTTCACCTGAGGGATATCACGAAACGATTTCAAGCGACGAGCTTGAATATGTCCAGTCTATCGAACGGCCGGACAGGGGATCGGTCAGCGCCATCTTGAACTGCGAAGCCGGACGGACGCCGCCGATGGCCGGCAGCGTGCCGCAGAGCATCAGGAGAAGAGTTTCGGGTAAGGAATTGCGCGTGAGCGAGCCGCCGGCTGGTGCCGGCGGCTGCCACTGGCCTAGTCGAGCTTACTGAGCCGTCATGGGTTCAGTGGTTGTCGAGGGTACCGATTGTTCGGCTTCCATCTGTGCCTGTGCGGCTTCCTCTTCACGCTGCTTGTCCAGCAGCGTCATGTATTCCGGGGCGCTTTCAACCTCCTCGAGCGTAGCCTGGATCACCAGGCTCTGAGTTTCCGCACCCTCCCTGACATGCTCGACGGCATCAAAGGGGACGGCGACCTGCTTGGCGCCGATGCCAAGGAAACCGCCCGCGTCGATGATGAGAGTGGTAATCCGGCCGTCCTGGCCGATTTCGAGGGCAGCCACTTCACCGATGGATTCTCCGGCCGGGTTGGTGACGTCCTGACCGATCAGGTCGCTGGTCAGCCAGGTCCCGTCTTTCTGTGTTGCCAGGAATTCAAGGTCGCCCTGGGCCACGTCCGGTGTCATTTCGTCGCTCTGGGACGTGTCCGGCGCCATCTCGGCGGGAGCCTCAGTGCCCGGCATCGTTTCCTCGATGAGAGGGGCATCGGTCTGAGGCTGGGTTGCCTCCTGTGCCAGTGCGGGGCTTAACGACAGCGCAATGGCCGCAGTAGCGGTTGTCAGAAACTTGCTGGTCATCATTCACTCCCTTCGTTATCTGCGTCCTACAAGGGGCAAACGAGCTCCTTCAGTGAGACACATCTAATTACATAGGGCGCGAAAAAGGATTTTTCCGGACTCGGCTACCTTTCGATGGGTGCAAAGAAATCAACGAGTTACGCGAAAATATTACGCCGTCCATACACGATAAACGTGTCGAATTGGTGTCAATCGGCCGCGGGTCCATAAAGCCATTGGACGCCTTCGATATCGCCCGGCTGAAGGCCGCGGAATCCTTCCGCGTACTTGAAATGCATGATCGAACGGTGCCGTATATGGTGGTCGAAACCGATCGCATGTCCGATCTCGTGGGCGAAGGTGTACCGGAGATCGTAGTTGTCCAGATTGCCGTCGAAACCGATCTTCCAGTCATGTGCCGGATTGAGGCACACGGCCGAGCGGGTGATCCCCGCAACGGTGAGGTCTTGTGACCTGCTTCGCATTTCGCCTGGTTCCAGTTCCGGCTTGTTGAGACCGCGATTGCCGCCCACGGCTCTTTCGCGAAGGTCTGTCCCATCCTTCTCGTATTGAACGTTGGTGAAGGCGTAGCCCCTTGGCAGGGATTGCGCGCCCACCAGGATATCCGCCTCACTCACGTTCTCGGTTTCGGAGAAGGTGATGCCGCTCACTTCGTCCCAGAGCTGAAACGCCGCTGCGGTCTCGGCCTTGATTTCGTCGATCGAATGGCCGGTGCGCCGCGCAATCCGCTCCAGGCTATCCATGGCCCGGCAATTGCGGGCGTCCTGTTGAACGATCGGGCCCTCGACAAACGCATAGGTCACGTGGGCAGGAGTGCCGATCTTCGCGCTTCCCCATTTCACCAGACGGTCGTCCAGTGTGAGCGGCGTGAATTTGCTGGCACCGACGGCATGTACCGGAGAGTAAAAGCCGAGGCTCAAGCCTATAACGAGGGAAAAAGAGATTACCGCTTTCAATGTCGCTCTCTTTATATTCTGAAGATGCATGCCATGTCGCACACGTCTTCATGCTACCGGAAGTTAAACTCTCACTTCTTCCAGCGCTAAGCTTTCGTTTTAAAGCGGTAAGGAGTATTACGCCGAACGATGCCGTATCCGCCAAGTTCGGGTGAACCATAACGGGACAGAATAAACGTGAAAACCCCTGCAGAAGTCTGATACCCAGGTTTTTGAGCCCGACACTCGAGCCATGCACAATTTTCCTTCCCCCGAAACCTGAATGCCACACCTTGGCGAAGGAACGGCATGTCCGGCCGGTGCGCATGAGGTCCGGTCGTGAGCGCTTGCAAGGGTGTTTCTAGAAGAGCCGGAGCGTCTGTCCGGTCAATGCGGATCAGTCCCGTGCGGCGGCCGTGCGCGTGCCGCGCCATCTGGCGGCATGGGGCTGCACGAACATGTAGAGGCCGGTGATCAGGAGGGGAATCAGCGGGATCAGGGCCGAAAACCCGATCCACAGCGCTGCCTCGCTTTCCCCGAGCGTGAACATGGCAACGATATTTGCGACCACCGCCAGGGTGAAGGCGATCGACAGCCAGCGGTGGATCTGCCGTATCCATCCGTTGAAGCTCATGATGTTTTCCTTTTCGCTTGCGATGCCGTCTTCTTCTTTTGGGCTCTTCGGGCCGCCGTGGCCGCGTTCAACTCGGATGCGGCCCTGACGAGCCCGGTCAGCGCCTCTTCATCGATTGCCTCACCTTCGTGAATGTCGATGGCCCGCCGGGTGTTGCCCTCGAGGCTGGCGTTGAAGAGGCCCTTCGGGTCGTCAAGCGAGGCGCCCTTGGCAAAGGTCATCTTCACGGCCTTCTTGTAGGTCTCTCCCGTGCAGATGATGCCGTTGGAGGACCAGACGGGAACGCCCCGCCATTTCCATTCCTCGACCACTTCGGGCTCTGCCTTTTTTATGATGGCGCGGACGCGGGCAAGCGTTTCGCCGCGCCAGTCGCCCAGTTCCCGGATCCTGTCATCGATCAGACGGGACGGGTCTTGCTGCCCCGGAGCGTCCGTCCGGGCTTGTGCGGGTGCAGTCTTCATGGTTCATGCAACTCGTGTGCTGGTTTCGTTTGGGGCGCCTGCGGGTGCGTTCAGTCCATCTTGGCCAGGACGTCTTCCATCGCGTCCAGGAACCGCGGCCAGCCGGCCTGTGCGCCCCGGTAATACGGCTGCTGATGGGGCTGGAAGCCCTGCTGCTCCATGCGCAGGACGGTTCCGTTTTCCGTCGGCGTCAGCGTCCAGGTGACGACGCTTCTCAGGTCCTTGGTGTCCCAGCTGTAGGACAGCGTCCTGTGCGGCTCGATCGCCTGGACCTCACAGTCGACGATGCCCCAATCGGCGCTGACGTTGAACTGGTGGCCGATGACGGGCCTGAAGTCGTTCTTCATGAGCCACTCCTCGATCAGGTGCGGTTGGGTGAGGGCGCGCCAGATCTTTTCCGGCGGAAAGGCTATTTCCCGTTCGACAATGACGGAGAGCGTTTCGGCCTCTGTGTCGGTCATTGGTCCATCCTTCTAAGCAGATCCTCGAGATCGTCGAAGCGGCGCTGCCAGAAGCCGTTCATCCGCTTCGTCCAGTCGGTCAGAGGCGCCAGGGCCTCGACTTGCGCGCTGTAATGGGTCCGGCGTCCTTCATGCCGGTCGCGCACCAGGCCGGCCTGCTTGAGTACGCCAAGATGCTTGGAGACTGCCGGCTGCGACACCCCGGCATGGGCCGTCAGGGCGCCGACCGTCTGCTCCCCTTCGCTGCACAGCCGCTCGAAAATCGCCCGCCGCGTCGGGTCGGCAAGCGTCCTGAAAAGCATGTCGTGCGCGTGCTGCATCTGAATTCATAACTCCCTGGTTATTGGTTCAACTGATAACCATCCGGTTATGGGTGAGTCAAGTCTGAATTCGGATCAGTCCCACTGAAGGAGTGAGCGGGCTGTCGGCACCAGCCTTGAAACCTCGTTGGGCCGCGAGACCCGCCGGTCCAACTCCGGCCGGATGTCTTCAATCCAGGTTCGGGATGCGTTCAAGGCTTCCAGATGGTCGGCATATCGTTCCTGATCGGGAAAGATCGACAACCAGACGAAAACGGTTTCACCTTCTCTGACCGGAAGCCGCGGGAAGGTGTTTTCCGATCGCTCGGGAACCAGGGCAGCGAGCACCGTGGCCCCGGTTTCCGCAAGAAGCGGTTCGACCGACTGACGGAAAAACCCGGCAAAATCGGCCTCTTTTCTCGGGGCGAGATAGGCGATGGTGGCAATCACCAGTCCGGTACGATCACCGCCGGCTGTTCTGGGTGGGCGTGTTTTCCGGACCGGGAACAAGGTAGCCTGAGCAGATGCCGGGCGAAGCAAAAGAACGTTGTCGGAGTTCACCATGGTTCCGTTGGCTTCGTGCTTGTGCCTGGCCCATACCGGACCTGCGTAGAAAGTACCGAGTGCCTTCCTGCGCTTTTCCATATCTTCAAATCCGCGCAGCCAGACGAAACAGTCCGGGTCGTCGAGGTCGCGGAACTGGGCGATCACCCGCATTCCGGCCTCTTCCTGTGGTTCGATGAATTCACGATCGAACAGCTTGATCAGTGTCTCCCGCGTTCCCGGCTGAAGGCGATAGCGGCGCAGTTCGATCACGCCCGCCGGCGCGAAGTCTTCCCGTTCAATGGTCTGGGTTTTCATGGGTATGGCTCCTTAAAACAGGACGATTATCCTGTTTTCGATAAACAGGATAATTGACCTGTTTTGTCAAGATGCTATTTCTTGGATGTCAAAACCCTTGCGGAACTGGATTTACCAACGTGACACCCGGCAGCAGACGAGCGGGCAGAAAGAACGATCCCCAGGCGATGAGGGACAAGGTGATCGATGCCGCCTTTTACGCCTTTGTAAGCGATGGCTATCACGCCACCTCAATGCAGGATCTGCGCGAGAAGAGCGGCGTTTCCGGCGGGGCGCTGGCCCATCACTTCCCCGCCAAGAGAGATGTCGGCCTGTCGGTTTTGCGCGAGCGTGTGAGCCGCGCTGTCGAGGAAACATGGATGAAGCCGGTGCAATCCGCTCCCTCCGCGCGGGTGGGGGTCCTGGCCGTCTTTGCCGCGATCATAGCCGCACTTGAGGACAAGGGGTCCGTCACCGGATGTCCGCTGAACAATCTTGCCCGTGACATGGCTCTGATGGACCCGGATTTTGGGACCGAAGTGGACAGGATCTTCAAGCGCTGGTGCGCCGCGCTCTCAAGGAAGATCCGGTCCGACGGCATGCCAGCTGGAAAGGCGGACCCCGAGGACGCCGCCATGTTTATTGTCTCGGCCTATTCCGGTGCCATGGCAATGGCCAGGGCCGCCCAGGACCCGGAGCCCTTGAAGTCCTGCATGGTGCAGGTGGAGCGCTACATGGATTGTCTGGGAATTCGCTAATCTGAATCGCTGCCGGCGGCAGATAAAACGGTTTCGTCGCAAATCATGTAGCCGGGCAGCTGCGCCGCAAGCGCGTCGATGGCAACGCGCAGTTTGGGCGGCATGTAGGGTGTTTGCGTCCAGAGGGCGAAGGCATCGTAAAGATAGCCCGGTGTGCCGGTGAGGAGTTCGACCAGTTCGCCGGAACGGATGCGGTCGCGCACCAGCCAGGAGGGAAGCCAGGCCGGGCCTGCTCCGGCGGCCGCGGCGTCGGCGGCCGCTTCCAGGTCATCGACACGCAATCCGGCGGCGGGGAACACCTGGGCGGGCGGCCCGTCCTTCCGCGGAAACAGCCAGGGCGGCTGGGGACCGGTGCGATGGTAGAGAACCGCGCGGTGCCGAGCCAGATCGTCGAGCGAACCGGGCGCGCCATGCCGTTCGATATACTGCGGAGAGGCGCAGACTGTCATGCATTGGCGGGCGACACGGCGCGCGATTACGCCCGCCCGGTCATCGAGACTGCCGGTGCGGATGGCGAGATCGTAGCCATCCTCAACCAGGTCGACGATGCGGTCGCTGTAGGACAGGTCCAGTTGGAGGCCGGGATGTTGCCTTGCAAGCTCCAGCAGGACCGGGGTCACGCAGCGGCGGCCGAAATGCATCGGCATGGTGACGCGCAGCCGGCCGCGTGGTTCCTTCAACTGATCGGCGACCAGCGCATCGGCGGCGTCGGCTTCCGCAAGCACGATCCGGCAGCGCTCGTAATATGCCTTGCCGAACTCTGTCAGGCTCTGCCGCCGGGTGGTGCGATGGATCAGGCGCGCGCCCAGGCGCTCCTCCAGAAAGCGGACATGCTTGCCGACCATCGGCCCGGACAGTCCAAGCGCCTCCGCGGCGGCCGCGAAGGATCCAAGGTCTGCAGCCTTGACGAAGACGGCCATGCTGGTCAGACGATCCATTCAAAACCATTGGTTTATAGTGATTGCTGATTATGCGTGTTTATCAGCAAATCCGCGCCTGTCATAGATCATTCAGTTCAACTGGTTTGGAGTGATCTCGATGACACGTGTGGTTCGCTTTCATGAATATGGCGGTCCGGAAGTCTTGCGCCTGGAAGAAGTGGACATGCCAGCGCCCGGTGCCGGTGAGGTCCGGATCCGCGTCCGGGCGCTGGGCCTGAACCGCGCGGAAGCGCTGATGCGGGCCGGAACCTATATCGAAACGCCGGACCTGCCATCCGGCCTGGGGCTGGAGGCGGCGGGGCTCGTCGAAGCCGTTGGAGACGGCGTCGAGGGCCTGGTGCCCGGCGATGCGGTCAGCGTCGTTCCGCCGATCTCCATGGCGCGTTATCCCGCCTATGGAGACCTTGCCACCTTTCCGGCCCGTCACATCGTCAAGCATCCGCCGTCGCTTGGCTGGACGGAAGCCGCCGCGCTCTGGATGGCCGGCCTGACGGCCTATGGCGGCCTGATCGATCTCGCCGGGCTCGCGAAAGGGGAGTTCGTCGCCATTACCGCCGCATCCAGCAGTGTCGGCCTGGCGGCGATCCAGATCGCAAACCATGTCGGGGCAATCCCCGTTGCCATCACCCGCACCGGGCGCAAACGCCAGGCGCTCTACGATGCAGGCGCTGCTTATGTGGTGGCTTCGGCCGAGGAAAACGTCGAGACCCGGCTCAAGGACATTGCCGGTCCGGGCGAGGTGCGGGTGGTGCTGGATGCAGTCGGCGGCCCGATCCTGGAGCCCCTGACCGGGGCCATGTCCCGGGGCGGGATCCTTGTCGGATATGGCGGTCTCAGTCCGGAGCCGTCACCATTTCCGCTTTTTGCCGTGCTCAGCAAATGCCTGACCATGCGGGGATATCTCGTCCACGAAATCATCGCCGACCCTGAGAAACTTCAGGCCGCGAAAGCGTTCATTCTTGCCGCCGTCGAAGCGGGAGCCTTGAGGCCCGTCATCGCAAAGACCTTCCGGTTCGAAGAGATCATCGAGGCGCATCGCTATCTTGAGAGCAACGCGCAGTTCGGGAAGGTTGTCGTGAACCTCTAGGATGCGCACCCTAGGCGGCGCGCGGCCGGTGCCCGCGCGCATGACCGTTACAGGGCCGGAAGGGGCGTCAGGGGAGCGTTCAGCCATTTTTCCGACAACCCGTTCAGCGCGCCGTTCAGCTTGTTGTGCAGAACGAAGACGTTGACCCACTGGAGCAGGTCGATGTTGCCGGATTTCACGCCGATATAGCAGGGCGAGTTGGCAATGATGAACTTGTTTTCCAGCTTGAGGTCCGGATTGTCGTTGGTGATGCCCAGCGCCACCATGTTGCCGGTGACGATCACATCCGCCTGGCCAGAGACATAGGCGGCAATGGTCGCCGCGTTGTCGCCGAAGCGGATGATTTCGGCGCCTTCAGGCGCGTCATCGGTGATGGCCAGGTCTTCCAGCGTGCCGCCGGTCACCGCGATGGTCTTGCCGGCGAAATCCGCGATGCTGGTGACCAGGACATCCGGCTTGGCAAACGCGCCGGAGAAGAACGGCGCATAGGCATGGGAGAACCAGATGGACTTGGCCCGCTCCGGATTGGCGCCGAGAGTGGCGACAACGAGGTCCACCCGGTCGGTCTCCAGGAACGGAATGCGCTGCTTGGAGGTCACCGGCACGAGTTCCAGTTCGACCCCGAGATCTTCGGCAATCATCTTGGCGACGTCGACATCGTAGCCGACATATTCGCCCTCAGGGCCGAGCGAGCCGAAGGGCGGGAAGTTTTCCGGGATGCCGACGCGCACCTTGCCTGCCGACAGGATGTCCTTGAGTTCCGCCGAGGCCGGAGCGGTCATCAGCATTGCGGCGGCCAGGGCCGCGCCCGCCAGACCGGCTATTTTCTTGAACATTTCCACTTAACTCCTTGCTTTCATCAAAAGACGGGAACAATCAGGCGGCCGCGGTCGGGCGGCCCTTGGACGATGTGGAGCCGAGGCGTTTTTCCAGGCGACGGGACCACACGGACAACGGGAAACAGAGCGAAAAGTAGATCATCGCCATGATCGGATAGATGATGAAGGGCTGCGTGCCGGGGACCGATGCATTCGCCCAGCGCTTGCCGATGGCCATCAGGTCGTGAAAGCCGATGATATAGGCCAGCGACGTTCCCTTGATGATCTGCACCATGAAGCCGACCGTCGGCGCGATTGCCAGCCGGACGGCCTGGGGCAGGATGATCAGGACCATGATCTGCACGAAGGTGAGGCCCAGGGCCTTGCCGCCTTCATGCTGGCCGGCGGGAATCGCCGTCAGCGCCCCGCGCCAGACCTCCGCCAGATAGGCGCTGGTATAGAGAGTCAGCGCGATGCCGGCCGCGTACCAGGGGTCGACCTGGATGTCGAACAGCCGCGGCACGCCGAGGCCGAACAGGAACAGCAGCATCAGGAGCGGGGCGGACTGGAACAGCCAGGTATAGGCCGCAAAGGCCCGGTTGAGCGGCTTGAGCGGCGACACCCGCGCGGCCGTCACGGCAAGGGCGATGAGACCGCCGCCCAGAAAGGCGATCAGCGACAGATAGATGGTGAATTGCGTGGCTTCCAGAAGCTGGAACAGCACGATGCCGAAGGGCTTGCCGAGAACGTCTGTAAAGATCTCCTTCACCGGACGGTCCTCCATTTGAACAGCCGGTCGTGCAGCATCGCCAGGGCGGTCTTGAAGGTCAGCGACATCAGAACGTAAATCACCGTCAGCGTGAAGAATACCTCGAAGGAACGGAAGCTGCGGCTGTCGATGAAGAGCCCAGCCCAGGTGAGATCGGTAACGCTGATTTCCGAAATGACGCCGGTCGTCAGGAAGAGAAAGATGAACTGGCTGTTGAGCGAGGGATACATGGCGGCGGCTGCCTGCGGGAAGGTGATCTTCAGGAAGCAGAGCCAGCGCGGCAGGCCGAGCGCGTCGGCGGCCTCGGTCTGTCCGGAGCCGATGGAGGCAAGGCCGGCGCGCAGGATCTCCGCGAAATAGGCGGAAAAGTTCAGCGTCAGCGCCAGGAGCGCATGAGCCCAGAACGGCCACTGGTAGCCCAGCAGCAGCGGCAGGCCGAAGGCGACGAAGAACATCTGCACGATCAGCGGCGTGTTGCGGATGAGTTCCACATAGACGGTTGCCACATGCGCCAGGACCGGGACCCTGTGATGGCGCACGGCGGCTATCAGGACGGCGAACAGAAATCCGAACAGCCCGCCGCCGACCGTCAGCGCCGCGCTGACCAGGGCTCCGTTGAAGAGCAGCCACAGATATTCATGATTACGGTAGATCTCGAAAAATCTAAGGTCGGCCATGGTGCCGTCCGGATGAGTTCAACTGCAAGGACAAGCGTCATCCCCTGTTTTTGGTTTTGGCCGTCATCCGCAATAATCGTGCCATGCCGGTGAGGGACATCTGACGCCGGGTAAACGGCTGGCATTTGAACGCCTTGCCTTGCCCGGGAAGGATCCCGCCGCGCTCCGTGCCGGTTTTTTATGCGTTTGCCCAACTGGTGGGCGCGTTGTGCGATTTCGTCGCTTGTCGTCAGCCACACGCCTTCGCGGGAAGTGATGTAATCCTGAACTTTGGTGAAAAGCACTTCGGACAAGACTGACGACACTGCAAGCGGCCGCCGTGCGTTGCCTCGGCGGTTGCGGCCTTTGCTGAATCGGCTTACATCGGCCTTGGAGCAAACTGACTCTCAATCGCTTGAAATCCTTGGAACAAATTTCGCTTGAGGGCGATGGGAGCTGCATTTTGATTGACGTATGTCAGTTCGCCGCGCAGATTAGCCTGCCCTGGAGGTGGAATGGCCAAACCGACCGTACATGATATTGCGCGCGAGGCCGGTGTCAGCCTGTCGACGGTCGACAGGGTCCTGAACGGCCGGGCGGATGTCAGGCCCAAGAATGCCGAACGGGTCAAGGCGGCGGTCGAAAGGCTCGGCTATGTGCGCGACACCCATGCCGCCAATCTCGCCAAGCAGCGGCGTTACAAATTCGTCTTCGTGCTTCCCGAGGGCCCCAATCATTTTGTCGAGACGATCGTGGCCGCGGTGCGTGAGGCGGGCTATGCGCAGGCGAGCGACAGGGTGGATGTGGCGATCATGCCCGTCAATGCCGGCGACCCGCACGCGATCGTCGCCCGCCTGCAAACGCTCGATCTCCACTCGCTGGACGGTGTGGCGATCATGGTGCCGGAAACCCCGCAGGTCCGCGATGCCATCGCGCATATCAGGGAAGCCGGTATTCACGTCGTCGCCTTCGTCTCCGATCTTCCGAACTCGAAATGCGACCACTTCGTCGGCATCGACAACTTTTCCGCCGGGCAGACGGCCGGAGCCCTGCTTGGAAAGTTCCTGCGCAACGAAACCGGAAGCATCCTGGTCGTCACCAATTCCATGGTGGCCCGCGACAGCATCGAGCGGCGCTATGGTATGGACGAGGTGGTGTCACGGGATTTCCCGCGCCTGAGAGCCCTGCCGACGATCGAATTCTACGACGACCCGCAGCGCATCCGGGAAACCCTCGCGCATGCGCTCACCGCCCATCCCGACCTCAAGGCGGTCTATTCCATGGGCTCGGGCAATGCGGTGATGCTCGATGCCTTGCGGGACAATGCGGATGTGAAGGACCTGGTGGTGATTGCCCACGACCTGACCGCCGTGACGCGGCAGGGCCTCACGGATGGCGAGATCGATGCGGTGATCGCCCAGAATGTCGGCCATCTCGTCCGCAGCGCCCTGCGCGTCATGCGTGCCAAGTGCGACGCTACGGTCATTTTCGAGGCCCAGGAGCAGATCCGCATCGAGATCATCCTGCGCGAGAACCTTTATTGAGCAGATTTTCGCACAAGTTTCGCACAGACGTTAATCAGTAAATTCCTATCTGAATCAATGTCCTGAAGCTGGATCACAGCTTTTTGGTAAGAATTTTGACTCTCAAAAAGAAATACGTATGTCAATTTGTGGATTGACGAGACATACGTATGTCAATTAGGTTGATCCTGCACTTGGAGGAGTGCTGCTGCCCGGCGGGCGCCGGTGCGCGATCATTTCGGGAGGAAATCACCCATGAAGACTGCGAAACTTCTCGCGGCAACCGCTCTCGTGGCGGTGAGCGGACTTAACGTGTCGAATGCGCGGGCCGACGACCTGACGCTGTGCTGGGCCGCTTGGGATCCGGCCAATGCGCTGGTTGAACTGTCCAAGGAATTTGAAGCCGAATCCGGCCACACGATGCATTTCGAATTCGTGCCCTGGCCGAATTTTGCGTCCCGCATGCTCAACGAGCTGAACTCCGGCGGCAAGCTGTGCGACCTTCTGATCGGCGACAGCCAGTGGATCGGCGGCGGCGCCGAAAACGGCCATTATGTCAAGCTGAACGACTTCTTCGACAGGGAAGGCATCAGCATGGACGATTTCGCCCCGGCGACCGTCCATGCCTATTCCACCTGGCCGAAGGGATCGCCGAACTATTACGCATTGCCGGCCATGGGCGATGCGAACGGCTGGTTCTACCGCAAGGACTGGTTCGAAAATCCGGACCTGAGCGCGGAATTCAAGGACAAGCACGGCCGGGATCTCGCCCCGCCGACGACCCAGGCGGAGCTGCTTGAGGTCGCCCAGTTCTTCCAGGGCCGCGAGATCGACGGCAAGACCCGCTACGGCGCGGCGATCTTCACCGAGCGCGGTTCGGAAGGCATCACCATGGGCGCCACCAGCGCCATGTATCCCTTCGGCTTCAAATACGAAATGACGCCGGGCCAATACGACATGGAAGGCGCGGTGAACTCGGCGGAAGCCGTGGCCGGCCTGGAGTTCTACAAGGAGCTCTACAAGACAGCGACACCCCCGGCTACACCGACAGCTACATGGAACAGTCGCTCGATGCGTTCAAGTCGGGCCAGGTGGCCATGGCGATGAACTGGTTCGCCTTCTTCCCCGGCCTTTATGCCGACCCGGATGTCGGCGGCGACAAGATCGGTTTCTTCGTCAATCCGGAGCAGAACGTGCCGGCCTCGACGCTCGGCGGGCAGGGGATCTCGGTGGTCGCCTATTCCGACAAGCAGGATGCGGCGCTGGAATACGTCAAGTGGTTCGCCCAGCCCTCGGTTCAGAAGAAGTGGTGGGATCTCGGCGGCTATTCCTGTCACCTCAGCGTGCTGAACGATCCCGGTTTTGCCGAGAGCGCCCCCTTCGCTCCCGACTTCCTTCTGGCCATGGAGAACGTCAAGGATTTCTGGCAGGAGCCGGCCTATGCCGAGCTGCTGCTGGCGATGCAGAAACGGCTGCATGACTATGTGGTCGCCGACCAGGGCACGGCGCAGGAAGCGCTCGACAAGCTGATCGAGGACTGGACCGAGGTCTTCGAGGACGAAGGCAAGCTCTAGGGTCCGTACCCTAGGCAGCCGGTCAACCGGCAAACAGCAGGCGGCCCGTCCATCAGGCGGGCTGCCTCACCCTGAAAGGCCGGCCCGGGCTCCTGGCCCCGCGTCTTTCCGGAACCGTTTCTCCAAAAGAGCGTCACATGTCCGACACCCCCATAGACCGCGTTGCAAAGGCGACGCCGCCCTCCGTGGCCGCGAAGATCCGAGGGTTTTCCGATCGCACGATCGCCTGGCTTTTCGTCGCGCCGACGATCTTCCTGCTGCTTGCGGTGAACATCTTTCCGCTGCTCTGGACGATCAACCTGAGCTTCACCAATTTTCGCGCCAACCGGCCGGGCCGCGAGGTCGACTATATCGGCTTGCGCAACTACCAGCGCATCCTGACCGACGGCGACATCTGGCTGACCATGCAGGCGACGGCGCATTTCCTGTTCTGGACGATTGTCCTGCAGGTGCTGATCGGTTTCACGCTGGCCTGGCTGATCAACCGGAAGTTCAAGGGCAACGACCTTTGGACCACCCTGATCGTGCTGCCGATGATGCTGTCGCCGGCCGTGGTCGGCAACTTCTGGACCTTCCTCTACCAGCCGCAGATCGGCCTGTTCAATTACGGCGTTTCCTTTTTCACCGGCATCGATCCGTCCTCCTTCCAGATGATCGGCGATGTCGACCTGGCGCCCTGGGCGATCATCATCGTCGACACCTGGATGTGGACGCCTTTCGTGATGCTCATCTGCCTCGCCGGGCTGAGGTCGATACCGGACTATATCTACGAGGCCGCGGAGATCGACCGGGCGAGCAAGTGGCGCCAGTTCTGGACCATCACCGTGCCCATGGTGCTGCCGTTCCTGATGCTGGCCGTCCTGTTCCGCGGCATCGAGAACTTCAAGATGTTCGACCTGGTGGTGCAGCTGACCGGCGGCGGACCGGGGTCGGTGACCGAACTCACCTCCATCAACCTCAAGCGGGAAGCATTCGAGAAGTGGCGTACGGGCTATGCCTCGGCCTACGCGATCGTCCTGTTCGTGACCGTGTTCGGCCTCGCCTCGATCTACGTCAAAGCCCTCAACAAGGTGAAAGAAAGATGAGCAGTTATTCGATCACCGAACCGTCTCCGCGGCAGAAATGGGCCGCCGGCACGCTGGTCATCGCCTATGCGGTCATCACCCTGCTGCCGCTGGTCTGGATCCTGACGACCGGCTTCAAGTCGCCGGTCGACGCCATCGCCTATCCGCCGAAAATCGTTTTCGAGCCCTCGCTTGAAGGCTATGTGAACCTCTTTACGACGCGCACACGGGTCACGCCCGAGCAGCTCGAGGCCCTGCCGCCTCCGGCGACCTGGTACGAAGAGATCGTCCGCGACCGCGACATGGTGATCGCCGGCCCGTCGCGCTATGGCGAGCGGTTCCTGAATTCCGTGATCATCGGCTTCGGCTCCACCTTCCTGTCGGTCTTCCTCGGAACGCTGGCGGCCTATGCCTTTTCCAGGTTCAAGATACCGCTGAAGGACGATCTACTGTTCTTCATCCTCTCCACCCGGATGATGCCGCCAATCGCCGTCGCCATCCCGATCTTCCTGATGTTCCGCACGCTGGGACTTTCCGACACCCATCTCGGCATGATCCTGCTCTATACGGCGGTGAACATCTCGCTGGCGGTCTGGCTTTTGAAAGGCTTCATCGACGAGATCCCGCGCGAATACGAGGAAGCGGCGCTGATCGACGGCTACACGCGCTTCCAGGCCTTCTACAAGGTCGTGCTGCCGCAGGCGGCAACGGGGATCGCCTCGACCGCCATCTTCTGCCTGATCTTTTCGTGGAACGAATATGCGTTCGCGGTGCTGCTGACATCCGGCACGGCCCAGACGGCGCCGCCCTTCATCCCGACCATCATCGGCGTCGGCGGCCAGGACTGGCCGGCGGTGGCGGCGGGCGCAACGCTGTTCCTCGTGCCCGTCATGGTCTTCACCATCCTGCTGCGCAAGCATCTTCTGCGTGGCATCACATTCGGAGCGGTACGCAAATGAGCGAGTTCCTGAGTGGTCTTGTCCACCTCCGCCGCGGGTCCTGGGAAATGCTGGCATCCATCCTGATCGCCGTCGGCGTGGTCATGCTGATGCAGCCGCTGGTCCTGTGGGCCTACACCTATTCCTTCATCGTCACGCTGACCGGAACGGTGATGTTCATCGTCGTCAGCCACTTTCCGGAGTGACTGTCATGGCAGAGATCGTAATCAGAAACCTCAGGAAGGAGTTCGGGGATTTCACCGCCGTGCAGTCCTCCTCCTTCAAGATCGAGGACGGCGAGTTCTTCATGCTGCTCGGTCCGTCCGGCTGCGGAAAGACGACAACCCTGCGCATGATCGCCGGGCTGGAACTGCCCACTTCGGGGGAGATCTATATCGACGGCGAGGAGGTCGGCCGGAAGCCGGCCAGCAAACGCGACATCGCCTTCGTCTTCCAGATGTTCGCCCTTTATCCGCACATGAACGTGCGCAGGAACATCAGCTATCCGCTGGTCAGCCAGGGCATGCCCAGGGCGCAGGTTGCGGAAAAGGTCGAGGAGGTTTCCCGCATTCTCGGCATCGGGGACATTCTCGACCGGCCGGTCAGCGGGCTTTCGGGCGGAGACCGGCAGCGTGTCGCGCTCGGACGGGCGATCGTCCGCGACCCCAAGGCCTTCATGATGGACGAGCCGCTGGGGGCGCTGGATGCGGAGTTCCGCGAGCGCATGGCCGAGGAACTGCGGGCCCTGCACGACCGGATGCGGGCAACCACCGTCTACGTGACCCATGACCAGCTGGAAGCCATGCAGATGGGCGACAAGATCGTCGTCATGAACCACGGCGTGATCGAGCAGTTCGGCACGCCGCGGGACATCTATGACAAGCCGGCAAGCATGTTCGTCGCCGACTTCATCGGCTCGCCGCCGATGAATTTCCTGAGGTTCCATGGCCAGGTCCAGCCCGGGTCCACCAGCGTGAAAATGCATCATGAGGACCTGGCCGTGCCGCGGCAGCAGGAGCCCTTCGAGGGCGACCTCGTCTACGGCATCCGGCCGGAGCATATTTCGCTGAGCGACAGCGGCACCTGCCGCGGCGAGGTGATCGCGGCGGAATATCTCGGCACCACGCAGATCGTCACGCTGGAAGCCGGCAATGGCGAGCTCAAGGCCCGGATCCCGTCGGACCAGCCGGTGCGCACGGGCGAGCATGTCGGCCTGGAATTCAACGGCGCCGCAGTCACCCTGTTCGACAATCAATCGGGCCGTGCCCTGCGCTCGGACCTCAATATGGGAGTGCTGGCGCATGTCTGAGGTCAGGCTGTCCAATCTCACCAGGACCTTCGGGGAGACCGTTGCTGTCGATGAGGTGAGCATGACCGTCCCGAACGGCGCTTTCGTCACGCTGCTCGGCCCGACCGGGGCGGGCAAGACCACCATTCTGCGGCTGATCGCCGGGCTGGAGCAGGCCGACCGGGGCGAGATCTTCATCGGCAGCCGGGCGGTTGCCGACGAGACGCCGGCGCAGCGCAACGTGGCGATGGTGTTCCAGCAGTATTCGCTCTATCCGCATATGAGCGTGCGCGACAACCTGGCCTTTCCGCTGCGCTCGCCCTTGCTGAAAACCCCGGAAGCGCAGATCGAGCGCAAGGTGAACGAGGTCGCGGAAGTCCTCAGGATTTCCCACAAGCTCAACAACAAGGCGACCAATCTTTCCGGCGGCGAGATGCAGCGGGTTTCGATCGGCCGGGCCCTGGTGCGCGATCCGTCGATCTATCTGATGGACGAGCCCCTGAGTTCGCTGGATGCAAAACTCCGCTCGGACCTGCGCATCGAGCTGAAGCGCGTACAGGAAAGTCTCGGCGCAACGCTGCTCTATGTCACCCATGACCAGATCGAGGCGATGACCATGGCAACCCATGTCGGGGTGCTCGATCACGGCCGGCTGGTACAGTTCGGCACACCGCGGGAGATCTACGAGAACCCGGTCAACCTCTATGTGGCCGGCCGGCTCGGCCAACCGCGCATCAACGTGCTGCCGGCGGAGATGTTTGCCGGCGCGCCGGGCGGTGCCAGGACGATCGGCCTTCGGCCCGAACATATCGCGCAAGGCGAGGGCAAGTCCTCTACTGTGAAGCGGGTGGAGCACCTGGGCGACCAGATCCGCCTGCACCTGACCCTGGAGGGACATGACATCGTCACATTTTCGGACCCAAACAAGGATTACGAGCCGGGCGACATGGTCGCCATTCAGCCGCGCAATCCGCTTTTCTTCGACGCCGCCGGCGCACGTATTGCCTGAGGAGACGGGACATGAAGCAGTTCATCAATTCGAAGGAAACACTCGTCACCGAGGCGATCGACGGAACCCTGAGAACCGCCGGCGGACGGCTGGCGCGCCTCGACGGCTATCCGCATATCAAGGTGGTCGTCCGGGCCGACTGGGACAGATCGAAGGTGGCCCTCGTTTCCGGCGGCGGCTCCGGCCACGAGCCGAGCCATGCCGGGTTCGTCGGCCAGGGCATGCTGACGGCGGCCGTGTGCGGCGAGGTCTTTGCCTCGCCTTCGGTGGATGCGGTGCTGGCCGGCATTCTGGCGGTGACGGGCAAGGCGGGCTGCCTGCTGATCGTCAAGAACTACACCGGCGACCGGCTCAATTTCGGCCTGGCGGCGGAACGGGCGCGGGCCTTCGGGCTGAAGGTCAACATGGTGATCGTCGATGACGATGTCGCCCTGCCGGACCTGCCGCAGGCCCGCGGGGTCGCCGGGACGCTGTTCGTGCACAAGATCGCCGGCGCGCTGGCCGACCAGGGGGCGGATCTCGATACCGTCACCGAAGCGGCCAAACGTGTGATCGGCGGCGCGATTTCCATCGGCATGTCGCTGGACACCTGCACCATTCCGGGGGCACCGAAGGAAGATCGGATCGGCCTGGGCAAGGCGGAACTCGGCCTTGGTATTCACGGCGAGGCCGGTGTCGAGCAGGTCGACTTCTCCAATGCCCGGGCCGCCATGGCGATGGTGGTCGACCGGCTAGAGCCGAATCTTTCACCCGGTCCCCATGTGGCGATCCTCAACAATCTCGGCGGCACGACGCCGCTGGAAATGGCGGTGCTCGCCGAGGAACTGACCCTGTCGCGGATCGGCGGGCGGATCCGCTGGCTGATCGGCCCGGCGGCGCTGATGACCTCGCTCGACATGCACGGCTTCTCCGTGTCCCTGTTGCCGGTCAGCAAGGCGGACGAGGCGGCCCTCCAGGCGCCGGTGGCGCCCTGGGCCTGGCCAGGCTGCCTTGCGCTCGGTCCGGTCTCCGTGCTGCCCCTGCCGGACGGGCTGACGCCGATCCGGCCGCTGCCGTCGAAAGACCCGGAGACGCGCGCCTTCATCGAGCGCTGTTGCAACATCCTCATCGAGGCGGAAGACGATCTGAATGTGCTCGATCTGAAATCCGGGGACGGGGACACCGGCAGCACGCTGGCAACGGCAGCGCGTGCGCTGATCCGCGCCCTCGACCGTCTGCCGCTCGCCGATCTCACCCAGCTTTACCGGGCGATCGGCCTGGAACTCAGCCAGACCATGGGCGGATCGTCCGGGGTGCTGCTGGCAATCTTCTTTGCCGCCGCGGGCGATGCCTCGTCCAGCGGTCGGGATGCGATCGGCGCCCTCAAGGCCGGGCTTGACCGGATCATGCAGGTGGGCGGCGCCCAGCCGGGCGACCGGACCATGATCGACGCCCTGCTGCCGGCGCTGAATGCCCTCGAAAATGGCATCGGGGCCGCGGCGCGGGAAGCCCGGCAGGGCGCCGACGCCACGGCCCGGATCACCCGGGCGCGCGCGGGCAGGGCGTCCTACGTCTCCGAGGCCAGCCTGTCAGGCCACAACGACCCGGGCGCCGAAGCCGTTGCGCGCCTCTTCGAGCAGCTTGCCGATCAACCGGCTCTGTTATCCTCCCGGACCGCTTGAGCGGCACCTTCCGGCAGACCGTCCAGCACGGACGGTCTGCCGGTTTTTCTTGCCGTCAGAAATGCGGGTGGACGCGGGCGGTAAGCGCTGAATTGGTGCGCTTTCAGCGGTTCTGAAGAAAGACGCGACCGAGCCGCCTGGCCACTGGCACCCCCTCATCCTGAGGAAGCGCGGAGCGCTCTCTCGAAGGGTGGGCCGCTTGCTCTTGAGTATGCCGCCCATCCTTCGAGACGGACCTTGCGGTCCTCCTCAGGATGAGGGGTTGTGGGTATCAGGGCTTCACAGAAAACTTTTTAAGACCAACAGCTTATTCTGAGGCTCTCAGAGCTGTGGCAGCTTCCTTTCCAAATTGTCCAGGCCCAGTTCCGTGCCGCGGATGCGTTCCTCGACTTCCTGGAGGCCATCGAGCATGGCGACCTGTTCGGTATAGGTCATCAGGGTCTTTTCGCCCCTCGGCTGAAAGGTGATCGTGACGAGCGACGCGGACAGACGCCTGTCGCCGACATGCATGCTGTAGCCGAAGAGGATGCGGTGATCGGGGACGACGTCGAAATAGTGGGCGAGGTAGAGATGATCCTCGCCGCCGAGCAGGCGGACGCGGTTGATTTCCGATCCGCCGGGACGGCAGTCGAGAGAATACTCGGCCGTCTCCATACGCTCGTCACAGGAGAACCATTGCCGTTTGGCCTCCGCCTGGCTGAAGGCACGGAAGCAACGTGCCGGCTCGCCGTTCAGCATCCGATGGATCACGAAGCTGGTATGGTCAACGCTGCGCATCCGGTTCCTCCGTTTCGTCTCCTTCGGACCTGGCAAGAAATTCGTCCAGCCGGTCGAACTGCAGATTGAGGACGCGCTTGCGCTCCGCCACCCATTTCTCGACATCCCGGAAGGCCGTCGGGGAAAGACGGAAGGTCCTGACCCGGCCGGTCTTTTCCGAATGAACGATGCGGGCGTCCTCAAGCACGCCGAGGTGTTTGACCGCCGAGGGCAGGGCAAGGTGAAGCGGCCCGGCGATTTCCTTGACCGACAGTGCACCCTCCGACAGACGTTCGATCATGTCCCGCCGGCGCGCGTCCGACAAGGCAAAGAAGATCGCATCGAGACGGGCCGGCTCAGCAGAGGAGGCGAGATCAGGCATCGCTCAGCTCCAGGAACCGTGCAGGCATCTGATCGCGATACGGGAACATGTCGAAATAGGGCCGTGCCTCGATCAGCACGCGGCGGACGGAGGGGCGTTCGAGCAGGCGCTCGAAATAGGCCTGAAGGTTGCCGTGCCGGTCCGAAAAAGGCACCAGGATGCCGGCATAGAAGAGAGCCGGGGCGGCGGCGGCATCGGCCAGGGTGAATGCCTCGCCGGTGATCCAGGTCTCGCCCGCCAGCTGCTTCTCGATCATGTCATAGGCGGTGGCAAGCCGCCGTCTGGCATCCTCCACGCCGGCGGGATCGCGGGCTTCTTCCGGCCGGATCCGGTCCACCACGATTTTCTGAACATGCTCCTGGACGTAGTGGTCGAAGATCCTGTCCCACAGGCGGGCGTCCAGGCAAATGTCCGGGTCGTCGGGCAGCATCGGCGTGGCTCCCGGATAATGGCGGTCGAGATATTCGATAATGATCGAGCTTTCCGGAACGACCTTGCCGCGCTCGCGGTCCTTCAGGACCGGCATCTTGCCGACCGGCCAGAGCTGGTAGAAGCGCGCACGGCCGTCCGGATCCATCAGATCGACGATATGCGCCTCGAACGGTGTCCCGGCTTCATAGAGCGGGATGAGCACCTTGTGACAGAAGGATGCGAGCGGGTGGTAGTGGAGTTCGAGCATCTGCGGTTTCCTCTGATCAGAAAAGGTTTCCGTTGACAGAAACTATTTCGACAGGAGGCGGGAGTCAATAAACAGTTTCTGTTTATGGAAACTTTTAGGGCTGATCAAGGAATTCCGGAAGCTTTTTTGTCTTGTCAGGGACATCCAAGCCAGAGGCGGAGTTCATACGGTCCTGCAAAACCACCCTCATCCTGAGGAGCGAGCTTGCTCGCGTCTCGAAGGATGGGCCGCTTGCTCCGAGTATGCCGCCCATGCTTCGAGACGGTCCTGACGGACCTCCTCAGCATGAGGAGGGTGGGGAGGCGAAACTGGTGCTTGATTGCGCTCAAGCCTGCAGCCAGCCGGTCACGAGATCCAGCTTCTGCTTATTGGAAAGGCCCTGGTCCTCAAGATCCGTCCAGGTGGGAAAATGGAGAACGTGGCGGATGGTCGGGCCGATGTGGTCCGTGTCGGCAGCATCGTCGAAGGCCGCAATCAGGTCGTCTGCGATGGTGCCCAGGAAGGCGGCGACGTCCGCCATCGGCTGCTGCAGGGCGGGCACTTCCGAGACGTCCCGGAAGGACACCGTCCACATTGCCCGGGTGCGGGAATAATAGTCGTAGAACGCCGCGACGGCCGTGCGGAATTTCTCGACCGGTTCGCTGATTTCGGCCCAGTCGGCCGGGTCGGGCGGCGGATTGAGAGACAGCCACTGGGAGGTGCAGGCCTGAAAGACCGCCGTCTCGTCGGGAAAGTGGCGGTAGACGGTGAGCCTTTGCACGCCGGCCCGTTCCGCAATGGCGCTGATCGAGGTGTTTCTGGGCCCGATTTCCTCGTGCAGGTGCATCGTCGCTTCAACGATTTTCTGGCGCGTTTCCGCCTGGGATTTCGCGCGCTCGGACATCTTGTAGGACCGTTTTTCTTCATTCAGTAAACATATCTGTTCACTTAATTGTTGACAAGAGAATTCCGTGCGTCTAGGTACTCAATTCAAATGAACATGATTGTTTACTGAATATGAAAGGACATCATCATGTCTGACCATCCCACGATGCTCGGCGCGCAGCGCGTCAGCGACCAGTGGAGTGTGCTTGCCTCCTGGTTTCCCGTGCCCGGCATGGGCGGCCTGCCCGTCAACAGCTTCCTCCTGAAGGGAAGCGAGCCACTGCTCATCGATACCGGTCTTAGCATGCTGGGCGATGCTTTCGTCACGGCCCTGGAGAGCGAGATCGATCCCGAAGAGCTCTCCTGGATCTGGGTGAGCCACATGGATGCCGACCATGTCGGCAATCTCGCCCGCGTCCTGGAGATTGCGCCGAAGGCGAAGGTGGTCACGAATTTCCTCGGCATGGGCAAGATGAACCTTGCCGGGCTGGACGTCTCGCGGGTGCATCTGCTCAATCCTGGGGACTGTCTCGAGCTGTCCGACCGCAGGCTCAGGCCGCTTCGCCCGCCCTATTACGATGCGCCGGAGACGATCGGCTTCTTCGATGACAGGGACAGAATGTTCTTTGCCGCCGATTCCTTCGGCGCCCTGCTGCCGGAACCGGTTGCCGACCTCCGGGAGGTTGCCGACGACACCCTTCGGGACGGACTGGTCGGCTGGTCGTCGATCGATGCGCCCTGGCTGACTTCGGTCGACCAGGCAACGCTCGGGCGCACCTTAAAGAGCATCGAGCGGCTGGATCCGGAGGCCGTTCTTTCAGGGCACCTGCCGCTCGCCCGCAAGGGAGCGGGGCAGCTTACGCATCATGTCGCCAACGCTTATTGCCGCGGCGCCAATTCAGACCTCGATCCCCTCGCGATAGAGCATATCGAAGCCGCCTTCGCGTGAGGAAACCGGCTCTGGGAAAAGGATGGAACCGTGAATCGCTTACTGACGATCGTCCCCCGGAAGTTCCGCCGGCGGACCGAGATCCGGCGCAATGAATTCGCGCTTGCGCGGATGCCCGAGTATCTCCTGAAGGATATCGGCGTCACGCGCAGCGAAATCGGACGCCGATACAGGCAAGCCGGCTGAGCGGCCTGCGCGCCTCCAATCCCGACAAATCCGCAGTCCCGCGACTGCTTCCTTCCGGCAGAAAGCGATGCCGGGAACACCCCCGGTCTGTCCGCAGCCTCGCCTGCGGAAGCCGGACAACCCACGAAAGGACCTTGAAATGCACACGCAAACCGACATCAACCGCCGCACCGTCCAGCGGTTCCTGACCGGAACCCATTCGCGTAACATCGAGGATGTTGCCGTCATCGATGAAACCGTTGCCGATACGATCACCTGCCACGGGTTCCCGGGCTTCGTGATTGAGGATCACGAGAGCTACAAGAATTTTTTCCGGGTCTTCCGGCAGTCCTTTTCCGATATGGACTGGACGGTGCATGCGCTGATCGCCGACGAGACCCATGTCTGCGCCCGCTGGGAAATCACCGCGACCTTCAGCGGGGATTTTGCCGGGGTGAAGGCGGACGGCCGGCGGGTCACGTTCGACGGCATGGTGCTCTACCGGATGGAGCGCGGGCTGATTGCCGAGACCTGGCTGCAGATCAACGAGATGCAGCTCCTGACCGCGATCGGCGCCATTCCGGCGCTCGCGGCCTGAACAGCGTTCGCCGGACCCTCAAGTCCGGCGAAACGCAAGGCTTGGGGGCACTGCCCCTGATAATCAATCTTCGAATTCGAAAGGCGGGCAGGCCGTGCTGGAGGGCGTCAGGGATGTGTCCTTTCCCCAGGAGACGATCACCGGACGCTCCAGTGCCTCCAGCTTCATGATCCGGCAGGAAATGCCGAAGACGCTGGAGACGTTCTCCTCGGTCAGCACCTCCTCGGTGGCCCCGCTCGCGGCAATGCGGCCCCGTTCGAACAGGACGACGTGGTCCGCGTAGCGCATGGCCATGTTGAGGTCGTGCAGGACGATCACGAAGCTCCGGTTCTCCGCCCGGCTCAGGTGCTTGATCAGGTCGAGCAGTTCGAAGGCATGGGCGATGTCGAGGTGATTGGTCGGCTCGTCCAGGAAGATGCGCGGCGCGTTCTGGGCCAGCGTCATCGCCACCCAGGCACGCTGAAGCTGACCGCCGGAAAGCTGCGCGAGGGAGCGGTCCCTGAGATCGGCCATTTCGGTGATCGCAAGCGCGGTTTCGCAGGCGGCGGTGTCCTCGGCCGAAGGGCCGGAGAAACGGCCGCGATGGGAATAGCGGCCCATCAGCACCAGGTCGCCGACGGTGAGGTCCGACGGCGCGTGGGGAGACTGGGACAGCATGGCCACCTGGCGGGCAAGTTCTTTCGCCGGCCAGTCGTGAAGCGGTCTTCCGGCAATCCGGACCTCCCCGCTGAGGGGCTTGTGCAGGCCGCGCATGGTTCTGAGCGCAGTGGACTTGCCGCTGCCGTTCGGGCCGCAAAAGGCGATGATCTTGTGGTCGGGCAGCTTCAGGGAGACCGCGTCGAGTGCGGTCGTGCCGTCATAGGCCGCGGTGACGTTTTCAAGGCGGGCCATGAGTTCAGGCATGATGTTGCCGTCCTTGATCAGCAGGTACAGGAACAAGGGAGCGCCGACGAGGGCCGTGAGGGCCCCGGCGGGAAGCTCCAGCGGCGGTGCAAGCGTTCGGGCGAGCGTATCGGCCAGGAGAACGATCAGGCTGCCGGTGAGGGCGGTGGAGAGCAGGTAGCCCGGCCGGAACTGGCCGTGAAAGATCCGCGCCACATGCGGGGCGACCAGCCCGACAAAGCCGATCGCGCCGACATGGGCCGCGGCAAGGGCGGTCAGGAAGACCGCGGCGGCCAGCAGGGCGAATTGCGCCTTTTCCAGCGATAGCCCGGTGGTTCTGGCGCTTTGCGGGTCGAGCGCCATCTGGTGTGCGGCCAGACGCTGGGCCATCAGGAAGGGCGTGATCGCGGCAAGACCCGCGCCGACGACATAGACATCCTGCCAGTGGGCGGCGCCGATGGAGCCGGTCAGCCAGGTCAGCGCCTGATTGGCCCGGTAGACCGGACCGAGGATGATCAGCAGCGTGACGGCGGCCTTGGCAAGTGCGGCCAGGGCGATGCCGTAGAGAATGATCTTCAGCGGCTTGTTGCCGCCCCGGTCCGCGGCCGCAAGTGCCATGACCAGGAAACCGAACAGCGCCGCGGCCGCGACGGCGGCAACCGGTTGCCAGTGGATGGAAACCAGAAGGTTGTTGGCGCTGTCGGAAAACAGCCACAGGAACAGCACCACGCCGACCGCCGCACCGTCGGTAATGCCGAGCACGGACGGCGAGGCCATGGGGTTGCGGACGACCCGCTGCAGCATTGCCCCGGCCAGCGCAAGGGCGGCGCCCGCCAGGATGGCAAGGGTAACGCGGGGCAGGCGGAGCGTCCAGACGATCACCTCGTCCATGCGCGCGCCCTGGTCAAGAAGGGCGGAAACCACCCGTTCCGGCGGCATGAAGCTGGAGCCGATGCCGGTTGCGGCGATGGTGACCAGAAGCAGGAGGCCGAGCAGCGGAACGAGCCTCGGCAACGCGGACAGGACGTTCATCGGATCGCAGCTCCCTTCCGTTCCCGCAGGAGATGGATCAGCAGGGGGACGCCGACCAGCGCCAGAACCGGGCTGATGGGGGCTTCTCCGGGTGCAACGATGATCCGGGCGAGAATGTCCGCGGCAATTGCAATAACTGCACCGGTGAGCATGGACACCACGATGAGCTGGCGCGTCGGCGGCAGGTTCGTGCCCGAGAGGCGCTGCGCGATATGCGGCGCGGCGAGACCGAGGAACAGCACCGGCCCCGCCATGGCGACCGCGCCGGCGGCCAGCAGCGCGGCGAAGAAGAGGGCTGCCAGTCGCGCCGCGACGACATTGACGCCGACCGAGCGCGCCGTGGCGTCATCGAGGCGCAGGACGTCGAGCGAGGAGGCCAGGAACAGGCTGCCCGCGCATCCGGCGACGAGGAGCGGAATTCCGAGCAGCAGAAGATCGAGCGGCCGGTTGGCGAAGCTGCCGGATAGCCAGAACAGCAATGTTTCGAGCGCCGACTCGTCAATCAGGAGAAGCGTCTGCGTGAAGGAGGCGAGCAGTGAGGCGACGGTGAAACCGGCCAGTAGCGTCGTAGCCGGATTGTCTGCGCCGCCGGCCGAGATCGACAGGAAGAAGACGAGAGCCGTTGTCAGCAGCGCGCCGAGGATGGCTGCGGCGCCGATCCCGGCAAGGCTCGAGACACCGAAGACGGTGATGCCGAGGGTCACGAACAGCGCCGCGCCGGCATTGAGGCCGAGCAGGCCGGGCTCGGCCAGGGGATTGCGGGTGACGGATTGCATCAGGAGACCGGACAGGCCGAGGGCCGCGCCGCAAAAGAGCCCGATCAAGGTCCTGGGCAGCCGCAGGGTGGTGACGATGAGGGCATCGGTTCCCTCAGCCCCGGCAAGCGCAGCGAAGACCGTTTGCGGGCTGTAAAACGTCAGTCCCGCATGAAGGCTCAGGAAGACGGCAGCGCAAAGGGCAGCGCCAAGTCCGATAACCAGCCGCGTCACGCCAACGATCTCCCCTCCGGTTTGACAATCGATCCGGTTTCGTCACATACACGCGTTTAATAGTGGAGGCAAATTATCAACTTTTTGGAGTCGTTCTAATGAAGGCCTTGAAGCAAGTTCTGCGTATTCTGCCGCTCTGCGCGATGCTGGGGGCCGCGCCCGCGCTCGCCCGGGACGTGACCGACAGCATGGGGACCGTGACCGTTCCCGATGAACCCAAGCGCGTTGTCGTGCTGACGAACGAAGGCACGGAAGCCTTGCTGGCCTTGGGCGTGACGCCCGTGGGCGCGGCCAATTCCTGGAACGGCGATCCCTGGTGGGATCACATTTCCGAAGCGATGGAAGGGGCCGAGCCGGTCGGCAAGGAAAGCGCGGTGAACCTGGAAATGGTGGCGGCGCTCGAGCCGGACCTGATCCTGGGCAACAAGCAGCGCCACGAGGAGATCCATGCCCAGCTTTCCGCCATTGCGCCGACGGTGATGTCGCAGGAACTGCGCGGCGACTGGAAGATCAATTTCCGCCTTTATGCCGAAGCCCTCGGCAAGCAGGCGGAAGCCGAGGCGGCCATTGACGACTATGACGCCGCCGTCGCGTCGCTGCGCGAAAAACTCGGCGACCATCTCAACGAGGAAGTCTCCGTCATCCGCTTCGTGCCGGGCCAGATCCGCATCTATCAGCTGGACAGCTTTTCCGGCGTTCTCCTGAAGGATATCGGCTTCAACCGTCCGGCGAACCAGAATGTCGAGGAATTCGCCATTCGCACGGGCAAGGAAAGCATTCCGGACATGGACGGCGACCGGATCTTCTATTTCACCTACGAGACGGGGAACGGCGAAGGGTCCGCACTGGAAGAGGAAGTGCTGTCCGATCCGCTGTGGCAGTCCCTGTCGGCGGTCAAGGCCGGCAATGTCCACCGGGTCAGCGATGCGATCTGGAACACGGCCGGCGGCATCATCGCCGCCCGGCTGATGCTGCAGGATATCGAACGGATCTACGGCGTGGAGTGAACGGGCCAACCGGTCGGAAAACGCTGATCCGTTTCAAGCGCCCGGCAGGACGAACTCCAGAATCATCACATCTCGAGCCCCACTGCAGCGCTTGAGCTGATGTTGCCACGCCAGAGAAGTATTGCGGCCAGGAGCCCCCAGACGAACAGCAGAAACTCAATAACTGTGAGAATTTCCGCGTCGGCGGGTCGCGACGTTGTGGAAAGATCATAGAGCGTAGTTACGCCGAGGGCGGCTCCAACGCCAAGGAAGAGGTGACCGATGATCAGGGCTAGCAGCGGTGTAACCGTCCCGATCGTTCCAAGTGCGCCAATCACTTTGACATTACCGCTTCTGTGCAGGAACGCGACCGACCAGAACAGAACGGCCAGAAGCAGGGCGAAAGCATAGAGGATCAGAAGGCGGGCCTGCTCGGGCCCCGCCGGTGCCAAGAGCGCCATCATCCTCGCAATTGCCGCGAACGCAAACGAGACGAGGCCCGCCCGGTTGAGCGGCTTGTAAACCCCCATCTCATCCGCGAAGGCCCAGGCGCCAAAGGTGGTCATCCCCAATGCCAGAAGTTTCAGGGCAATGAGATCGACGGGAGGAAATCTCAGAAGGAGGCCCGCAAGTGGGCCTGTCGCCAATGCGAGCGCGCCGATGCGTGCGTTGAGGGTTGCCATATCCGTGTCCTCGTAGTTTGAACCGCGGGCAGGCTAATGTAATGAGGAAGGCGGCGGCCCGGACATTCGAGACCATGTGTCCGCATTCGGACATCAATGCCGATTGTCCGCAGCAGCGAAGGGGACGGTGAAGAATGAGCCGGCAAAGTGCAAAGACCAAAGCCTCCATTCATGAAGCCTTTGTCGAACTGGTTTTTTCGAAGCGGTATGACGAGATCCGCATGACCGATATTGCGGCGGTGGCCAATGTCGGCCGGTCAACGCTCTACCAGCACTATCCCGACAAGGATGCAATCCTGCTTGCCAACATGGACTGGGTTCTGAACGGCTTGCTGCAGACAACGGACGGTCCGTCGGCGGAGAACCAGGTAACAACCGTTCTCGATCACATCTGGCAGCACCGGCCCCAGGCGCGCCGGCTGCTTTTCGGCACGACCGGTGAAAAACTGGAAGCCGCCCTGGCGGGCGCTGTCGCTCGGAAGCTTCATCAGGACAGACCGGACGCCTTGCCAGCCGTCTTTACCGCCAACCAGGTTGCCGCTGCCGTCTTTTCAGCCCTGCGAACCTGGTTGCGGGGGAGGGGTCGTGTTCACCTTTGAGCCTTGCGAGTGGCCTCTGCCGGACATCATCGGCCCTGACAGGGCACCGGTAACGGCGCCCGTTGCAGCTGTCAGATTGCGCTCAAGGTGATGAGGGCGACGATGAGGTATCGTCCGGTCTTTGCGATGGCGACGAGGACCAGGAAGCTCCAGAAGGGTTCCTTCAGGACGCCGGCGGCCAGGGTCAGTGGATCGCCGATGATCGGCGCCCAGCTCAACAGCAGGCTCCAGCGGCCGTAGCGGTGGTACCATGTCGTGGCCTTTTCCAGCTTGTCGCCGCTGACGGGAAACCACGTGGCTTCGGAAAATTTCGCAGCTCCCCGGCCGAGCCCCCAGTTCACGACGGATCCGAGCGTGTTGCCGAGACTGGCGGCGGCGATCAGCAGGATCACGGGCTCGTCGCCCAGGTAGATCAGGCCGGAGAGGCCGAGTTCCGACTGGGCCGGGAGCAGGGTGGCGGCCAGGAAGCTGACGCCGAAAAGAGCCAGGACGGCGCTGCTCATGGGCGCGCCGTGAAAGAGGACGACATGCTCCTGCGCATGGAGCCCATGCTTCGAGACAGCGCTGCGCGCCTCCTCAGCATGAGGTCTGACTCGCAGCGAAGCGTATTCCTAAGGATCCTGCCCCGGTGCATTCCATTTTATGGGGCCATACCCTAATCAGAGTCATCCGTGTCAACCGGCAGCAGCTTGTTCTGATCGGGCTCAAACCACAGTTTCGGCCGGACGTCCAGTGCCGGGCTCAGTCCCAGGGACGGATCGCCGCCAGGGCAAAGCGGTGGGCGGAGCTCTGGCGGAGGCGATCGGCGAGGCTGTGGCCGCGCATGCCCCTGCCATAGAGCGGCGCGACGGCAAGCTGGTGGAAGCCGGTGAAGCCGGCTGCCTTGAGGTCCGACATCAGCCGCTCCACACTGAGGCCTTCGCTATAGGGCAGGCGGCTGAGGATATCTTCGTGGCGGGACCGGTCCCCTTGCGGCTGCTGCGGTCCGGAGAGACGGTCGGCGAGCCAGTGGCGCAGGCGCAGGAGCGCGCTCCTGGGAGCCCGGAAATCTCCGTCGACGATCAGGAGGCGCCCGCCGGGCTTGAGGACCCGGAACCATTCGCCGTAGGCGGCCTGCGGATCGGTGAGGGTCCAGGCCAGGTGCCGGGTGATGGCGAAATCGAAGCCGGCATCTTCCAGAAGCCTCATCGATTGAGCATCGCTCAGGACCGGGCGCCAGTCCCGGCCCGCCAGCTTGGCGCGGGCCAGGGCCAGCATGGTTTCGGAAAAGTCCAGCCCCGTGACGGAGGCGCCGAGGCCGGTGAGCACGCGGCTGATCTCGCCCGTGCCGCAGGCGATGTCCAGAACCTGCCATCCTTCGAGGCTGTCATGCCTGCCGACGCCGCAGGCCGTACGCACCAGCCGCTGCCACTCGGGCATGCCGAAGCGGTTCTCGATCCGGTGGGAAACGGAGCCGTCGAAGGTGGCGGCGCGGCCGGACCAGTAGTCGCAGATCTCGTCCTTGAGCCCGAAATTGGCAGCGAGGGGGGCTGTCTCCAAAGTCATCAAATCTATTCCGATGCAGCGTCAAAAGAATGGTCGCGTGAGGGATGACGCTCCCTCCCGCTGTCGCCGGTGCGGTTCCCGCCATGATGGCCGCGCGACGAACCGGCGCCGCGCGCTCCGGCTGGCGGACCGTATTTAACATGAATATGATAGTCAAGTTAACTTCTTGCAGTTGAACGGAAGGCCGCCGGGCGGGCAAGGCGGGGACCGCTGCGTTGCGGTCCGGCCTTGACAAGGGATGTGCAAGGATCGGAAAAATAATCAATATCCCCAGACACGGGTCCAGAGTTTGGAGCCAGCCGTGCCGCTTCGGGCCGATTGACCAGCGGGAGGGCCGCACAGAATTCGGCGCACGGGCTGTGCGCCGGTCCGCCAGGCCGATATCCGCGCATGGGCAGTTATCAAAGAAGAAGACGTTCAGGGAGGACAACAGGATGAAACTGAGCAGAAGACAGACACTCGGCCTGATGGGCGGCGCGGCCGCCTCGGCGCTTGCGGCCCCGGCCATCGCCCAGAACAGGAAGATCGTGGTCGGCGCGCTGCGCTTCACCTCGCATGCGGGCAGCTTCGTGGCCGTGGAGCGCGGCTATTTTGCCGATGCCGGCCTCGACGTGGAGCTGAAGTTCTTCCAGGCGGCGCAGCCGATGGCGGTCGCGATCGCCTCTGGCGACGTGGACTATGCGGTGACCGCGATTTCCGGCGGGCTGATCTCGCTTGCCGACAAGGGCGCGATCAAGGTGATCGGCGGCGGCCTGACGGAGGAAAAGGGCATTGACGGGCAGAAGATCCTGGCCTCCGACGCGGCCTTCCAGGCGGGGCTGACCTCGCCGGCCCAGCTCGGCGGCAAGACCTTCGGCATGACCACGGCCGGCTCCTCCTTCCACTACATGGGCTCCAAGATCGCAGAGGCCGAAGGCGTCAAGATGACGTTCAAGCCCCTGCAGAAGGTCGGCGCCGTCATCGGGGCGCTGAAGTCCGGGCAGATCGATGCCTGGACGATCGTGCCGCATATCGCCAAGCCGCTGGCCGGTTCCGGCGCGGTGCATATCATCGGCGATGTCGCGGACTACCTGCCGGGCTATCAGGTGACGACGGTGTTTACCTCCACGCAAAACGCAACGGACGAGCGGCAGCAGACGGAGGATTTCCTGACGGCCTTCAGCAAGGGCGTGGCGAACTACAACGCCGCCATGATCGAGAAGACCGGCGGCGATGACGGCGAGGCCGCCATGGTCGACCTCATTCACAAATACGTCTACGCGGACCAGCCGCGCGAAAAGGCCGCCCCCAGCATCATCAACGGCACCATGCGGCTGAACGAAGGGGCGAAGCTGAACATCGCCTCCATTCGCGACCAGCTCGAATGGTTCCAGGCCGAAGACCTGGTCAGCAAGGACGTGACCCTCGATACGCTGGTCGACAGCAGCTATGTGGAGACCTACGAAGGCTGAGCTGCCTTGACGGCTTGCCACTGATGACACGGCAGCGTCCGGAAGCGGGCGCTGCCGCCTTCGGTGTTTCCCATGAATGACAAGAGCCCCCGATGGACATAAGACTGGACTCGATCAGCCATTCATATGGCGACACCGAAGTGCTCAGCGATATCTCGCTCGACATTCCGGCCGGGCGGATCGTCTGCCTGGTCGGGCCGTCGGGCTGCGGGAAGTCGACGCTTCTCAGGTTCATCGGCGGCCTGGAGCGGCCGGACACGGGGCGCGTGCTGCAGCTCGGCAGCGCGCCGGAAGGCTGTCTCAATCCGCTGACCTTCGTCTTCCAGGATTTCGCCCTGCTGCCCTGGCGCAGCGTGCGCGGCAACGTCTCGCTGGTGCTGGAGGATCACGGCATGGGCGGCGCGAAGGCACGGGCCATCATCGACGACGTGCTGGCGCGCACCCGGCTCTCGGATTTCGCGGACGCCCTGCCCAGGCAACTGTCCGGCGGCATGAAGCAGCGGGTGGCGATCGCCCGGGCGCTGGCGGTCAATCCGGCCGTCATGCTGATGGACGAGCCGTTGTCGGCGCTCGACAGCCAGACGCGCGAACTTCTGATGGACGACCTCGTTAGCCTGTGGACGCGCCAGCCGTTCACGGCCGTCTACGTGACCCACAACCTGGCCGAGGCCGTGCGCCTGGGCCACAAGATCGTGGTGCTCTCCCGCCGGCCGGGCAAAATCCGCGAGATCGTCACCATCGACACGCCGATCCAGGAGCGCAGCGTGGGCGATCCGGTCTGCCAGAACAAACACGACCTTCTTTGGGGACTGCTGCGCGAGGAAGCGCGCGCCGCGGATGAGGAACTGATCGATGGCTGACACCGCCGCATCGCAAAGGGAGCTTTCCACCGCATCGGGCGCGAGCGAAGTGCGGTTCCGGGGCGGCGGCTTTGCGCCGAAAGCGCCGCGCTGGGTGGGCGTTGTCGTTTTCGTCCTGCTGATCGCGCTGGTCCAGTGGGGCACCGAAGCGGGCTGGATTTCAGCCCTGACGCTGCCCAAACCGACGGACGTCCTGGCGACGTTCGGGGAGCTGTGGCAAAGCGGGCTCCTGTTCAAGCATCTCAACCCCTCGCTGACCCGGCTGGTGGTCGGCGCCGCGATCGGGGTCAGCCTCGGCATATTCACCGGGGTGATGATCGGGCTGTTCTCCTATGCGCGCGCCGGGCTGGTGCCGCTGGTGGCGGCGCTCTTCCCGATCCCCAAGATCGCGCTTCTGCCGCTGTTCGTGATCTGGTTCGGCATCGACGAAGCCTCGAAATACGCGCTGATCGCCTTCGGAACGTTCACGCCGACGGTGGTCGCGACCTATGGGGCGGTGGACAACGTCGACCGCTCGCTGATCCGCATGGGGCAGAGTTTCGGGCTTTCCTGGCTGTCGATTGTCCGCAAGATCGTGTTGCCGGGGGCGATGCCGGGCGTTCTGTCGGGCCTGCGCATCAGCCTTGCCATCGCCATCATCCTGCTGGTGGCCGCGGAAATGCTCGGCGCGGAATACGGCATCGGCGCCTATATCCTCGAGGCCGGGGCGCTCTACGATCTGGAGCGGCTGTTTGCCGGGGTGGTGATCCTGTCGCTGCTGGGAGTGATCGTCAGCGGCGTCATCGGCCTGATCGAGCGGCGGCTGCTGGGCTGGCGGATGTAACCTGCACCCTTGCAGAGGAAAGGCCAATGCCCCAATCCGTCCGGCTGCCAGCAGGTTTCCTTGCGACGGTCGCCCGGTTTTTCAGGCCGTCCAGAAGCGCTCAACGGCGAAGTGCCGCGAAGCGGTTGTTTGCAAACCAATTTTCGAAAAGCCTTGTCTGAACAAGGGATTCAGACAAACGGGCGCATTGGACGTTTCGCCAAAACGCGGCTAAAAACAGGGCTATTCCGATATCCTGGGAAAGTGCAGCCAGGCGAACGCGCCGGTTCGAGAGGTTTAAGCAGGACCGCGTGGAGGATGCTTTTACCGGATGGGAAACGGCGTTAGAACAACACATGAACGGATTGAAAGAGACCGAGGGCGAGACCTGTGGCTGATTTTGAAGATATTACCGGATGGCGGGAAGAGTTGGCGGTTTTTAGGCGGACACAGGAAGGCCTGCCTTTTTAACAAGTACAGTGCGTGGGACCGAGGACCCTGAAGCTGCCTTACGAGACGGCCATTCATCTGGCAGGTCTGCACTTCAAGCATCCTGAAATTCACGAGGCAGTGAAAAAATCAGCGGCCTGGGTTGCCTACCTGGATGCCAATCCAGACTTTGGCCGGGACGATGATGACTTCGAGGAACTTTGTCCTTGGGAAGCCAATCGAAGCGGTCATGACTTTGCGCGCTGGTACGCGATGAAAAAGCGGATTCCGTGCGACGCAACCAAACTTGGCATCTGTGTAGCATTAGCCGAAGCAGTCGTGAACGGTATCCTTCCTTCGCTTTCCGCACCGGAGACGAGAGCTTATGCGGAAAGAAAATTTTCTAAAGATCTTTCCTTCTCTAGTGAGGGGCGCCTATGACGGAAAAAGTCTTATTCTTAGACGCCTCCGAGATCCTGACGATCCTTAAGAGAACCGGCTCCAAATCTCACCCGCTTCAAGGACTGAACGCCCTCGTCAACCGGGGCGACAAGTTTTTCTTCAACGATGATTTTATCGAAGAGTTGGAAGGCGCTGAAGAATGGGACAGTAAAAAAGGAAAACTTATCCAGCAGTGGCTGAAAGACAACGCAATTCGCCTAGTGGCTGTCGATCGGGTCCGCGAGGAGGTGAGCCATTCGGATTGACTTCGGAACAAAAAGGGAACAACTTGGTTGCCGCGAACCTGGAAATACGTTTTGACCGGCTTCAAGTTGCGAAGAACATTTAGTGAAGGCCAGAGATGCATCGATTGAATATAAGGACTTTCGTTTGTCCAGGTTTTCAGTAGGCAACACAGGGACTGCGAGATGAACTTTAGAATTGTGGTGCTGATTCCACTGTTTTCAGCGGCTCTCTGGGCAGATGCAGTGAATGGTGAACTGCTTCCGAGATTGCCAAACAGCGGTATGTATATGCTCGGATTGGGTATTCTTTCAAAGGTCACAGTGTTATTCAACGTGCTTTTTCTCACTGTTGTGTTCTCGAGGAGAATTGTTCTTTTCAGGAACTGGTACTCAAACCTCATTATTGCATTGCTTCTGATGCCGAACGTTCTTTGGCTGCTGCTTTCGATAAGCACACTTCGTTATTATTATGTGGACTTGTTTATTGGGAACGAGCTTGCAAGGTTTATGTCGAATTTGAGTGTTGTGAGCCTGACTTCATTGCTTCTGCTAGCGAATTATTTTCGATCTAAAGAAGAGGATAGTGACAAATGAGTTCAAAAAACCGCTTGGAAAGGATGGCCCAATTGGAACAGCTATTGGGTTTGGAGAAGCATTTATTGAGTTTGGAATAGATTCAAAAGTTTCCAACGACCTTGTTACTGCTGCCGATAGGGCCATTGGCGAGTCGATAGCGTCCCAACTACCCGGTCGCCAAGACGGAGGCGTGGCGGATGCCTATAGACATGTTCTGCTCTCTGCCGAACTTGTTCGGGACTACGGGGTATGGCCAGCATACCACATTCTGGAAAAACACGAGTTTGAATCGTCTGGCGGGGCCGATAATGGCCTCGATATGTGGAATAACTCCGTAGGAATGAAGATAGGACAATATGTCCGTCAAAATGGCGGCGATTGGGACGATGTAGTCCGACTTGCGAGGATGGCTGTGTTGGGCTCGTTCACGGTCGGCGACTACAGCCAAGTCAGAAATTGGAAGAAGCGCAGCGCTGACGACGGCATTCGCATAGGATATGAGCAGCATTTAGCGATCCACAACCCTCCGAGGTCCGGCAAGCTTTCGTTTGTTGATTTTGCCAATCAATTCAATCGGAAATATGCGTTTAGAGTGCGGGAGGGTGAAATCGTTCTCGAAGGTGGAAAGCTAAAAATACCTCCCATAGCGGTAACAAGCCCCCAACATTGGAAAAAGAACCCCAAGGTCCAGGTGAAGGGTAAGGACGTGGAACTGAGCGTGCAGCAATCGCAGTTTCCAACGCCAGCCTGGTTCGAGGGGAAGGGCTTTAACTACGAAACTGGAAATGCTGCACCTAAGCTTACCTTTTCGCTGACGCAGCTCGATTTCAAGTTGCAGCCAGAGGATTTCGCAATTCTTAGCGCTGAGCGTGCATTGGAAGGAGCCAAGGACGTTCCCCTGTCCAACTGGCCGGCAATAACCGGTTCCGCACCGGCTCTGCCACCCACTTTCACACTGGCTGATGAACGGCCCTCGGCTGCGGCAAGTGTGATCCCGGTGCCTGCGCCCAAGCCCGACGACGGAGCTGCAGGCCGGCACGGGGGTATGCAGTTCCCGATCCCGCCGGCGCGCCGTCCTCGGTCAATCCGTTGGGCACAGGCGGAGCGGTGAGTGGCGGCGCCCCCTTCGCCCGCAGGACCTCCTACGACACCTACCGTCAGCTGGGCCTGACGCCGGAGGAAGAGGCGCAGGCGGTGGACGAGTTCAAGGCGCTTGTGAAGGAGAGCTATCTCGACATGGGCGGCGACATGGAAGCGGCGCAGCTGCTTGCGACGCGGCTGTTCGCCTTCGACTGGGGCCTGTCGGCCTTCGCGCAGGCGCCGGAAGGCACCGTGCTGAAGCACCCGGTGGAGAAGGTCTATCCCGGGCTTGAAGGCGCCGGGCATGACTACATCCGCGGCGACGTGGAATCCTTCCTGGAGGCCCGGGACATCAAGGCGGCCCGGTGGTATCTGACCCCGAACGAGAAGACCGGCCGGGACCGCAAGAAAGCCTGGATGGACGATCAGGGTTACGGCCCGCGCATGACCCTGGCCTATGACGACGACACGGGCCGGCAGCACGTCGTGACCGACAGCTATCAGGCGGACATACGCGGGCCGCGTCTCAAGCAAACGGAAGCGTACAACCGGGCGCTCGAGAACGAGGCGGCGCAGTACGGCTTTGAAGATCCGGTTGCGGCGGCAAGGGAGAAGCTGGCAGGGGTGGCGATGCCGGTGCCCAGGGCGAGCCCGAAGCCGTTGGGGCGGGAGCTTGCAGGGTCTGCCCCCGGGATGCCCGACAGGCAGATAGGGAGCGGCGGCTGAATTTGCGGCACGCGTTGTTTCGAACGCAGTTGCTCTGGAACCGATTGGATGCCCGGATCGCCGACCCGGTCGGGCCCGGTCTGGGCATGGTTTCCTCGCCACTCGGCACCGCGCCGTGCCCGCTCCAGTTAGCCGATTTCCGGAGGGAAACGGCACGGGTCATGGATCAAGCCCTTTGATGACGAGAGGAGGAGACGAAGTCGGTGCCAATTCCGACTTGTCCATTGCCTGACCGCCGTCAGGTCGTATCCGGGCGCATCTAATCCGCGTTTATCCGTTCGAAGTGCTTTGGGCGGTGACGACGCACGCACGTCCTCATCCTGAGGAGCCGCGCAAGCGGCGTCTCGAAGGATGGGCTGCTTGCCCGGAGGATGTCGCCTATCCTTCGAGACGGACCTGACGGTCCTCCTCAGGATGAGGATGTGTTTGTAGGTAAACCTCTGAAGTCATAAATTTTTCTTCATCAGGCTGATCCAGCCACGCCTGGAACGGCGAGGTGGGGTTCGGGGGCCGGTGTTCCGAGTGTCACCGGCTGGAAACGATCATGAATTCAGAAGTTTTCCGATCCCCGCACGTGCAGGGATGACGAGGAGCCGCGACGGAGGGCCGCTGGGCGGTGATTTCGCTTGCGGCAGACAGGCTCCCGGACCTTATCCAATCAAACCAGAAAGGCACATCATGTCTTTGACGGGCAGTGATGCAAAGGCGCTGAAGTGGAAGACGCGGAAGGCGCGGCAGGCGGTGTGTGAGGCGCTTTGCGCGCATATGGCCGC
This sequence comes from Roseibium salinum, assembly GCF_026240905.1. Classification (NCBI taxonomy): domain Bacteria; kingdom Pseudomonadati; phylum Pseudomonadota; class Alphaproteobacteria; order Hyphomicrobiales; family Stappiaceae; genus Roseibium; species Roseibium salinum. The sequence continues at coordinate 172,524 of NZ_JAPEVI010000003.1, forward strand.
CGGATACTCGATCGACAGTTTTCCCGGCGCCGACCGCAGGACCATCCGCTACTACGCCGAACAGTTTCCAGAAGACTTTCCGCCCGAAAAGCTGGAAGAGGCCGCAAGGCGCGGGCTGCTGGAGTGGGAGAAGATCGGCAAGGACGGTGCGCGGGGCGAACTCGCCAAGTTCAATGCCAGCGCCTGGACCTTCAACATGAAGAACCGCGCCGGCTGGCGCGACCGGTCGGAAGTGGAGGCCTGGGGCATCCTGGGCGGACCGGACGAGGCGCAAAAACTGGAGAAATTCAAGCCGCGCAGCTCGGAGGAAATCGCTCTGGGGGTGATGGCGCTGCTGACCGCAAAGGACACACGCAAGGATGGCGACGGCCCTCGAAACGCTGATTGAGCATATCGACAAGATGGCGGCACCTGAGCGTGTCGCCCTGCAGAAGCAACTGGACGAAGCGGGCGTGCTGGATCAGTTCAGCGTCTGGCGGCCGCAGCCGGGGCCGCAGACGGACGGCTACTTTTCCGAGGCCGATCTCACCCTTTACGGCGGGGCGGCGGGGGGCGGCAAGACGGACCTGATCGCGGGCCTTGCGCTCTTTGCCCACCACAAGGCGGCGATCTTCCGCCAGTCGCTGAAATCCCTCAAGGGCGTGATCGAGCGGATGAACACGCTGATGCGCCAGGCGGGCATGGGCAAGATTTCCGGCAATCCGCCGCGATGGGTGGGGCCGGACGAGCGCATTATCGAGTTCGGCCATCTGGGGCTGCCGGGATCGGAGGAGGACTGGCAGGGGCGGGACCACGACCTGAAGGCTTTCGATGAAGGCGCGCAGATGGACCCGCGCAAGATCATCTTCGTGCTGGGCTGGCTGCGCTCCACGCGCGCGGGGCAGCGCTGCCGCGGGCTGATCGCCACCAATCCGCCGCTCGGCGGGCAGGGTGATTTTTTAAGCGAATGGTTCGCGCCCTGGCTCGATCCGCTCCACCCGCTTTACGGCAGGGTGAAGCCGGGGGAACTGCTGTGGGCGGTATTCATCGACGACGGCGATGCCATCCGCACCGTGTGGGTGGACGGGCCGGAGCCGGTGGAGATCGAGGGCGAAATCCGCACGCCCAAGAGCCGGACCTTCATTCCCGCCAGGCGCCAGGACAACAGGTTTCTGGGCGCGGACTACGATGCGCAGCTCGACCAGATGCCGGAGCCGATGCGCACGGCGCTGAAGACCGGCGACTTTCTGGCCGCACGGCAGGACCACGAGTGGCAGGTGATCCCGTCCGAATGGGTGGACCTGGCCTTCCAGCGCTATGACGCGGGCGTGGACCGGGACGAGCCGATGAGCGTGCTGGGCGTCGACGTGGCGCAGGGCGGCAAGGACAGGACGGTCCTGCAACCGCTGCACGGACGGCGCTTCGAACAGAACATCGTCGTCAGGGGCACAGACACGCGGGACGGTTCGGATGTCGGCTCGCTGATCATCCGCGAGCGGCGGGACAACGCGCTGATCGTGGTGGACTGCACCGGCGGCTGGGGCGGCGACACGGTGGGTTTCCTGACCAGGGAAAACAACATCCCAGCGGAAAAATGCGTGTTCTCCGCCCAGTCCGGGGAATGCGCGAAGGACAGCAGGATCCCCTTCTACAATCTGCGGGCGCAGCTCTACTGGCGCCTGCGCGAAGCGCTGCACCCGAAAAGCGGGCTGGGTCTGGCGATCAGGCGCTCGGCGAGCGTCAAGGCGCAGCTGACGGCCCATCGCTGGAAGATGAAGGGCGGCAGGATCCTGATCGAGAGCAAGGAAGAGATCAAGGAACGGCTCGGCTCGTCCCCGGACGAGGCGGACGCGATTGTCGAGGCATTGGGATGGAAGGAAAAAGCGGAGCTGAGGAAGGTGGTGCAGGCCACAAGCCGGAGGCGGATGGCGGCCCTGGCCGATCCGCTCGGCGACTTCTGATCCGGGAGCTGTGCGTGCGCGATGCCAGCTTCATCGCCGCCAACATGCGCCCTGAGGACCACCGCGAGATCGCCTGCCTGTGGAAGGACTGGGACACGCGGGCCTTAGGTGTCTGCGCCATGGAAACCGCGGTGCCGGGGATGGTCTGGTCCGTGTGGTACGACGGCCAGCCGGCGGCCGCCTACGGTTTCAGCCGGGCTTCGGCTTTCGATCCCGACCACTGGCAGGCCTGGGCGTTCGGGACGGAGCGCTTCCGGCGCTGCGTGCCGCTGATCACGCGCCATGTCACCAGCCTGCGCCCGCTGATCGAACAGGAATGCCGCAGGCTGCAGGCCATCACGCTCCAAGACCACGACATTGCCCATGGCTGGATCGAGGCGCTGGGGGCAAAACGCGAGGGGCTCTTGCGCTCCTACGGCCGGGGCGGAGAGGATTTTTTCGTCTATGCCTGGGTGCGCCGAGCCGGGACCTGTTCATGTCCAGAGACGTCGGGATCGAATTCGGATGCGCATTTGCACGTTTCTCCCCTTCGACAAGCGGACCAGTGAGTGGGCCCCGGATCTCCGCTTCGCTGCATCCGGGGTAACCGTTTGCGGGAGTGGCACGTCACCCTCAAAGCTCTGGGGTTCTATCGCATCCGGTCAAACGGAACAGCAGGATTGTGACGGCGGGCACTGGGGGCGAACAAGCAGCAAGGTACACTTTGCAATCCGGCGCCATGACCATAGATTCACCGGATCGGCAGGCGTTTTGGAAAGTTTCGACCGGAGACCTTTTGACATGACATTGACGCTCGGCACCATGACACCCGCGATTTCAGGCAATATTTCGCAGCTGAAAGCGGTCATCCTGGCCGATTTCAGGGCCACGGAGAGAAATGTCGGCTTTCACGCCGGACGGCTGTCGCAGGGCTTCAAGCTGCTGCTTTTGAAGAGCCTGCCGAAGCCGGATGATTTCGAACTCCAGGGAACGACGCTGCGTTCGGGCGGACGATACGGTTTGCCCGCGGCAAGCGATGCGGAAGACCGGATGCGGCGCGCCGTCCATGATGACGTTCTGGCGACCCGGGGAACCGAGGGTTATGCGGCGCTGCAGGCTGCCGGCCTGGGCGTTACCAAGGTGTCCGGCCGTGACCGGCTGGTGAAGATCCTGCCGACGACGCCGCATGACGGCGGCATGGCGCCGAAGGACCAGTATCCGGCCGGCGGCGGTTTCCTGCAATGGAATCTGAAGAAACCCGGTCTGCCGTTCCTGTTCGCAGCCGAATTCTTCGGCGACGGGACCGTGCGAATACCCGGCGAGACCCTTCAGCTGAACAGCGGCAATCTCAACGTCGATTATCCGCAGCGGGCGAAATTGCAGACCTATCTGCAGACGGTGTGATCGTGCGGCTTTTCCGGGCGCCGTTGCCGGGACGTTGAGAGATCCCGGGCCGCGCGCCATGGAGCGCGCGGCACGAGAAATCGGGCTTCAGGAGGCGAGGGCCGCAGAGGAGCCGGAGGCCAGGTTACGGCCGGGACGGCCGGCGTCAGCCTCGGCACTTGCGAGCACGGCTTCATCGGAAATCTGGTTCTCGTCCGTGATAAAACGCACATCGTCGATGCCGATGAAGCCAAGCACGTGGCGCATGTAGTCGCTGGCGAAGTCCTCCTCCGAGTCGAACCGGGTGCCGCCGGAGGCATAGATCAGGACCGCGCGCTTGCCTTCCAGAAGGCCGACCGGGCCGTCAGCCGTGTGCCGGAAGGTCACGTTGGCGCGGCAGACCTGGTCGAGCCACAGCTTCAGGCTGGCCGGGATGGTGAAATTGTAGACCGGAAGGCCGATGACCAGCAGGTCGGCCGCCTGCAGTTCTTCGATCAGTGCATCGGAAACCGCGAGCGAGCCGCGCAGCGCCTCGGTGCGCTCAGTATCGGGCATGAACGCGGCGGCGACCCAGTCGGCGCCGATGAGCGGCACGGGGTCGGACAGGTCGCGGTGAATGATCTCAACATCTGCCCGGAGCCCGGCGAGAAAGCGGGAGGTGAGCGCGCGTGAGACCGAGTTGTCCTTCCGGGCGCTTGTATCGAGGCGGAGTACTTTCATGTGTCTTCAGATCCTTTTTGTCCTGGACAAGATGAAAGTTGACATAAGGCTTCTCATTGGGAGGAGGAATGAGCTAGAACAGCAAATGATTATTCCAGTTTGGAGAAGGTATGTCGCGCCTCAGCGAAATCGAGACATTCGTCGCCATCATCGAGGCGGGCTCGCTGAGCGAGGCGTCCCGCCGGTCCGGTCTTGCTCTTTCGGCCGTCAGCAGGCGGCTCAAGGAGCTCGAGCAGCGCCTGGGAGCAACGCTTGTGCGCCGGTCGACGCGAAAGATCAGCCTGACGGATCCCGGACACGACTTCTATCTGCAGTGCCGTCAGATCCTGACCGATCTGAACGATGCCGAGACGTCGCTGAAGGAAACGACGCGGCAGCTTGAGGGCCGGATCCGGATGAGCGCGCCGGTCTCCTTCACACACCTGCATCTTTCCGGAATTCTGGCGGAATTCCTCGAACGCTACCCATGTGTGGAGCTGGACCTCGAGCTGAACGACCGGCGGATCGACGTGATCGAAGAAGGCTACGACGTCGTGCTCCGCCTGGGCCAGTTGCCCGATTCCAGCCTGCGGGCGCGGCGGCTGACGAAGATCCGCCATGTTCCGGTCGCCGCCAGCGCGCTGCTGGAGCGGATGGGCCATCCGGAAAGCCCGGAGGATCTCGGCCGCTTTCCCTGCCTGCGCTACCGCTCCACGAAGCAAAGCAACCAATGGAATTTCCTGCGGCCGGACGGCACGGAGGGCAGGGTCCAGCCGGGACGCCGGGTGCTGTGCAACAACGGCGACCTTCTGACGAAATTTGTCCAAGCAGGCCTCGGCATCGGCCTGGAGCCGACCTTTCTGAGCGCAAGGAGCATTCTTGAGGGCCGTCTCGTCCCCCTGTTTGCCGACCATGTGTGGTCGGACAACGCGGCTTACCTCGTCTACCCGGAGGCGCGGCCCCTGCCTCTGCGGGTCAGGAAGCTGATCGACCACATGGCAGCGAGCTTGACGCCCGAGCCGGTCTGGGATCGCGAGATCGCCAAACGGTACCGGCTATACTGATCCACCGATGGCCGGCGCGGCTTTCCAGTTGCCGGAAAGCCGCCTGAAAACGTTCAAGCGCTGCAAATCGATTGGTTGCACAGGGCTTTTCGTGAACCTGTCTGCGAACGGTTGGTATCAGACATGCGGAGCGCAAGCAGGGGCTGCCAGGTCCGTTTCTCCAGATCACAACACGGACCCCTTTTCCCAACCGCAGGTTGGTGCTAGAACAATCCATGAACACTTGAAAAAACTGGGGCCGGGATCAATGGCGGATTTTGAAGACATTACCGGCTGGCGGGAAGAACTGGCGGCGTTTGAACGCACAGAAGAGGGCCATACATTTTTCAACAAATACAGTTCGTGGGACCCAAAAAACAGGGCCCCTAAACTGCCTTACGAGACAGCGATTCATCTGGCCGAACTGTATTTTAAACACCCTGAAATCCACGAGGCACTGAAAAAATCGGCTGCCTGGTCCGTGTATCTGGATGCTAACCCGGACTTTGGCCGGGACGACGAAGGTTTCGACGAGCTTTGTCCCTGGGAAGACAACAGAACCATTCATGATTTTGCACGCTGGTACGCGATGAAAGTACGGTTCCCGTACGACAGGAACAATTACGGCACAGGAACGGCGTTGGCCAAAGCAGTTGTAAACGGCGTTCTTCCTTCGCTGTCAGCTCCGGAAACGAGAGCTTATGCGGAGAAAGAACATTCGGAAGACATCAGCTTCTCTGGTGAGGGGCGCCTGTGATGGAAAAAGTCATAATCCTGGACGCCTCTGGCATCCTAACGATCATAAAGAGAACAGGCACCAAAGCCAATCCGGTTCAGGGGCTGAACGCCCTCGATGCTGGATGGGGCCAACCGCCGAGAGCTTTGCCGCCGGTTCCATTCCGGAAGCATTCAAAGGAACTGCGAGATGAAAGAAATACCTCAAGGCAAAGATCTGGAAGATCTGATCATCCAATATGCAACGGTGCTGGCCGGTAACGAGCAGCTTTGCAATCTGATGCTTCGGCAGGAGGAAATAGCCTACGACGACCCGATGGGGGCTCGCGATATTCAAGTCGAGCTGAATTGGGCCAGCTATGAATTTAGCAAAGAACAAGGCTTTGAAGGGCATCCTGACGGCCCGCTTATAGGGCCGCTGAAATTGGCTCAAAGGGTTGTTGTTTCAATGCTGAAAGGAGAACTCAAAGATCTTTCTTCTGAAGAAACCCGGCAATTCATACGGCGGAAACTAATTGATTCTGCATGGTTCTACGGTGTCGATTGAATGGAAACTATTATTCTGGACTGGAGCGCCCTGTCGCAAATTATTCGACAGGGTTCTGAAGGTGTGCTGGAACAGGCATTGCGATGACGTCCCGCCAGCTACACCACCTCCTGGGACATCATCCGGAGTAGCACGAGTGCGTCTGGACAAGCGCGCAGGGCAGCAGGATTTTCGGGAGCAAAGCGCTCAACGGGGACCGGCTGTGAAGCCCTTGAACGCAGGCAGGTTTTCGAAAAGGCACGTCTGATCAGGGGGCAGACAAGTGCGCGCGTTGGACGTTTCGCCAAAACGAGGCTAAAACGGGCGCTGTCACGGTAGCCTGGAAATTGCAACCAGGCGAAGGTGCCGGCTCGAGAGATTTTAGCAGGACTGCGTGGAGGATGCTTTTACCGGATGCGAAACGGCGTTAGAACAATACGTGAACAATTTGAGAGAGACTGAGAGCGGGACCAATGGCGGATTTTGAAGACATTACCGGCTGGCGGGAAGAGCTGGCGGCGTTTGAGGCCACAGACGAGGGTAGGGCCTTTTTTAACAAGTATAGTTCGTGGGACCGCACAAAAGGCAGGGCACCCAAACTGCCCTATGAAACAGTCATTCAATTTGCTGAACTGTACTTCAGACATCCGGAAATTCTTGAAGCGATGAAAAAGTCAGAGGCCTGGCTCGATTATCTGAATGCCAATCCGGACTTTGGACGAGATGACGAAGGTTTCCACGAACTTTGTCCCTGGGAGGAAAACGAGACCGTGCTTTACTTCGAGCACTGGTATGCAATGAAAACCAAGGTTCCTTATGACAGTTCGAACCTTCGGCCAGGCCTGCGCCTGGCCTACAAGGTTGCGATCGGAGAGCTTCCGTCTCTGACAGCTCCGGAGACCAGGGCCTATGCGGAAAAGGAATTCTCCAAGGAGATCCTGTTTCCCGGTGAGGAGGGGAAATGAGAGAGAAGGTGATACTCCCCGATGCCTCCGAAATTCTGACCTTTATCCGAAGAGCGGGATCAGGTGGTAATTCGGTTCGATGATTGAATGCAATCTCGATGACGCTGGTTGCATTCTGGAACAATCCATGAACAAATCGAGAGAAACTGAGGGCGGGCCAATGGCAGATTTTGAAGACATCACAGGGTGGCGGGAAGAGCTGGCGGCGTTTGAGGCTACAGATGAGGGTAGGGCCTTTTTTAACAAGTATAGTTCGTGGGACCCAAAAAACAGGGCACCTAAACTGCCTTACGAGACGGCCATTCATCTGGCTGGGCTGTACTTCAAGTACCCTGAACTTCACGAAGCACTGAAAAAATCAGCTGCGTGGGTGGCGTATCTTGACGCCAATCCGGACTTCGGCCGGGACGACGAAGGTTTCGACGAGCTTTGTCCCTGGGAGGATAACAGAACCACCCACGACTTCGCGCGTTGGTACGCGATGAAAGTACGGCTCCCCTACGACGAAAACAATTACGGCGCAGGAACGTCGTTAGCTAAAGCAGTGGCAAACGGTACCCTTCCATCGTTGTCAGCTCCGGAGACGAGAGCTTATGCGGGAAAAAAGTATTCAAAGCACATTGCCTTCCTTAACTAGGGGCGTTCATGATGGAAAAAGTCATAATATTAGACGCCTCCGAGATTCTGACGATCCTTAAGAGAACCGGCACCAAATCTGACCCGCTTCAAGGGCTGAACGCCCTCACAAACCGGGGCGACAAGTTTTTCTTCAACAAAGATTTCTCCCAAGAGTTGATAGACTCTCAAGAATGGGAAAGTAAAAAGGGACAACGTCTGCAGCAGTGGTTGGAAGATAACTCCAAACACATCGTGTCAATTGATCCAGTTGAAGGTGAAAAAGAAGAGAATTTCTACGACCCCGAGGGAAAGCGGAACAGTAACCGTGGGGGAAAGGAGCGAGCGGATATGGCGATCCGCAAGTTCATGTGGGTGAACAGGGTCAAGTATGAATTCGAAGTCATCGGCCGCGACATCGATCTGCTGGATAACAATGTCGGTGAAGGGCATCCGCTGAATGGCTTGAAGTTCGACAGATTGAGCACGAGGTCGGCACTGACGTGGCTGAGCGCACATCCGGACGTCCCGCTACCAAGGGACAAGTTCACGGCGCTGACGAACAGGCTCGAAGCTGGCAAATTCGACTTGTCTCCGGAGCGCGCAGTGCACGAGCTTGAGGTGCACCGGTATGAGATCCCCAAAAACTACGAGTACGCACAGAAATTCATAAAAGACACCCAAGACCGCAAGGTCGGAGAGCGGTTCACAAAGCTCTTTCGCAATGGTGCTCCCGCGCTTGTTCTCGGCCTTGCGGCCGTGCCCGTTTTCAGCATGGTCAAGGCGCGGGCGGAGGAGAGGAGCATTCCGTTTGCGCAGGCAGCACGCGAACTCGGGCTGGACTTTAGCGAAGACGACCTGAAGGGGCTTGCGGCGGATGTCGGGGTCGATCTGGCGGTGTCGCTGACGCCCGTGGGCGTCGTCAAGAAGGCCTGGGACGTGCTGGGCAATATCGACGATATCGTTGCGGTGACGCAGCTTTACGGTGAGGCCTATCCGGACAACCCGGTCATTCAGGAACTGGCCGAACTGGCGACAACCGTCGAGGGCTCGGAGACGTTCAAAGCTTATGTCTACGGGCGCGATGCGCTGACCGGAGCGGTCGGCGGGGTTATCGACGGCATGCTGGGCGATAGCGGGGACGAAGAAGAAACCGCTGAGGCGCTGGCCCATCTGCGGGCCTCGCTGCAGGAAGGCGGCGCGGCGCAGCAGGCGGCCAATAGCGGCGCAACGCAGGCGGAGTTGGCCGAAACGCTCACCTTCGACCTGCGGCAGCGCATGGCCGCGCAGCAAAGCCTGTTCGCCGCGGAACCGACGGCAACCGCCGATGCGCCACTGACCGCGCCAAGGCCGGATGCAGCCGCTCTTTCCGGCGACACGGTTCTTTCGGACGAAAAGCACGTTCCGATGTCGGCCATGCCGGGTCTGCCGGGATCGGCGCCGCTCCCGCAGCCGTCCTTCACGCGAGACACGGTGCAGTCCAGCCTTATGTCGGCGGAGCCGATGGCAACAGCAAAGACACCGCTGAGCGCGCCACAGCCGGACGCCGCCAGTCTTTCCCCCGATGCCGGACGGATGGATGGCGCACGTTCCCAAGCCCCGGCTTCCGCTGGTGTGGATGCGCGAACAAACAGAGAACCTTTCGCCCGCAGGACCTCCTACGACACCTACAGGCGCCTGGGCCTGACGCCCGAGGAGGAGGCGCAGGCGGTGGAGGAATTCCGTGCGCTTGTGAAGGAGAGCTATGTGGACATGGGCGGCGACATGGAAGCGGCGCAGCTGCTTGCCGGGCGGTTGTTCGCCTTCGACTGGGGCCTGTCGGCCTTCGCGCAGGCGCCGGAAGGCACGGTGCTGAAGCACCCGGTGGAAAAGGTCTATCCCGAGCTTGAAGGCGCCGGGCATGACTACATCCGCAGCGATGTGGAAGCCTTCCTGGAGGCCCAAGGCATCAAGGCGGCCCGGTGGTATCTGACCCCGAACGAGAAGACCGGCCGGGACCGCAAGAAAGCCTGGATGGACGATCAGGGCTATGGCCCGCGCATGACCCTGGCCTATGACGACGACACGGGCCGGCAGCACGTCGTGACCGACAGCTATCAGGCGGACATACGCGGGCCGCGCCTCAAGCAAACGGATGCGTATAACCGGGCGCTCGGTGAACAGGCGGCGCCGTACGGCTTTGACGATCCGGTTGCGGCGGCAAGGGCGAAGCTGTCGGGGGCGAAGCAGACAGGTGCAAAGCAGGCAGGTGAAAAGCAGACGGGGGCGGCGATGCCGGTGCCCAGGGCGAATCCGAGCCCGAAGCCGTTGGGCCAGGAGCTTGGCGGACCTTCTCCCCAAGGGGGATGACGGGCAGGACCGCCAGGCGTCTGCCTTCCGCCACCTGCAGGGGAACGCTGCATGTGACGCAGGCAGGGAAGCGGGCGGGTCCGTACGCTGGGGCCGCCGATTTTTCGTGTCCAGAGCGCTCAACGGCGCGCCGATCTGAAGCGCTTGATTAACCAGCGGTTTTCGAAAAGTCGCGTCTGAACAATGAGTTCAGACGTTCCCGGGGTGCTGGACCGTTCGTCAGAACGAGGCTAAAACAGGTCCTATCACGGTACCTTGGGAAAGTGCGGCTGTAGCGATCCGCTTGCTCCATATGCAGGTTGATCCGGGCAGGCGCCGGCAGGACCCGCACGACCAACGGCGACTTCTTCTTCTTCAAAAAAATGCGGCGATGACAGCCGGCTTCCGGCCTGGCGGGAGCGGCGGGCGTGTGCGCTTGTCGCCGCGAATTGCGCCGCGTGCCGCCGCGCCTCCCGAAATTCAGACATTTCAAGAAAAGGGGACCACCCATGTGCATGTTTGGGGGCTCGAAGCAGCCCGCTCCGGAACCGACGCCGCCGCCGCCGCGCGAACCTGATCCGCAGCGGCAGGCGAAGAACCTGCAGGAAAACGACCGGCGCCGCCGGGCCGCGGCCTATGGCACGCGGGCAACCAACCTGACCAGTCCGCTGGGCGTGAGCGATTACGGCAGCGCCTCCCGGCCTGGCGTCACACTTCTGGGGCGGGCCTGATGGGCATAGTTGACGATCTGAAATCCGAGCTGCACAGCGCCAGGGCCGAGCGCCAGTGGTATGAAGCCGACTGGCAGGACTATGTGACCTATACGGCGCCGGACATGGAGCGGGCGTTCAACCGGCCGGGCGGGGTGAGCGCGCCGGACGGGATGAGCGCCTTGCGCCAGTCCGCCGCGCGGGAACGCTCGCGCAAGCTCTACGACCCGACGGCGGTGTGGCTGCTCGACAGGCTGGCCTCCGGCGTCGGCTCGCTGACCATGCCGGAGGGCTTCAACTGGCACGGGGTCGGCTTCGGCGACCCCTTTGCGCCCGAGCCCTCCCAGGCGGACGAGGAATTCTTCGAGCTGGTGCGCGACCATCTCTTCCGCGTGCGCTATTCCGGCCGGTCGGGCTTTGCGCTCGCCAACCGCTCGCGGCTGCTGTCCACCGTCAAGCTCGGCACCGGCGTTCTGTTTCCGGTCGAAAACGACGGCAACCTGGCCGACATCCGCACGCCGATCCATTACCGCTATGTGCCGCTCTACGAGGTCTACCTGATCGTGGATGCGCAGGGGAACGACTGCGGTTTCTTCCGCGTGCGCACGCTGAAGGCGTGGCAGGCGGTGAAGGAATATGGCGGCAACGTTTCCGAAAAGGTGAAGGAGGAAGCGGACGACCCGAAGCGCAAGAATGCCGAACACCAGTTCGTGCATGCCTGCTTCTTGCGCGAGGGCGGGCATCCGCAGGCCGGTGACATCCGAAAATCCCGCTATGAAAGCCTGCATTTCGAGGACGAGAGCAAGCATATCTGCCGGAGGGGCGGGTTCTTCGAATATCCGCTGGTGATCAGCCGCTGGGATCGTGACGGCCTGTCGCCCTATGGTTCGCCGCCGCAGGCCAAGCTGATGAGCGACATCAAGAGTCTGCAGAGCCTTGCAAGGGACGGGCTGATCGCCAGCTCCCAGGCGGTGCGCCCGCCGATCGCCACCCACCGGGAAGAGCGGCAGCTCGATCTCAATCCGGGCCGGACCAACCCGGGCCTGATCGACGAGCAGGGGCGGCCGCTGTTCCGGCCGATGATCGACACCGTCAATCCGGGCGCGGCGGATGCGCAGATCGAGAATATTCGCGAGAAACTGCGGATCGGGCTTTACGGCGACCTGTGGCAGACGCTGCTTGAGGGCAACGGACGGACGGCGACGGAAGCCAATATCCGCCGCAAGGAAATGGCCGACATGATCGGCCCGTTCTCCACCAACATCATGGCGGGCAACGAGGCGCTGTTCGAACGGGAAATCGGCATTCTGGGCCGCCGGGGCGCGTTTGCCGCCGATCTCGCCCCTGGAGCCGCCGGAAAGCGTGCTGGGCGGCGATGTGACCCTGACGTCGACGGCGCCCATCGACCAGATGCGCGAGGCCGGGCATTTCGAGGCGATCATGGGCTTCCAGGATTACCTCGGCATTGCCGCCGGGGCCGATCCGTCGATCCTCGACCTGCACGACCGGGAGGCGGAATACGACCTGACCCGCCGCGCCCTGGGCCTGCCGGCGAAGCTGAAGCGCCGGCCGGAGGACGTGGAGGCCCTGCGGGCCGAACGGGCCGCGCAGCAACAACAGCAGCAGCAGCTTGCCGCCGGAGAAAGCATGGCCCGCATGGCCAAGGACGGCGCGCCGCTTCTGAAGGCGATCGGCGGGCAGGGAGGCCTCGATGGTGTGGCATAGCCTGAAGCGCGCCGCGCGGCGGCGCAAGGACAGGGCGGCGGCGATCGAACGGGCCTATCGGTCGGTTTTCCTGTCTGGCGAGGGCGAGACCGTGCTGGCCGACCTAGCGGCCGAATGCGGGATCTACCAGGCGCCGCCCGCGGACCTCAGCCCGCGGGCGAGCGGCTATCTGGACGGCCGCAAGGCGCTTTATGCCCGCATCCTTTCCATGATCCGTATACCGCCGGAAGAGCATGCCGCGCTTCAAGAGGCCGCGCGACTGGAAACCCTGCCCGACTTTGACAATGACGAGGACTTTTGACGATGGACAGCGAATTTGACGCAAGCAGCCCGGTTGACGGACGGGCTGACGGGCAGGGCGAGGACCTGGGCGGGAGCCATGGCGCGGGAGGCGGCGATGCCGGCTTCTGGAACGCCTTGAGCGACAACGACCGGGCGCTGGCGATGGAGAACGGCTGGCAGGGGGTGGACAATGTGCTGGACAGCTACCGCTCGCTCCGCCAGGAGCTTTCCGGGACCGTGAGCGTCCCGGACGGGAATGCCAGCGAGGAAGAACAGGCGGCCTTCTACGAGCAGGTCTCAAGCAGTTGGACACCCAAGGACGGGTACCGGTTCAAGATGCCGGAGGCCCTGCCGGAGAACTTTCCCTACGACCAGGCCTTCGCCAGGGAGGCGGGCGGCTGGTTTCAGGAGGCCGGCCTGCATCCGGAGGCGGCGCAAAAGCTGCATGACAGGTGGGTCGGCAAGATGGCCGAGCAGTTTGCCGCCCACGAGGAGGCTTCCCGCGAGGGTGCCTTGCGCCAGGCGGATGCCGTGGAAGCGGCCCACCGGGCGCTGGTGAAGGAATATGGCGAGCCGGAAAGCGACGGCTACCAGAACGTGGTGGCCAGGGCCGACCGGGCCCTGAGCGGGCTGAAAGCCGCCGGTGTCGACCTGTCCGACTGGTTTGCCGGAAAGGGCGCCCTGAGGGCGGCGGACGACAGCGGCCTGCAGCAGGTGGCGGACCCGACGGCAGTCAAGCTGCTGGCCTTCATCCACGACAGGGCCTTTGCCGAGGACGGCCTTTCCGGCCTGAATGAAGGGACGGGCGGGGACAATCCGTTCGACACCGACAACCCCAACCTGAAAAGGCAATCGGAGCTCCTGGAAAGCAACCCGGCGCGAGCGCGGCAGCTGATCGTCTCCGCGGGGCGGGATCCGAGGCTGTTTCGGCTGTAGGAGCCGGCGGCATGCTGAGAGCGCCTTCTTCTTCTTTGTGTGGCGGCGAAACCGCCATGCCGGCAGAACAAGTGCAGCTTGTTCACTTTTTGGTTGCATTGGAACATAAGGGGAACATACTCTCGGTCGACATGGCTGGAACGGAGGAAGTCGTGAGGGCGATAAAGGTGGCCGCCGCGCTGATTGGAATGGTTCTCAGCGCCTGCGCATCAAACGATCCCAGCAGTTCAGTGCATCTGGAAGAGTGCATATGGCTGACAATTGCGCTCCGGGCGCCGTCATGGAGAGGCTTGCCGGTGAGAAGAAGGTTAGTATTATAAGTTTATATAGTAAAAATATTACCAAAATGTATTGGGAATACTTCCAGATAATGAGGAAGTGCGATTTGGTGAAGGATTTTTACTTTGTGGTTCATCAGGAATGGGCGGATGAATGAATTCGATTTCTTTCCAGTTTCCCGCCCCTCCCTTCGCTGCATTCCGAACAAAGGGTGTCCAGGTCAGACGGGCTCTGTCTAATCCTGAAACGGACGGACACAGCAGAAGTGCGAGAGCCCAGATGGTACTGCGAAAAAAGCGGTTGGACTGACGAAATGTAGATAAGGATCAAACAATGGCCGGTGGGACAAAGTATACGCATCGGTGAAGACAGATTTTATGGTGTTGTATTTCACAGGACCTACTGCGCCATGCCCGCAGACCCGTAGCGTCCCTACCGACGAAGCAGCATGAGCGGTCGTTAGTGCAGGTCCATCCTGTGCTGCGCCGCTCAACTGCGCAATAATTGCGAAAATGTGCATAACGTTCTGCACAGAGAGCTGCCTTAATAGAATTGTATTCTCCGTGAGGTTGATTATGAAAAGGATTTTCCAAACAGGAAAAGCAGCAACGGCTCTTTTGCTTACTGCGGGCGGGTGTATGCTTGGATATTTTCTGGGAAGTATGCTCCCGTCTCCGGCGTATATTGCGGATCTGCAGCGAATACCTCTTCTGATGAACACACCGGAGGATGTGTCTTTGCTTGTTAAAAGACATCTGCCGGATGACGCTTATAAAGTGTTTGAAATCGCCGCCAATTCTTCAAGCAACATCTCAATTCGCAAGGAAGAAAAGTGTGGTTGTTCTTTGATCTATCTTGAAAGAGCCGTTTCCAGGCTCCCACTGCCTGACCGGGAGCTTACAATCTACTTTGAGCTCAAAGATGGTGAATTGAAATATGGTGGCGCCTCTATCGTGAAATGGTTTCTTTAAGAAGTGAGTTGTCATATGGAAAAAATAGAAGTTGGTTATAATCCTATCGCGGTCACTGGTAATTTAGCGCATCACAAGTTCATTCTATACACGCGGTCCGATGGTACGACGTTCCAGATCCATGGTCACGGTTCGAGAGATTATGGCTGGAGTCCATTCGAAGAACTTGCCTCTAGTGGACCCAATGACCTTGCAGAATTTGGCCACTTGTCAGTTCGTGTTTTCAGGTCTTCTCCGAAGAATGAAGAGGCAGCCTTAAAAGTTCAAAGAGAAGTTGTTTTTGAAGGACCTGATCTCTCCAGGAAATTTTTTAAAATGGTGGGAATGGCGCAAGGAATTGCGGAGCAGAATACCAAGTACAATGCGGGATCGAACAACAGCAACACCTTAGTCGACCGAATTGTGCAATGGTCCGGAGGAAACGCACCTCGGTTGGGTGAGAAATATGTTTCACCCGGCAGCGTTAACGCATCGGAATTCAAGCCAGAACTATTCTCAAAAATGCCCCCGATCCTGTGGGGAAAGGAGACTTATTCCAATCACAAGGACGTGTTTGCTGGCCTCTTCGGGAACGTGGGCAGGCAAGCGGCAGAGCCGAATCAAAATAGAGAAACCGAGCAAGAGACACCGCCGTCGCTGCTCAAGAATGAGATTTCTCCCACTCGTTTAGCTCCTACATTCCATGAGCAGCATAAAAGGGAAGGCCGGGACACAGTTCCAGGCAATGAACAGAAAGTCGAAGACAAGCGTGGCTCACTTGATCCGAACGCTCTCAAAAACGCCAACCCGTTTGACGTGAGAAAACCCGACCTCAAGCAGCAGGCCACTCTTATGGAGCGTAATCCGGCGAGGGCGAAGCAGTTTATCCTGGCTGTGGGGCGCGATCCCGTAATGTTCGGATTTTAGTCTAGACGTTCGAAACCCAGTACTGTGCGCGCGGTCGCCAATCAATGCCATTCCATCGGGCCTCATAAGTGAATTCTCGAAGAAAAAGTGGGACCCGGATTTTAGTGAAGAGTATTTTCGAGTTTGGATCGATTCCCTTGTGTCCAGAGTGACGCCAATTGAAGAAGTCATGAGCTTGAAATGCAAATGAGGATAGGAAAACGATTCAGGTTTTCCCTGTCTGGTTATCTTTAGAAGGGGGCGGAATGTTAAAGGGAATTCGGGTGCTTTTATTTCTGGTCGTTCCGGCTCTTTGTACCGTCTATGTCATCTATTTCCTTGCTCTTGGCGGACTTCACCGAGACATGCGAGATTACGACATTCAGTATATTTCCGAACATTGTCCCGCACTTTCGCGGCAGGTCGGGCCGCTTGAAATCGAAAAGCGCACTGAGGCGGATTGGTCGCCGTTTTTTACGGAATACCGCTACGTTCCTGATGCGACGAGTATAGCAGGCGTTGTCGAGGTTGGCAGAAGAAACGACTGGTCCGCGTTGTCCTGCTTTCCCCTTTTCACATGTCTGTTGCCGCCGGTTATCGAAGAAAATTGCAATGCAACTGAATGAGTGAAGACCATGGAAGCGGCGTCGTTGGGTTCGTTTAAACGGCAGTCACCGACGCTCCCAAAATCACTCCAACTGCAATCTTGAGCATTCAAGCTTCTAAAAGTTAAACAGAACGAACTGGTCGATGCGGTGCGTATGGAAGCCAGACGAATAGGTATGGATCGACAAATCATGCTTTCCATCATGCAGTGGTTCGTTTCCCGGCTCCTGTCAGACTGCGCAAAATCTGCAAGGATGATTGAAAGCTTCTGCACGGCTCCATCGTAGAAGACTGACCCGAAAGCCGGTTCCCGGCGGATGCATGCCGTGCGCCGGGGTCTTTGACTTTGCCGTTCCGATCGCCGCGTTTTGAATTTTCAGAGTGTTCGCAAACTCGGCACCGGCTTCGAGTGGAGGTTGCCGATGAGCAGCGTTGCGCAAATACAGGACTGTCGCCAAAGCGCCCGCTTTCCCGGGGGCATCAAAGCATCAGGGCCTTCAAGAATAGTTCTATTCGTGTTTCTGGGATTTCTTTTAAGCGGTTGCGACGATTACTACACAATGGCTGCCTACGACACGTCTCCCGTTGTTTATAGAATTAAGAACGGTGAATTTATGATTGGAAACAGTATAATTTCGTCGAGTAACTACGATAAACTATGCATAATTTCCCCTTTGGTTCTCATAAGTAAGTTTTCAACGAAAAAGTGGGACCCGGATTTTAGTGAAGAGTATTTTCGAGTTTGGACTGTGAAGGGTGAAACCGAGAAAGTCGAAATAATACACGAAAGCTGGATCGTCATAGAAAGCGGAAACAACTTGTGTGCGGAAAATGATGAAGAAATCTACGTTTCTAAAATCGGGGAAGATGGAAGTTTATACTTGAAGTCAAGGGGAACAAATTAGAATGGCAAGTTCTAAAGATATTCATTTGGATCCTCGTAGTTTTAACTCTGATTATACGCGGGACGTTCGATCTGCCACGAAAGGATTCCGGCTAAGTCCGGATCAATTTAATGCAGTAAAACACGCGGGGGTATCGGCCGTATTGACCGAGGGTCAAGCCCGATGGCACCCGCTCTTTGCTTCAGCCGAAAGTTCCGGAGCACGTCAATCCGTTTGACACGCGCAAACCCGATCTCAAACAGCAGGCGACTCTCCTGGAACGCAATCCGGTGAGGGCGAAGCAACTTATTCTGGCGGCCGGACGCGACCCTGAGATGTTCGGGTTTTCAGAGGCCTTCGCCTAGCCGGACGCACGCGGCAGGTTTTCCGATCAATGCGGCAAAAGGGCCTTTCGGAGCGTTGCCGTGGGGTAGGCAACGTCGGTGACCGGGACGTCTCACCAAATCAATCCAGATTGACGCCGGGCGACCCGCGCTTCGGCAACATGTTTCGTGCGCGCTGGCCTGGCGCCTCAACGGAGCGGCTGCCGCGATGAGCGCGCAAGCGATTTCTCTCCCGTCAGGCGAGAGATTGGGTGAGGGAGAGGCGGCGGGGAGCGCTCCGCTCTCCACTTTCCTACCCGGAGCATTGCTCCTGCCTCTCCTGAAAGAGAGAGGCGACCTTCCGGCAGAAAAAACCGATTGGAGCAACGCGCCGCATCTACCGGCGCGTGCCGTCAGCGACATCCACTTTCACGCCGGATCAATTTCACGAAAATCAAAAGGACAATCAATGACTTCTGCAATTTCCGACATCGTCGTGCCGCGCGTTTTCACGCCCTATATGGCGGAGAACAAGCCGGCGAAACTGGTCATGCTGGAAAAGTCCGGCATCCTGGCGGCGCCCGCGCCCGAGATTGCCAAGCGCTTCAAGGCGGGCGGCAACCAGATCGAGGTGCCTTATTGGGAGGATCTCGATGATGCCGAACCGACGGTGATCGACGACAGCGACAACAAGATCAGCGCCGCGAAGATCACGGCCAGCGACATGAAGGCCTACAAGCACCGCCTTGCCAAGAAATACGGTGCCAAGACCGTGGCGAGCTATGCCGCCACCGGCCGGGGCGACAGCGCCATGAACCGGGTGGCCGAGCGCATCGGCGCCTATTGGGGCCGGCGCAAGGAAGAGCGCATCATCGCGACAGCGGAAGGCGTTATCGCAGACAACCTGGCCAATGACGGCGGCGACATGGTCTATTCGATCTATTCCGACGTCAGCTCGCCGACGGCCGCAAACCGCATCAGCTACCAGGCGATCAACCGCGCCCGGCTGACCATGGGCGAGAACCTGGACGACCTGCGCGTCATTGCAATGCACAGCTTCGTCTACGGCACGCTGCTGGACGATGAAAAGATCGAGTTCAAGAAACCCTCCGAAGCCCCGTTCGAAGTGCCTTACTATGCAGGCATGATGGTGCTGCACTCGGAGATGATGCCGGTGACGGCCGGGACCAATTCGGATGAATATTCCTGCTTCCTGTTCGCCCCGGGCGCCTTCATGCATATCGACGAGGTGCCGAACCGGACGACGATCTACGGCAACGAAGGCACGGAAATCACCCGTGATCCGGACATCGGCGACGGCGGCGGCGCGGACTACCTGACCACCCGCCGTTTCGAGCTGATCCACCCGGCCGGCATGGACTTCACCGCGGCGTCCCTGGCCAAATCCCAGGGTGCCGCGCTGGCCGAGCTGCGCAATGCGGCCAACTGGAACCGCAAATACACCCGCAAGAACGTGAAACTCGCCTGCCTGAAGGTGAATATCTGATTTCGGTTTCTTGTGGCCGCTATCGGCGGTTTTCCGCAGATTGCTCCTCCCCGAACGGGGAGGAGCTTTGGCGGCGCGAATAAAGATCGCATGAAAACGCACAACGGGGCGGGGCCATGAAGCGATTGATCAGAAGGAACCTTTCGAAATTTCCTGTCTGAACAACAAGGATATTGCTCCCAAGGAGCCGTCAATTCATCAGCAGAAAACTGAAAATATGTGTTTGTGGGTTCGACTTGAATAGATGGAAATAATCATTCCTGATTGGGGCGTTCTGAGGCAGATCGTTCAGCGGAGTAGGACCGGAGCGCCGGAACGGGCGCTGACTCTCTCTGTCACGATCGGGATTGCCGGTGGCAAAAAAAGCCGTTGAAAGTCGCATGCAGGTGTGGAACATTTAGAGAACAAAATTTCGACCTAAAGTGGAAGAAAAACAATTCGAAGCGATTTGCACTTGAGCCATGGCCGTCACAGGCGATCAGAGGCTGTGTACTTTCACCCAGTAATTACCTGTCGAGGTGTTTGTCTTGAAACTACGGCTCTTTTGCCTCTTTCTGCTGTTTTTCACGGCCTTTCCACTCAGGTCCTTGAATCGCGACGTGCCAGAGCTGTTCTCCGGTGTCGACCAGATTACGGATTATCAGACCTATGTCATTTTGGAGTTCTTTTTTGATGTTGCGTTCAAAACAAACATCCTTTTTGCATTTCTGTTGTTCTTCAGAAGTGTTGTTCTTTTCAAAAACTGGTATTCAAATGTAATAATATTTTATGTTCTGGCTGTTAACCTGACCTCCTACATCTTATCCGTTCAGGCGTCATATATATTTTACTGGGACACGCTGCAGCACGTCGGCCCGGAGAGAATATTTGGCAACGAATTTGTTCTCTGCCTGACCCTGTTCATTGTCGTTATGGGGGTCTGGAAGTCGAAAAGAAACGAGAAGTTCAGTTTGACCTTGCCGGAATGGGGCGGGACTCCCGCTGATAGGAATGCAAAGAACCACAGAAACGACAGTTCTACAGGCGCCGGGTTTGCACGAGTATGGGCCAGGTGTCTTGGTAAAATTGATGTTGGATACCTAGGCAGGTTGTCGCGTTGGCTGGGTTTTCCGAGCCGAAATCTGCAGGCGCAGGCACGGTATCTTCTGTTGTTTGTCTTGCCCTTTGTAGTACTTGATCAAGGGGTCCCACTCGAACGTGTGCTCGCACGGTCCGAAACATACTATGGTGCAAATGCATTGCTCAGCTTCATTGATGATGTTTCAGCGATTTTTGTCTTTGCACTAAGCCCCATAGTTTTCTTGATCTTCTTCTTCAGGAAAGTCGTTGTGTTTGGAAATCTGCGCTCGACTATTCTCGTCTGCACAGTGCTTGCCGCGCAGCTTTTGTTTTTGATTCCCCCATTTTTCGTCTCTTCGATCGATGAGCGTGAGCTGCTCGGTGAAACGATTTTGGAAACGGTGATTGCACATGTTGTCATTCTGGCTGTGATGACATTTTTGATTGGCTCTGATTATTCCAAAGCAAGAGGAAAGAGATACCGATGGATCTTAAAGGAACTATAAAATACATTAGGAATGGAAAACCTGTATGGGATAGAAAATTCATTGGTGATTACTATGGTTCCGATAGATTTGAGGAAGAAGTAGAGAAGAAAATTGTCGGGGAATCGATAGCCTCCCAATTGCCCGGACGTCAAAACGGCGGTGCGGCAGATGCATACAGGCATATATTGCTCGCAGCCGAACTCGTGCGACTTTATGAGACCGATGCGGCCTACAGAATTTTGTTCAATCATGAACTCGATGAGACGGGCGGGGCCGACAATGGTCTGGACATGTGGAACAACGCCATAGGCATGAAGATTGGAAAACATGTCCGTGACAACAAGGGTGGCTGGGAGGATATCGTAAGACTTTCGAGGGCTGCGATTGTGGGCTCATTTACCGAGGGCAACTACGACCAGATCAAAAACTGGAAGAGGCGCAGTGCTGACGACGGCATTCGCATCGCGTTTGACCAAGACACGGAACTTCAAAGTGGTTCATGGTTCGGCGAAAGTTCTTTCGATGATTATGCCTCTCGGTTCAATCGGACGTATGCGTTTAGAGCGCGGGAGGGGGAAATCGTTCTTGAGGGTGGGAAGTTGGTAATACCTCCCATCGCGGTAACAAGCCCGCAATTTTGGTCTACGAACCCCAAGGTCCAAGTGAAAGGGAAGGATGTAGAGCTGAGCGTTCAGCAATCGCAGTTTCCCACTCCAGCCTGGTTCGAGGGACAGGGTTTTGTTTACGAAACAGGAAACGCTGCGCCCATCCTGAGCTTTTCGCCGAAACAGCTCCGTATCAGGCTGCAACCGGAGGAGTTTCCGGTTCTCAGTTTCGAGCCAGCGTGGGCGGGAACGAGCGACGTTCCACTGTCTAACTTGCAGCCCGTGCCTGGTTCGTCACCAATTTTAGGTCCGGAGCTCACCCCCGCTCCGCAACTAAAGCCGTCCGGGCCGCCTGCCGAAACCCTTCCCGAGCCTGGAGTAGTGCCCGACCAAAACAAGAAAGCGTCCTTCGAAGGGAAGGCTGGCGGTATCGTCGATCTGTCGGCGGAATCGCACGCACCGCCAAGCCCGCTGTCGAGATCTCAAGGACTAGATCCTGAACCTGTTGAGTTCGAACACCGAAGAACCGCTGCAGAAAGTCAGGACCCTACGCTGGAGTTCGAGGCAATTTCCGAAAGAACAAAAAGTGAATACATCGCCCGCAGGACCTCCTATGACACCTACAGGCGCCTGGGCCTGACGCCGGAGGAGGAGGCGCAGGCGGTGGAGGAATTCCGTGCGCTTGTGAAGGAAAGCTATGTGGACATGGGCGGCGACATGGAAGCGGCGCAGCTGCTTGCGGCGCGGCTGTTCGCCTTCGACTGGGGCCTGTCGGCATTCGCGCAGGCGCCGGAAGGCACGGTGCTGAAGCACCCGGTGGAAAAGGTCTATCCCGAGCTTGAGGACGCCGGGCATGACTACATCCGCGGCGATGTGGAAGCCTTCCTGGAAGCCCAAGGCATCAAGGCGGCCCGGTGGTATCTGACCCCGAACGAGAAGACCGGCCGGGACCGCAAGAAAGCCTGGATGGACGATCAGGGCTATGGCCCGCGCATGACCCTGGCCTATGACGACGACACCGGCGGGCAGCACGTCGTAACCGACAGCTATCAGGCGGACATACGCGGACCGCGCCTCAAGCAAACGGATGCGTATAACCGGGCGCTCGGTGAACAGGCGGCGCACTACGGCTTTGAAGATCCGGTTGCGGCGGCAAGGGCGAAGCTGTCGGGGGCGAAGCAGACAGGGGCAATGCAGACGGGGGCGGCGATACCGGTGCCCCGGGCGAAGCCGAGCCCGAAGCCGACTTCGAAGCCGACGGGGCAGGCGGTAATCTCACGGGTTTGAGAGGACTATTCGCGATTCATCGGGTTGTCCTGGCGTACGCAGAGGAGATCCCGGCTTGGGGAGCCGGGGTCTGTCGGAAAGGCAGAGACTTGTGGCTCTCCGATCCCGGCGTGTGACGCTGCGCCAGAATGGCGATGGAGAGGGGCGACTTTGTCATCAGTTTGAGGGTGGCTTTGGCCGCCCTTTTTTGTTTGAGAAGAAAGGTTCCGACATGGACGAAATCATCATGCGCCGCCTGAAGCATCTGCAGTGGCTGGAGGAAAACCACGAAAAGGACTTTCAGGAGCGTCTCGGGGTGGGCACAGCGGAAGCGGAGAAGCGGCGGGAAGAGGT
The DNA here is from genome assembly GCF_026240905.1 of Roseibium salinum. NCBI lineage: Bacteria > Pseudomonadati > Pseudomonadota > Alphaproteobacteria > Hyphomicrobiales > Stappiaceae > Roseibium > Roseibium salinum. The sequence continues at coordinate 195,617 of NZ_JAPEVI010000003.1, forward strand.
GGCCGACGCGTTGTCTGCCGACTGGAACGGCAAGCGCCAGACTTCCGTTTCTGCGGTACCGCCCAGAGCGCTTCCGAGTGGTTGGCGCAAGGAACACTGGAAGACGCAGCAGGCGATTGCCGCGGATTATGCCGGCGTCAAGGCGGCGAGCAAATACGAGGCGGTCAAAGCTCTTGCCGCCTATGAGGCGCGGCTCAAGGGCGGCGAGGCTGCCTGATACAGGCTTCAGCCGGTGTTCGCCGAGACACGCGCGCGAACCGGATGCCTCGTGCCACAGACGGCCGAGGGCAAATCGCTGCGCGCTTCCTCGTGAGGAGGCTCTTGCGCAAAGGATGTTTTCCAAGAGGTCTCTTCATCACGTGCCTTCTCACTGTGGGTCGCTCCGGTGAGACTGTGCCATGCGCTGCTTGCGTGCAGAGCGTTTCAGCACCTTGAAACGGCCATTTCCACCTTCAGGTTGCCGGCCCGACAGCGGACCGGTGTGAACTTACCAAGAAAGCAGATTTCATGTCCGGTACGGTCAATACGTCCGTCGAGATGGCGAACCTTGCGCTTGCGCATCTGAAAGAGGCTCCCATCCGCGATTTCGATTTCTCCTCCGTCGCCTCGCGCTGGTTCCGCAACCACTATGCGGCCCATCGCGACGCCTATCTTGCCATGCACGACTGGGACTTCGCCACGCAGCTGACGCGGCTTCCCGCGGAAGCGGGCAAGCCGCCCTTCCGCTGGTCCTACCAGTACATGAAACCGGCGGACTGCCTGCGCATCCCGCAGCAGAGCGTGAACGGCGAGGCGAGCGGCAGGATCATTTCGTTCGAAGTGGTCGGCCAGCGCATCATGACCGATCATCCGCCGCCTTTTCCACTCCGTTACGTCAGGCGGGTGACCCGGGAGGCGGAGTTCGCACCGTTGTTCGTGCACGGCTTCTCGCTGTTCCTGGCGGCGGGCTGCGCCCATGTCATCACCGGCAAGAACAGCCGGGCGGAGGCCCTGAGGCTGGCCGCACGGGAGGCCTTCGACAGGGCCGGAAGTCTGGACGCAAGGCAGGGAACGCCCCTGCCAATGGTTGACCTCGAGATCATCACGGACCGATGAGCTATCACCTTCAAGCCACATTCAGCCGGGGCGAGTTGGACCCGGAGCTGGTCTACCGTTCGGACCTGGAGCTGTTCCGGTCGTCGCTTGCGGAGTGCCGGAATTTCATCACGCTGAAGCGCGGCGGGCTGCGCCGGCGCGGCGGAACCAAGTTCATTGCCGAACTGAAGAACAGTACCACCGGCGGCTGGCTGATCCCGTTCGAGTTCGGCAATGGCCAGTATTACATGCTGGAATTCGGGGAAGCCTATTTCCGCGTCTTCACCAGTGGCGGGAGGGTCGGCAGTGTGGAAGTGGCGACGCCCTATTCGCAAGCCGTATTGGGGGAGCTGAAATTCGTCCAGTCGACCGATACGCTGTTCATTACCGGGGGCGGTGTGCCGCCGCAGGCCCTGAAACGCCTTGGCGAAACCTCCTGGACGATGGAGCCGATGTCCTTCAAGGACGGGCCGTATCTGGACGTCAACATCTCGCCGACCAATCTGAAGCCCGCCAGCACCGGCAACCCGGTGCCGAACATGACGTCCAACACGGCGCCGAGCGGGACTGTGTCGGCCTCGAACGGCAGTTCGACGGCCTGGCAGGTGTTCAACCGGGCGGAGGGAAAGGCGGTCCTTTCCGGCGGCGGATCCGGCTGGGTGCAGTATCAGTTTCCGAGTGCCGTGGTGATCGACGGCTATATGCTGCAGGCGCCGAGCGACAACAGCCAGAACGACGACATGCCCTGGCAATGGAACATCGAGGCCTCGGATGACGGTTCGACGTGGACGATACTGGACACGCAGGACGGGCAGGACACCTGGGCGTCAAACGAGTGGCGCGAATATGCCTTCCATAACGAGACCGCCTTTCAGTACTACAGGCTGAGCTTCACCCAGGGCGGCGGGGCCAATTCCGACAATTCGGCGATCGGGCAGATCGTCTTTCATCAGGCCGGGCAGGACCAGACGCCGTTCGACCTGACGGCATCGAACACCGCAGGGATCAACGGCGGGGACGGGTTCAAGCCGTCCGATGTCGGTCGCCATATCCGCTTTCGCGGCTCGGACGGTTTCTGGCGCTGGTTCAAGATCACCGGCTATTCCTCGGCAACCGTGGTGAAGGTCCAGCTTTTCGGGCAATCGCTGCAGAATACCAAGGCGCAGAGCATCTGGCGGCTTGGCGCATGGTCGGACACGACCGGCTGGCCCGAGACGATCGGCTGGCACAAGAGCCGGCTCGCCTTTGCCGGAACCCTGCACGAACCGCAGAAGATCTGGGAAAGCCGGACGGAGGATTTCACCAATTTCGCGGTCTCGCATGTGCTGCAGGCGTCCGACGCGGTGACGGCCGGCATTCTTTCCGGTCAGGTGAACCGCATCCAGTGGCTGGTCGACGACAACGATCTGATCGTCGGAACCACACGGGCCGTGCGCGCGGTCGGCAAGGCCACGGACCAGGATCCATACGGTCCGGAGAATGTCGACCAACGGCCGGAAACCAATTTCGGCGCCAACAGCGTGAAACCGATCAAGGTCGGGTCCGTCCTGCTCTATTTCGGGTCCTACGGCACGGACATGCGCGAGATGGCCTATGACCTGGCCGCGGACGGGCGCCAGTCCCAATCGGTGAGCGAGGTGCAGTCGCATCTTTTCCGGCAGGGCATTTCCGGCGCCTGCTACCAGCAATATCCGGACAGCATCATCTGGCAATGGGACCGGACGGGGCAGGGCATCGGCTTCACCTATGAGCGCCAGCAGCAGGTTTACGGCATGCAGCGCCACGACTTCGGCGGAGAGGTGGAATGCATGGCCGATCTCTCCGGAGCGCTGTCGGACGAGGTCTGGATGATCGTCAAGCGAACCATCGACGGTCAGACCAAACGCTACATCGAGATCATGCAGCGGCCCTTTGCGGGCGGCGCGATCGAGGATGCCTGGCACCTGGATTGCGCGACCCGCTATGAAGGCGCGCCGGCGAACATGCTTTCCGGCCTCGACTACCTGGAAGGCGAGGAGGTCGTTCTCTATGCGGACGGCACGGACTATCCGGCGGTTGTGACGGGCGGGGAGGTGAGCCTGCCGAACGGGCAAACGGCAAGCAGGATCCTGGTCGGTCTCGACGTGAAGGCGCGGGCGAAAACGCTGCCCTTTCCAGTGAATGCCCAGGACGGTTCGGCCATGGGCCGGAAGATGCGCGTCGACAGGTGCTCCATCGCCGTTCTGGAAACCGGCACGCTGAGGGCCGGATCCGACGAGACCTATCTGGACGAGCTGATTTTCTACCGGGCGGGCGATCCCGCAGGCAAGCCGGCGCCGCTGCGCACCGGTGTGCTCGACCAGGCAATCGAAACCCGATGGGAAGACGGGGGGCAGCTGACGCTGGAAGCCGGCGGCGGCAAACCCTGCACCATCCTGGCCATTAATTTCGGCCGAGACGCGGAGCCTTGAACCATGTGTCATCCAGCAGTTTTTGCAGCGGTTTCCGCAGTCGGGTCGCTGGCCGGCGGTGTTGTGCAAGCCCAGGGAATGCGCCAGCAGGCGGATGCCCAGGCAAAGTCGGAAGAACGCCGGGCGCAGCTTGCGGACCGCCAGAAGGAAATCAATCAGACGCAGGCATCCTTCGAGCGGCGGCGAACGCTCGAAGGCCTCGACAAGGTGCTCGGCAACAACCGGGCCGCCGGTGCGGAACGGGGCCTGTCGGAAACAGGGTCTCTCAGCGATGTCGCGGACGACAATGCCTATGAGGCCGCTCACCAGATCGAGGCGATCCGGTACCGGGCGGAAGGGCAGAGGGACAATCTGACCTTCGAGGCCGCCAGCGCCCGCGAACGCGCCCGTTCCAGCCGCAGGGCCGGGCGGATCGGTGCTGCCGGCGCCATCCTCGGCGGCGTAACCAGTGCCTTCACGACGCTCGGCAACGCCTATTACAAAATGGCGGATCCGGCAGGATCACCCAGCGGAAGTACTCGTTAGATTATTGGCGAACATACGGTTCTTTGAAAATGGCAAGACTTGAGAAATTCAGCGGTGCCCAGAGCCTTCCGGGTGTCGGCAATCCGCAGGTCGTGGCGGATACGGCGGTGGGTGCAGCAACCGCAGGGTTCGGCAGGCAGATAAGGCAATCGGCCGACGAGATCGGAGGCCTGGTCGACGACGCTCACAAAGCGCGCCAAGCCCGTCTGGCGCGCCTGGCGCGTGAGCAACAGGAACAGGCGGACCGATTTGCGGTGGTGGCCGCCGGCCTGAAGCTGCGGCGCAAGCTGACTGGCATGCAACCGGAAGAGCAGCACAAGCTTCGACCCGGGGCCATCGGCCATACCGAAGCCATGCTGGCGAAACTGGAAAAGGAGCGCAACGAACTTCTCAAGGAGCTGCCGGAAACCGCACGTCCAGAATTCGCTCGCGAAGTTGAGGCAAGGCGGCCCCAATACGCCGGCCGTTTTGCGGCAGAGGAGCACGCTGAAAACAGGAAATACTTTCAGCAAGGGTTTCTCGAAGCGTCCGAGCAACTCGTCGCCGAAGTCCGGGACAACCCCGATAGCCTCCTGGAGGCCCGGCGGGAGGGGGAGGCGCTTCTGGAAGCCATGCCGTTGGCACGGCACGAAAAGGCGGAGGCCTTTCTGGCCCTGAACGAGCAGCTTACCGAAGCTTTTGTGGAAACCCGTCCCGTCGACGACCAGATTGCCGCTCTTGAACGCGAGCTGGCACGGCGTGAAATGACTGCGGCGGAAGCAGGCCGGACTGCACCGGCGGCGGGTATGACAGGAGGTGTCACCGCCGCGGAGGGCGCGGTTGCAAAGGAAACCGAAGGGCGCGCGCTCCGGGAAAAAGACTTAAAAGCTTCTGACGCGGCCACTGATGCCGAGAGGCAGGCCTATCCTCCGGATCCCGCAGGAATGGCTGATCACCTCAAGTTCCTGCCCGGCACGACGCTGAAACGGCTTCACGACAGCGCCGTGCGCAAAAAGACTGTAGCGGCCGCGGCGGAGGCCGAGCGAATTGCCGGCAGGATCGCAGATACACACGGGCTGTTCAATCCGAGGGACATCGAGAGCAATCCGGTTCTCGGCCCGCACCAGAAGGTGCAGTTGATCAACGCATTGAAAAATGCTACGCAAGAACAAAGCAAGAACCTGGAGGCAGTCAGTTGGGTTTTGTCGCCGCAGAAGGGGGACGCGTCTTCCTCAGAGGATCGCGATCTGGCGAACCGCGCCTTCTCTCATCTGACTGACGGCGAAGCCGATCGGGATGTGATTGCGCGCGAGATCCTGCGCACGAAAGGAGTGTTGCCGGGGGCTTATGTCAAATCGCTCAGGAAGGGGCTGGAGAGCAAGGATCCTGGGGAAGTTGGCAGGGCGTATCTAAGTCTGTCCGCGCTTCATCTGGTCAATTCAAGCGGAGAACGGTGGGGAAGGCAGGATCAGGACCTGCAGAAAGCCAACACCAGATGGCGGGTTCTCACGGACGATTACGGGTTGAGCCCGGCTGAAGCTGCCGAGAAACTGTCAATCGCCAATGACACTGAACGGCGGACGGCTCTTGAGCGGAGCCTGGGGAGCCGGCGGTTCGGCAAGCAGGGGGTGCAGATTGACAAAGAGTGGGTTTTGGACCGGCTTGGCGTTTCGGCTACCGCAACGGCCAAGTCCCCATAGACGAACTTCTAAGTGGTATCGAGTTTATCGACCGGGATCGCCTGCATCGCAGCCCAGACGACGACATCAGGTTGGCGGGCGGCGTCAACGGTCTCAGGGCCCGGCGGCGTGCCGATCATAGGACGCCTTGATCCGGACGAGCCCACCGCCTTTTACGGCGGGCATACGCCCGATCAGGCCGCCGCCGCTGCACAGCCCTACCAGGGACTGATGCTGAATCCGATGGATCCGGCAGCGCGTTCCTCGGTGCTGTTTAACGAAATACGCGGAAAGCAAGGAGGCAAGAAAGCCTCTGACAGCGGCAAGAATGAACAACACGGAAATGGTGGAAAGGCGAAAGCCAAAGCAGAAAAACAAGTCGACGAATTGAATGCCAGCTTTCGGAAGAAAAGATCCGCCGGGAGAAAAAGAAATTGAAAAAGAAGATCGAAAACGTTGAACGTAAGGGACAAAAAGGCGAAACGCGGCGAGAATCATAGCAGAAGAGGAAAGGGGACCCGATGAGCGGTGCAGAGTGGGACTGGACGCCAGGCGTTGGCGTGGGGCCGTTCGGATTTGGGACACTTATCCAAGACTACATGTCTCACTACGACGTGAAGTTGGTGCGTCGGGAAGGTTCCAGCATCACCGGGTGTGGCGAATACGAAATCGGGGGAGAAGACAAGGTAGTCTGGACTGAGGAAGGCAAAATTGTTTGCGTTCGAAGTGATGATTTCTGGGGTTACAAAGGCAAAAACCTGATCGGCATGTCCGAAGAAGAACTCATAGCTCACATGGGTCAAGACCCTGATGAGATCGGCACCAGCGTCTAATATGAGGACGGATCGGTCCAGACGCCCTTTGAGTATGACGATCTCGCTCTGGAAGTCTGGTTCGAAGACGGCAAATGTGTGTGCGCATCCGCGACGGAGATCGTGGACGACTGAAAAAGCGGGCAAGCTCCAGCGTTCTTGGCGTCTTCACCCGGGCCTGTTCTTTGCGCCGATGCCCTGGTCCGTTGAATTGAGTTCGCGTCCTCCGATCTATCATACCGTTTCTGCCTGACGGCGCCGTGTGAGACAGCCGCCGCGTATGGCGGTAGTCGGTAGAGCGCGGATTTTGTCCGTGCAGGGTTCATCTTCTTGAAGATCGTCTCCCGACACGGCCCGAGATCTCCTGGAGAATTCGGCCGACGCTATTTCTTTAGCCGTGTGGAGCTGGAAACCCGTGCCGGTACGCGAGCGCAAAACCACGAAGACACGCATTTCCTGAAGATCTAACCTCAATCCAGCGCATAATTGCGCTGAAAACCAACAGGAAATTTCATGACAGTAGCAGCCTTGACGGAAGGCCGCGCCCAGGTTCAGGGTGACGGCGTAACCGATCGTGTCGACTTGCCATTTCAGTTTGTCGATCAAAACGACCTTCTGGTGATTCACACCGATGCGAACGGCAACGATACGAAATGGATTTATCAGCAGGTGCCGGGACATTGGTATTTCACAGGAGGTGATTATGCCACGGGAACGGTGTTCTTCACCGCCGCCGATCTGTCGGCCGGCGAACGTCTCACCGTGACCTTGGTGAGCACCTATGAGCAGCCTTTTACGCTGGACGGAGGGGAAATTGACCCGGACGTGCTTGAACGGGCGATGGACCGGACGGCCATTGCCGTCCAGGCGATCGCCGCGCGGGTGGGCCGGTCCCTTTCGGTGTCGCCAAGCCTGGAAGGACAATTGCCAAGTCTGGAAGTTCCGGACCTCCCGGACGGCTACGGATTTGTTCGCCAAGGAGACCAGCTGGTTCCGGCTCTCATTGACAGCGCCGCGATTTCCACCGCAGTTGCGGCTGCGGAGGGTGCGCACGAGGGTGCGCAAGTTGCGGCAGCAACCGCCGGAATGCACGCGGCGACTGCGGAAAACGTAAGGGCTGAGGCAGAGGCGGCAGCTCTGGTGGCTGGAGAGGCACAAACAGCAACGGAAACCGCGCGGGCGGGGGCTGAAACCGCTCAAGCGAATGCGGAGGCGGCTGCTGCGCAGGCGGCCGAGGATGCTGCGACCGTGGTGGGCGCCGGCCGCATACCGGTAGGATCTATCATGCCGTGGTTCAGCGATGTCGCGCCGAACCAGTACTGGCTGATTATCAAGGACCAGAACCAGGTGTTCAGCCGGGCACTGTTCCCGCAGCTGCTTGATGTACTCGCACCGGAACGGACCGTTACCATTACGAGCAACCTGGCAGTGGTCACCGGGATTGGCTCTGACCAGGGGCTTGCTCCCGGTATGCCTGTCGAGGGGACGAACATTCCGGACGGCACTACGATCCTTTCCGTTGATGGTCCTACGCAAGTCACGCTGAGCGCCGTTGCGACCGGACCAGGAACAACCTGCAGGGTGCTCCGCTATGGCAACGGCGACGGCAGCACGACGGCGAACCTGCCGAAACTTGCTGGCCGCTATATACGCGGTTGGGATCCGTCGGCGCTGATCAACGTCGACGCTGGCGGCGTGCTCGGCATTACGCAGGAGGATGCGATCCAGAACATCACGGGAGAGGTTGGTTATCGGACGGAGAACAACACTCAACACGGCGCCTTCTATAGGGACGACAGCAATAAGTGGCACTACACGAACTCTAGTGGCGCTGATCCTTCAGACGGCATCGCATTCGACGCTTCCCGCGTCGTTCGCACCTCCGAGAATGAAACACGCGGCAAGGAGGTCGTCGGTACTTGGATTATCAAAGTGGCCGACGGTATGGACGATGAGGTGACACTCAACGCCGTTCAGGTGGTGCAGGACCTTGCTACCGCGCAGAACAACATTGCAGCGCTGAAGGCCCAACTTGCTGCAACCGAAGCGCAACTGATTGGCGTCGGTCAGACGTGGCAGGATGTGACGGGGTTACGGGTGCTAGCCACAGCGTATCACAATACGAACAGCAGGCCGATTTTCATAGCAGTTAGGGGAGCACAAGGATCCAACCTGCAGGTTTCGCCTGATAACGCGACTTGGGTGACAGTGATGGCTGCTGGAGCTAATCAGATACTCTCGCACACTGGCGTAGTCCCGAGCGATTGGTACTACAAAGTAAGCAGTAACTTCTCATACTGGTCGGAGCTATGCTAATGGAGACAGGTTTCTTTCACCCAGACCGCGGTTATTGGCAGACGGTCAGCCAGCCCTCAGCCGCCATCAGGATGTCCTACCCAGCAGGAACCGTTGAGGTCCCCATTAAGCCAGGTGCCAATTACGAATGGATCGACGGCACATGGATATACACACCTCCGCCGCCTCCGACACTGAAAGAACTGCGTGAAGCAATGCCGCCTGTGACGGCACGGCAGTTTCGTCTCGGTCTGATCAATGCGAGCCGTGCTCTCGAGGCGGTTGACGCCGCCATCGCCGCGATCTCAGATGAGACCGAACGTGCCAGGGCCCTAGTGGAATGGGAATATGCCACTCAGTTTTCGCGGCTGGCCCCCTTTGTCGTGAGCTTGGCACCCTCGATCGGTTTCACAGAGGATGAATTTGACACGCTGTGGCAGGAGGCCATGAAGCTCTGAGGCTTTCGGCAGTCCGAAATACGCGCCGCCCGAGAGGCGGCTTTTTTGTACCTGAATGGCCCTTCATGAAACGGGTGCCGGGTCCTGCAAATTATTGCCTGGAGGGTAAACCTCCCGCTCCTTACCGCGCTGCTATCCGGCGCTGAAGTGGCCCAGGCCCTTCCGGAGCCTCCAGTGCACCGAGGCGTCTTGGGTCTCATTCGGCGCCCGTTTCTTCTTAAAAAAGGATGTTCGCAGATGAGACATAGAACCCGCCTGGTCGGAGCCATGGGGGCCGCAGCGATTGCGCTGGTTGGAGCCTGGGAAGGGCTCCGGTTGGTTGCTTATCCGGACATCGTCGGCGTTCCGACGGTTTGCTTCGGCGAAACGCATGGAGTGAGGCTTGGTGATCAGTACACGAAGGAAGAATGTGATGCAAAGCTGCTTGCTTCGCTGAGGAGGCACGAGGCGGGCATGCGCCGATGCTTGAAACGGCCGGATGTCATTCCGACTCGCTCCTATGTCGCGTTTGTGAGCCTTACCTATAACATCGGGGTAGGGGCTTTTTGCCGGTCGACGGCGCGGAAGCGTCTCGATCGAGGAGACCTCAGGGGCGCCTGCGATGCTGCGAGGTGGTTCGACAAGGCCGGCGGCCGAACAAGTCAGGGCCTTGTCAACCGCCGTTCTGCGGAGCACAAGCTGTGCCTCGAGGGGGCAGAATGATCGCACTCCTTGATATTGTTCTTCGCAGCCGAACCGCTGCCTTGGTTCTTGCCATTGCCGCCGTTTTGGGCGGCTTTTTTGTTTGGCACAAGGTCGACAAATCCAGCGCGGTCCGCCGCGCGCGGGAAGGTTATGTGACCCAAGCGGAGCTGACGTCGACGCGGGCCCAATTGGAAGAACTCAGACGCCGCCAGGCAGTGGCAGATGCCGCCCGCGGCTACTTCAACTCCGAAGTCCAGAAGGCTCAGGCGGAAGCCAAAGCCGCAGAGCAGGAGCTAGAACGCTATGTTTCGACGGTTGAGGATAGCTGCGTTGTGCGGTCCGGCCTTATTGACCGCCTGCACAATCGTTGATGATCGGCTGCAAGCGACCGCAACACAGGCCGGGCTCAGGCAGGCGGCTCGATACTTGCCGGACTATCCGGAAGACTGCCGGCAGACAGAGAAATCCGGTGTCCGGATCGGGGAGCCATTGGACGTTGCCCTGATCCGGACCGATCAGGCCCTTGGCCTCGCAAATGCCCGCGTGCGGCGGTGCAGCCGTTGGTATGAGAGAATCAAAAGCGGTTTTGAAAGCGAGGCCGAATGAATAAACAGGATATAGTCACGGCACCTGTTGCTCTGGGAGCTATTGCCTGGCCGCAGGTTCACAAGATTGTTGAGTGGATCGCTGCTGAGGCTCAGCTGGTTTTGCCAATCCTCGGCACCTTATGGTTACTCGTTCAGATCGCGGCGAAGGTTTACACCACGTGGATCAAGGGACGGCGTTGATAGCGAGCTTCCCTACGCGCGCAACTTTCCGATGAAAAAGGATTCGCACGAGATTGGGCGCAATCAGAAATTGTGCTTCCTTCCTCAGTTGCGCCGAGCCCTATTTACCTTTGGTAGCCAGCTATCTTGCCAACCAGTTGTTATAGTTGCCGTAAACTCAAACAGTCACACTGAGCCGAAAACCAGCCGGCACCTTCTGGAGCGGCGAGCTCGAACTGCTGTTATTATTCTTTGTCGCTGATGAGTTTTCCGGCCGCACTTCAGTTTAGCGGCTTCTATTCGTTTATGGTTTCGATGGTTGGACTAGATTACGCCAACCACGATGGCAGCCAAAAAAACGAAAGCTGCGAGAAAGGCAATCATGTTCAGGTTCCGTACAAGGGTCATCTGTCCGCTCCCGATTACCTCTGTTTGACCCGCCGATATTAAGACAGCAGTTATGGGAAACGAAGAAAAAAGATGCTGCATTGCAACGTGGGAATTGCACCTAAAGGTTGTTGCTCTTGAGGGATTGTTAATTAAGCTATTGAAAGAAAAAGAAACAATCCGTGATCACTTTCGGTCGGCCGTATCAGGCTCCGTACTAAAAAATTCCGGTTAGGTCCCTGAACCCGGGCTTTGCCTGTCATTCGGTCGACCGACAAGTCAGAGGGAACCGGAAAGGCCGAAGGTAGCGTAATGTTAACAGGATCCTGCTAGTTTCGCTTTAACGCGATTACTGCGTCGGAGTGCTAATGTTCAATCTTGCGAAACTTGCTGATCTGGCGAGAGATCACACCGCTGCGGGCCGCAAGAGCCTGATCAAGACGCTGACCGACCTTTTTGTAAGTGCCGGCGATGACCGCGATGAACAGATCAGTCTGCTTTTTGGCGATATCGTTCTGAAGGTTCTCGGACAGTTGGAGGAGGAAACCCGCATCATTCTTTCCAAAAGGATGTGCCGGGAAAAGGCTGCTCCGCATGAACTGATGGTGAGGCTGGCACAGGATACGATTGCTGTGGCCGAACCTGCACTTGAGCACTCACCCGCGCTTACGTCGGAAGATCTCGTCGCGATCGCTTCCACGGCCTCAATGGAACATCTGGGCGCGATCGCCGGTCGCGTGTCGGTGGATGAGGCCGTCACTTCCGTACTGGTTGATCGCGGCGACGCCAAGGTCTTGAGCAAGGTGGCCGAGAATCAGGGAGCCGAGTTCGCCGATGCAGCCTTCCTGAAACTGGTCGAAAAAGCGCGGTCCAACGTATCGATACAGGCGGCTCTCATCAAGCGTCCGGATCTGCCTGAGGAGGCAGCTCAGGCGCTGTTGCCGTTTTTGACAGAGGAACTGAAAGAGCGGATCACGGCACTGGGCGCAGACAATACCCTCGTGCAGTTGCTCGCGGAACGGGCGGCCACGGAAGTTGCTGCCCGTGCTCAGAAGCTTGATGAGGCCCGTGAACAGTCGAACGCGCTGATAAGGGACGTCGTGAGCAAGAAAACAAAGATCGATGATGCCGTAACCCTGTTTGCACGGGCCGACCGGACCGCGGAACTGGGAATGCTGCTGGCCAGGGTGAGCGGACTTCCACCCGGTGCGGTCTCCCAACTCTTGTTCAGTGCCAGCGACAAGCCGTTGATCATTCTCTGCAAGGCCAACGGGGTCACATCAGACGCTTACAAGGATATCCTCACTATGCGGGCTCGGCGGCTGCGCATCGGCGGTCTTGAGCTGAATGCAGCTATACAGCGATACGCAGCGTTGAGCGAGGAGGGCGCCCGCCGGTCGCTGGAGACGCTGAAACAGGCCGGCTCTGCTTTTGGGTTGAAAACCGAGGTCGATACTGCGTCTGAGGAAAAGCGTTCGAAAAAAATATACCCTTTGCGTCCAGCCGCTGAAGCCTCGGGTGCTTTATCCGGCGGATCTCTGCAGGGACGCGGTCATGGCGGCAGCGGAAATCAGAAAGCCGCCGCCAATTTTGCTGACAAGCCGCAGCAGTGACGGACTGCGCAGTTTCTGCCCCACGGCGGCTGCCGCGAGTGCATAGACGGCTGCGTTCACAATGCCAAGCACCACGAACGTCGTTCCGAGTATTGCCAACTGCGGCACGACGGGTGCGCTTGGAGCTATAAAGTGCGGCAGAAACGCTATGAAGAAGACAATGGCCTTCGGATTGAGCGCGGTTACAAGATAGGCGTGCCAGAAGATTTTCCGAGCCGGAACGTCAGCGACCTGATGGGGCCCGAGCGCAGTGGGCCGGCTGCGCCACATTTTAATACCCAGCCAGACCAGATAGACTGCTCCGACCCACTTGAGCGCCGCAAATGCGGTGGCTGATGCAGCCAGAACCGCCCCCAGTCCCATGAGTGAAGCCGCCGCCGCCGTTGCGTCTCCCAGCCCGACCCCCATCACTGTGGCGAATGCTGATTTGCGGCCGTGGGTCAGAGCGTAGCTTACGACCAACATGATCGTTGGACCGGGTATGGCCAGCACGATCAACGTGGCCACAATATAGGCGAAATAGAGTTCGAGTGTCATCGGCGCCATCCTGAATGAGGTATGCGAACTTAGATGACTGGCGCGGGTTGTTCAATCATGTACCTTGCTGTCATGGTTGTGTCGGAATGCGTGATAATGCGGATAGTGGGTAGCGTGAGTTGCTTCTTTTGCGGCCTGGTTCTCATTGTTCATCCAGCGCCCGCCGCATCGGATCCCGTGCCGGACGCAAAGCCGCTGGTGGCACAGGATTCCGAGCCGTTCGTTGAAGGTGTCGACACGCCACCCGCGAAACCTTCGCTTCCAGCGCCAGCGGAGGAGACAGTGGAAATCCCTCCGGAGCCACTGACCGAATGCGATGTTCCCGGGGCACTGATCAAACTTGCCGACCCGGTTGCGGGAAAGTCCGGCAGCGATGCGGCGTGCGGTATTGCTGAGCCGGTCCGGCTGAACGGTGTCGTGGTCGGAACCGCCGCCGCCAAGTTTCCTTCACCTGTGACTGTTTCCTGCCGCTTCGCCAAAACCCTGACAAAGTGGCTGCGAGACGATGTCCTTCCTGCTGCAGAGGAACAGTTCGGCAGCCCGGTCTCGGTTCTCGCGAGTGGGCCGGGCTACCAATGCCGCCGCCGGAACAATTTGCCGGATGGAAAATTATCTGAGCACGCACTGGGAATGGCGATCGATATTTCACACATCGAACTGGACGATGGCTCTCGGATCTCGATTGAAGACGACTGGGGAGCGGAAACGAAGAAGGGCCGTTTCCTGAAGGAGATCCATACATCGGCGTGTGAACGCTTTACGACCGTACTCGGCCCGGACGCAGATTCCAGCCACCGTTCCCATTTTCATCTGGATATCGGATGCCACGGCAAGGCTTGTACCTATGTCATCTGCCAGTAGTTCACAGCACTGGCTCCAATCGCTGCTTGCAAATCCGCCGCAAGCTTGTTCCCTTGAGATCGCAGACATACAACGCTGGAACCGCTCATGGAACGATACAAGACTGCCGTAGACGCCGCCCTGCAACTTCGTCCCGATGAACCGGTCTACTGTTTCCGGCCTGACGTTCTTCGGGAGGATGCACAGCAGTTTCAAGCGCTTTTTCCGGGGAAAACGGCCTATGCGGTGAAGACGAATGGTGAGCCTTTTGTGCTCGAGGCTCTCGCCAAAGCAGGTATCGGCTGTTTCGACGTTGCGTCTCCCGCCGAGTTTGCCGCAGTCAGACAGGCAGCGCCGGAGGCCGAGATGCTTTACATGCATCCGGTCAAGGCGCAGTCCGACATCCGGCTCGCACTTGAACAATATGGCATTCGTACTCTTTCCCTCGACCACGAGGACGAAGTCGCAAAGATTCTGCGCATTGTGCGGGCCCTGGATATCGATCCTGCTACGATCACTCTGTTTGTCCGCATTGCCACCAAGGGACATGCAGCGTACGAGCTTTCCAAGAAATTCGGAGCGGCTCCCGGTCACGCGGTTGAACTTTTGCAGCGTATCGACAGGGTCGGGTTCAGATGCGGCCTCTGTTTCCATGTCGGCAGTCAGGTGGAAGAACCGGAGACCTATGAAAGGGCGCTGGCCTCAGCGGACTGGATCAGGTCGAGAGCCGGCGTGCCGATCGTCGAACTTGACGTTGGTGGCGGATTTCCAGCCGTATACGGCCATGACCCGCGCAGGAAAGCTCCCGAAATGCCTTCGCTTGTGGAACTGATGGAACAGCTCAAGTCCGATATCGTCGAATGGCAGTTTGACGATTTGCCGCTTGTGGCTGAACCTGGTCGGGTGATCGTCGCCAGATCGATTTCCCTCATCGTAAGAGTGCTTCTGAAAAAGGGGCGGCGGCTTTACATCAATGACGGCATCTGGGCCTCGCTGTCCGACAGCTGGACCGGCAAGATTACTCTGCCGGCACGGTTCATTCCCGACCCGGCCCGCAGAACCCGGACCGGCCAGGCGGACAAGATCGTGCCGTTCAAGGTGTGCGGTGCGACCTGCGATAGCGTCGATATTCTTTCCCGCCCCTTTTGGCTCCCCGAGACCGTGGACACGGGAGATTGGATAGAAATTGGCCATATCGGCGCCTACAGTCTGTCGCTGCGGACGCACTTCAACGGCTTTTATCCTGACAAGGTGATTGAAGTCAGTACGCCCTTTGATGCAGGGGACGCCCCGGACAGCTTTGCCTCTATCGAGACGATGGCGGATTAGACGGTAGGTTCGTTCAAACAAAAACGGCAACAAGCGGGCGGCCAGTTCGGCTGGCCTGTCGCTTGTCGCCGAAAGTTGGCGGGCGCTGGCGAAGGGCGAACGATTGGGATCGTTTGACGCCGGTGGGTTCGCCCAGAGCCGGAATTTATTGAGTTATGCGCCTTACTGGCAGAAACGCTGCTCGCCGCGATAGGTTGTGTAGGTCCCGGTAGACGGATTGAAAGACCGGTATTTTGCGGAACAGTACTGGTACCAGGCCGGACTCCAGGGCTGATAGCTGACGTTTTCGTGAACACGGCCGGGGTAGGGTGCCGGCCGGTAATAGTTGACCGGCGGAGGACCGGCGTAGCGCGGCTGGTTCGTGGTTCCCAGCAGAATCGCACCAGCTGCAAGACCGATTACGCCGGCGGCGACGGCTGCGCCAACATTGTCGTTGTTTCTGTGGCGCTTGTGCTTACGGTAGGAACTGTGATTGTTGCTATGGTAATCACGCCAACCGTGTCTCGACCCGGCTTCCGCTGTCACCACAGTCGGCAGAAGGAGCGTGCCCGCCAAGGCGGCGGCGATCAGGCGTTTGCTCATGTTAGTCATCGATCTCTCTCCAAGCGCTCGCGCCTTTGTTGAGTGGCGCCGTAGCTGATGATCAGAAAATACACACACGCCCTGAACTTGTTCTGAGGTGCCTGTTCATCTGGCGTTCAGGTTTCTGCTAAAGCGTTTGGGCAACAAAGACGGCGGTAGTTTGTCAGGCGCAACGCTCGACGGGAAAAGGACGTCAGATGAAGAAAAAGGGCGTAGAAGCAGCGAAAGAGAAACCTGTCATCCGGCCAACGGATGACCAGGCGCGTTTGCTTGCAAAAGGCCTTGTCCGCACATCGCGATTTGGCGCTCTTGCCGCGCTCGAAGCCGGTACCGGTCATCCGCTCGCAAGCCGCGTTGCCGTTGCAACTGATCTTGACGGCACACCTGTCATTCTGACCAGCATGCTTTCCGGCCATACCGCCGCCATTCTCGGAACGCCATCCTGCTCGCTGCTTGTCGGCGAGCCGGGCAAAGGTGATCCACTGGCGCACCCACGGATTTCGCTATTCTGCGAAGCCGTTCGGATAGGGCGGGACGATCCGGCGCACGATCGCCTGCGGACACGCTATCTTGCCCGTCACCCCAAGGCGGAACTCTACGTCGATTTTGGCGATTTTTCCTTTTTCAGGCTCGACCTCGCCCGGGCCAGCCTGAACGGCGGCTTCGGCAAGGCTTTTGACCTCACGCGGCAGGATCTGTTGTCGCCGGTGGACGATCCGGAGCGCTGGGCGGCATTGGAAGTTAGTGCTGTTGCCCACATGAACGAGGATCACCGGGAAGCGATAAAGCTCTACGCAGAAGTGCTTTGCAAGGCAGAAGAGGCAAAATGGCGGTTGGCCTGCCTCGATCCGGAGGGGTTGGATCTTGTTGCCGGCGACCGGGTTGAGCGACTTTGGTTTGACGAGTTGCTGGAAGACCCACAGGACCTGCGCCAGGTTCTGGTGACACTGGCGCAAAAGGCTCGCAAAGCCTGATGCCACCGCGGGAATTCTTCCAACACTGTGGCCGGATTGCACTTGTCCTTGCCGGTGCGCACCGATAGATCATTCCATATTCTGCAATCAGGACGATTACTTTGCCCACGTTCTAACCGGTCTTCGATCCCACTTCTTCACTCTTCAGTGTTTGACTTGTTCGTCAAAGTGGCGGATCGGGACCGGTGTGGCTTTGCCAAACCGTATCTGAGCTTTCCGATACGCTGCTGTTCTTTATCTCTATCTTAGCCAGACCGAGCGCCCGCGGCCCTGCCGCGTGGCGGTTCCGATAGCCGTTGACGGACTTCCCTTAAAGGAAGACCAGCGGAATGTCGTCTTTTCTGAAAATTGAATGGACTGTCTTATACAACGAAAAACCCGCTGTTTATCGGCCGTGTAGCGGCTGCAGAACCATCGGCGCCTTTGCCTCCACGGGCAAGTTCCGGCTTAACGCCAACGGATCTCGCATGGATGCGTGGCTGATCTATCGGTGTCGCGCTTGCGGTGCTCGTTGGAATAGACCGCTTTTTGAGCGGCGTCGCGTCAAAAGCATTTCTCGCCGGCAGTTGCAGGCACTTCAGGAAAATGATCCGGTTCTGGCCCAAAGACTTGCCCGGGAAGGTGGCAGTCTTGGTGGTTGGCGAACCGACAACTGCGGGTCGTTTTCACTGATGTCCCGGATCGTCAGCACAGGCCCGGCCTGCACAGGGGAAACCCTTCTTGTCATTCGCAATCCGGACCTCGCGCGCGTTCGTCTGGATCAGGTGCTGGCGCACGGCCTGGCGCTGCCCAGAAAAGAAGTGCTCCGGCTCTTCCGGGACGGAATGTTTCGGGTTCAAGAGGCTTCGGACAAGGTCGTCAGACGCCCGCTGCCGGCGGAAATCGCCGTTGAACTCAGCTCGAGAGACGAAGGCGGCTCCTCGGGAATTCTCAGGCGGTTGATCGGATCGGGCCGCGGAGAGAACCTGTCGTAGCAGACTAGCGGTTGCCCCAAGGCTCTGGGTGCCGACAACAGCGTCACAGGTGTTGCGAAATGGCCGCTCGCTTGAGCGGCCATTTTTCAGATCAGGACACCCGGTGCGAAGCGAAGGCACTTGGTCCCGTTTGCAGCGCCTGGTCTCAGGCTTTACCCCAGCCTCCAGCTGTCGGTGTGATGACGGTAACCGCTTCACCCGCGTCCAAGATTGTCTGATCGCAGCCTTCTAGCACCTGGACGGTTCCGTCCAGTCGGCGAACTTCCGTTCGGCCAAGTTGGCCGTCGTCACCTCCGTCGAGACCCTTCGGCGGAATCGTGCGGTGGGAGGAGAGAATGGCGCAGTCCATTTTCTCAAGGAAGCGCAGCGTTCGCCGGGTGCCGTCGCCCGCTGACCATTTGCCTTTGCCGCCGGTTTCCTTGCGGATGTGGAAATCCTCCAGCAAAACGGGGAAGCGGAATTCCAACACCTCCGGGTCGGTCAGGCGGGAATTGGTCATGTGGGTGTGCACACCATCGGTACCGTTGAAACCCGGCCCGGCCGGTGAACCGGAGCAGATGGTCTCGTAGTACTGGTAAGTGTCATTGCCGAAGGTCAGGTTGTTCATCGTACCTTGCGCATTGGCCATGGCCCCGAGCGCGGCAAAGACAGCGTTGGTGACATGCTGTGAGGTTTCAACGTTGCCGGCAACGACTGCCGCGGGATAAGACGGCCGCAGCATACAGCCGTCCGGAATGATGATCTTGATCGGCTTCAGGCAACCCGCATTCATCGGGATATCGCCTTCCACCATGACACGGAAGCAATAAAGGATTGCAGCCCGGGTCACCGGTTCGGGAGCGTTGAAATTGTTCGGCTTCACGTCGGACGTGCCGGTGAAATCGACGGTGGCTTCGCGATTTTCCTTATCGACCGTAATCTTGACCTTGATCACCGATCCCTGGTCCGTCGGATACTCGTACTGGGAATCCTTCAAAGCCTCGATGACCCGGCGTACACTTTCTTCTGCATTGTCCTGAACGTGGCCCATATAGGCCTGGACAACATCCAGTCCGAAATGGGCGACCATTTTCCTCAGTTCCTGGATACCCTTTTCGTTGGCGGCGATCTGCGCGGAGAGATCAGCGACGTTCTGGTGTGGATTTCTTGCCGGGTAGGGATGGTTGGTCAGGAGGCTGACAAGTTCCTCCTCGCAGAAGCGCCCCTGATCGACGATCTTGAAATTGTCGAACAGAACGCCTTCCTCATCCACATTGGTGGCCCGCGGGGTCATGGATCCCGGAGCCGAACCGCCGACATCCGCATGGTGCCCGCGGGAGGCGGACCAGAACAGGATTTCCTTGCCCTCGTCATCGAAGACCGGGGAAACGACGGTAATGTCCGGCAGGTGGGTACCACCGTTGTAGGGCGCATTGAGCGCGAAGACATCGCCCGGTCTGATCTTGCCCTTGTTGAGTTTGATCACGGTCTCGACGGAACGGTCCATCGAGCCCAGGTGCACCGGCATGTGCGGAGCGTTGGCGACAAGGGCGCCATTGGCATCGAAAACGGCACAGGAGAAATCCAGCCGCTCCTTGATGTTGACCGAGTAGGCTGTGTTCTGCAGCGTCACTCCCATCTGCTCGGCGATCGACATGAACAGATTATTGAACACTTCCAGCATCACCGGGTCGGCATGGGTGCCGATGGCTTCTGCCCGGTTCAGAGGAACGACCCGATTCAGGATGACGTGATCCTTGGCGTTGATTTCCGCCGCCCAGCCGTCTTCAACGGCGATTGTGGCATGGGGTTCGATGATGATGGCAGGGCCCGTAATCCTCATGCCCGGCCTGAGCGCCTCGCGCTTGTAGATGCCCGCATCATGCCAGTTGCCTTCGGAATAAAGCGGGGTCGAGATTGCCGGGGCGGCGGTTTCCGCGGAAAGCGTCAAATCCGGTTCAATCAGTCCTGCACCGCCGCCGCCGGTTTCAACTTCAAGTGCTTCCACGACGACCGGCTTGTTTTCGTAGGCAAAGCCGAACTGTTTGCGGTGAGCTTCCTCGAAGGCGGCGCGCATTTCGGCGACGCCGCCAAGCGGCACCTGCAACGGGGTGTCGGTGCCTGCAAAACGCAGATGGGCTGTCGCGGTGGTCCGGCGGGCCTCCGCCGGAATGTCCTGCTTTTCGAGTTCCGCTTCCGTCTGCTCGGCGAGTTGGTCGCGCAGGGCGTTCAGTTCCGGCAGCAGTTCTTCGTCCAGCGTCTTGACCACCGCTTGCTGGCGGTCTGCCCTGATGTCCGCCAGGCCCATGCCATAGGCTGACAAGATACCTGAGAACGGGTGCAGGATGACTTTCTTCATGCCGAGGCTGTCCGCCACGCGGCAACCGGTCTGTCCGCCGGCGCCGCCGAAACAGGTCAGTGCATAGTCGGTAACGTCATAGCCGCGCTGAACCGAGATTTTCTTGATGGCGTTGGCCATGTTCTCGACAGCGATCTTGAGGAAGCCGTCGGCAACCTCTTCCGGCGTGCGGCCATCTCCGATTTTTTCAGCCAATTGCGCGAATTTCCGGCGAACGACGTCGCCGTCAAGCGGCTGGTCCTGGTTCGGGCCGAAGATCTTCGGGAAGAAGTCCGGTGCCAGCTTTCCCGTCATCAGGTTGGCATCGGTCACGGTCAGCGGTCCGCCCCGGCGGTAACAGGCCGGGCCCGGGTTGGCGCCGGCCGAATCCGGTCCGACCTGAAAGCGACCATCCGCATAGTGAAGGATTGAGCCGCCGCCGGCCGCCACCGTGTGAATCATCATCATCGGTGCGCGCATGCGCACGCCTGCGACTTCGGTTTCAAAGGTACGCTCATAGTCGCCGTCATAGTGGCACACGTCAGTTGACGTGCCCCCCATGTCGAAGCCGATGATCTTGTCGAACCCGGCCATGCGCGATGTCTCCACAGCGCCGACAACGCCGCCGGCAGGGCCGGACAGGATTGCGTCCTTGCCCTGGAACAGATCCGCTGCCGTAAGGCCTCCGGAGGACTGCATGAACATCAGCAGCGGCCCCAGGCCGAGCTCTTCCTGCACTTGACTGACGTATCGGCGCAGGATCGGTGACAGGTACGCGTCGACGACTGTCGTGTCACCGCGCCCTACCAGCTTCATCAGCGGCGAGACTTCGTGAGAGACGGAGATCTGCGGAAAACCGACGTCTTCGGCGATTTGCTTCAAGACCTGCTCGTGCGCCGGATAGGCGTAGGCATGCATCAGAACAATGGCGATGGAGCGGATGCCCGCATCCCAGGCGGCCTGCATCTCCCCGCGGGCCTGGGCCTCGTCGAGAGCGGTTTCCAGAGTGCCGTCTGCGCGGACACGTTCCGAGATTTCGTGAACGCTCTCGTAAAGCAGTTCCGGCTTGATGATTTCCTTGGCGAAGATATTCGGGCGCGCCTGATACCCGATTTCCAGAGCATCACGAAAGCCCTTCGTGATGAACAGGGCCGTGCGTTCCCCTTTGCGCTCCAGCAGCGCGTTGGTGGCGACCGTGGTGCCCATCTTCACGGTTGCGATCTTGTCCGAGGGAATAGGTGCGCCTTTTTCGACGCCCAGCAACTCGCGAATTCCCTGGATGGCCGCATCGCGATAAGCTTCCGGATTTTCCGACAAGACTTTATGCGGATGCAACGTTCCGTCCGGCGCACGGCCGACGATGTCGGTGAAGGTGCCACCCCGGTCGATCCAAAAATCCCACTTGGCTGTCATTTTCTTCCCTCTGGTCGTAACAGCGTCGAACGGCAGCGCCACTCATCGCCGGTGTCGTTCCTGCGTACTGTGATTTTATGTTCACATTTTATCGATAAATTGTCGAGGAGAAAAATTCCTGCAATTTCTCCAGTCCATTTCTTGCGCTGAGGAAGGCGGCCCTTTTCTGACGACAGCAATTGAGGCGTGGCGATTACCTTTGATCTGATCGAAACAAGCTCAATCCGCTCGCTCCCCAGCCAAAGCGCTGGGCGACGGGGTCCGTTCCATCAACTCCAAAGGCTTTTAGAGCGTCGTTGATTTCCGGTGGACCGCTGTGAACGAGGAGCAGCCATCGGTCATTCGGCAAACGAGGCGGGGAGTTCAGATCTTCGATGCTCTCGGCAGCTTTGAAGGCACCAGGCTCCCGCAAATAATAGGCCAGCGCGGGCGCAGCAAAACCCTTGTAGAGAATCAGGCGATCGTCAGATGACCGGACGGCCAAATAATCCTGAACAACGCTTCGCCACTCCGGTCTCGTCTTGTGCAGCAGCGTGAACTTCAGCTCAGGATAGCTTAGCAGCAGAGCTACAACGAACAGTATCGCCGGCCCGACGCGCGGCACGATCAAGTTGGCGCTTGCGGAAGCGAGCACGAGCAGGCCTGTCCAGGCCGCGATCAGATACCGGTCGAACAGGATCGGCTGCATGAACACGGAATAGAGATAGGCCAGCACCAGCGGTCCGGCCGTATAGGCAAGGCAGACCACGGCTGCCCGACGGATAGTCATGGTTGCCGTCCCGGAAGTCAGGAGAGAACCGGCAAGGCGTCGCAGCACGTAAAGCAGGGCCATGCCCGCCAATATCCAGAAGAGCGCAAGAGAACCGGACATGCTGCCCGCCATGTCTTTCAGAAACTCGGCACCGGGATAGGCGATCCAGAAATCCGTTGCGGCGACGGACCGGATCCGGATTGCCAGGATGATCAGCCAGGGCACAAACAGGATCAGGCTCACGCTCATGGCGAGGCAGGCGGCGACAGCGCTGGATTTCAGGACAGTTCTAGTTCGGACGAGATCGGCAAGGGCGTAGAAGGCGCAGACGAGCCCGACGGCGGCGAAGCCGAGCAACGCATAGACATGGCTGTAAAGGAATAGGGTGCCGCTGAGGCCAAGCGCAAGCAATCGGATGCCGGACGGTTTTTCCAGAACCTTGAAAACGGACAGCAGGAAGGCGAGACCGCTGGCTGCCAGCAGCGCATACATGCGAGCCTCGGTGGAATACCAGATGTGGAAGGGAGAGACGGCCAGCAGGGCGGCGGCAAGAAGGCCGGCAGACCTTCCTCCCAGAAAGCTTCCTGCAAAATAGGTCAGCCACACCGCGGCAACACCCAGAAGAACGGAAGGAAGGCGAAGCGCGACTTCGCTGTCGCCTGACACCGGTATGCTCAGCCATAAAATGATGTTGTGCAGCGGGGGATAGTTGTCCTGGGCAACTGCGGACAACATTTCGGAGAATGAGCGTGTCGACTGGCTCCAGGTCACCGCTTCGTCGTACCAGAGGCTCGTTCTGTCCAGATCGTACGCACGCAGAAGGGTCGCCGCAGCAAGAATGATGAACAAGAAACCGAACCGTGCCAGTTCGCCGCTGCTACTTTGCCTGATGTCTTGCTGCACGTGTCCCTGTCCTCTCGCATTGTCTCTGACGCGTTGAGTTTCAATCCTTATAGCTGAAATTAGCGATTGTGGACCCGAGGTGGCTGAATGGCCAATCGATCCCGATCGGCAGGTTGCCTGAACCTCCGGACCTCACCATGGCGTGCGATAACGTGCTGTTCGGTCATTCCTCTAAAGCTCTACGTGATGACTTAAAATAACAATTTATCGACAAAATGTTGATGTTTTGATTTTTGAGTCTAATGTCGATCAGATGCGCTTTTAGATGGTGCGCGTAGAACGTTACCCGAAGCCGCATCCCGACGGGGTAGATCCCCCTTCCAAGAGGAGCAAATCATGCTGCAATCTCGTTTCCTGACCAAGGCCGGACTCCATCTGGCCGCCGCTGCCGCTTTCAGCGTGGCCGGTTTCACCGCGGTTTCCGCCCAAACCAAGTGGGATATGCCGACGCCCTATGGTGACAGCAACTTCCACACTCAGAACATTGCCGCTTTTGCCGAAGATGTGAAAGAGAGAACCGATGGTTCGCTTACCATCCAGATCCACTCTGCCGGGTCACTCTTTAAGCATCCGGAAATCAAGAATGCGGTGCGCAAGGGCCTGGCGCCGATTGGCGAAATCCTGATCTCGCGTCTTTCGAATGAAGATGCTGTGTTCGGTGTCGACTCCGTTCCCTTCCTGGCGCCGTCCTACGATCAGGCCTGGAAGCTCTATCAGGCTTCAAAACCTGCGTTGGAAGAAAAATTGGGCGAGCAGGGCCTGCAACTGCTTTACGCCGTGCCGTGGCCGCCGCAGGGGATCTATGCCAAGAAAGAAATCACCAAGGTCGAGGACATGCAGGGCCTGAAATTCCGCGCGTATAATGCCGCGACGGAACGGCTTGCCCAGTTGGCCGGTGCCGTGCCGACCCAGGTCGAAGTGCCGGACCTCCCGACCGCGTTCTCCACTGGCCGCGTGGAAGCCATGATCACCTCGCCCTCCACCGGGGCAAATTCCAAGGCCTGGGACTTCCTGACCCATTATCACGACACCGAGGCCTGGCTGCCGCAGAACATGGTCTTCGTCAACAAGACCGCGTTTGACGCCCTGAGCGACGCCGAGAAGACGGCCGTTCTGGAAGCTGCTGCCGAAGCTGAACAGCGCGGCTGGGAGGCTTCCAAGGTGGAAACCAAGACCCAGACAGATGTCCTTGCCGAAAACGGCATAACCGTTGTGGAGCCGAGCAGCGAACTGATCCAGGGCCTGGCCGCTATCGGCGAGACCATGGCCGCCGAATGGCAGGCGGAAGCCGGCGACGCCGGCGCAGCTATTCTCGAAGCGTACAAGAACTAAAAAAGCAAAGGCGCCGGGCTCGTTCGCCCGGCGCTCCATGCTCAGCTAGCTGCATATCCGGTAGGGGAAACCGATGCGAAAGGCACTTAATTCGCTTTATAAAGCGTCAACGGTCCTGGCTGCCTGTTGTCTGGTCGTTATTGCAAGTCTTGTGGCCTTTCAGGTGCTCGGGCGAATGCTCGACGGGGCAAGAAAGATGATCGGCCTCGAACCTCTTGGCCTGCTGGTGCCATCACTTGCCGAAATCGCCGGATTCCTGCTGGTCGGGGCCTCGTTCCTGGCGCTGGCCGGGACCTTGCGCAACGGCGACCATATCCGGGTATCCATCCTGCTGCAGGCGGTCCCGCCAGGGGCTGCACGCTATCTCAATGTCTGGGCGATCGCCGTGGCGCTGGCCCTTGCCGGCTACTTCACCTGGCATGCAGGTGCGCTGGCCTATGACAGCTATCTCTACAACGAAGTCTCTTTCGGCATCATCCCGATCCCTCTTGTCTTCCCGCAATCGGTGATGACCTTCGGACTGCTGGTATTCACGGCCGCGCTTCTGGATGATCTGGTCGCGGCGTTGACAGGTGATGCACCGAGTTTTGAAACCGCCAGCAAAGACGATCCGATCGAGGGGAGGGAATAATGGATCTCTCGTTGATCGCATTCGTTCTCGGACTTGGCATGCTGGCAGCGCTCGCCACCGGCATCTGGGTGGCCGTCGCTCTGTTTGCCATGGCTCTTGCCGCAATGATGGCGCTGGTCTCCGTTCCGACCGGCCCGGTCCTGGCGACCACGGTCTGGGGAGCCGCAAACTCCTGGGACCTGACCGCCCTGCCGATGTTCATCTGGATGGGAGAGATCCTGTTCCGTTCGCGCCTGTCGGAAGACATGTTTGCCGGTCTGTCGCCCTGGATGCGCAATTTGCCGGGCCGGATACTGCATGTGAACATTCTGGGATGCGGAATTTTTGCCGCCGTCTCCGGTTCCTCCGCAGCGACCACCGCCACGATCGGGCGCATGTCGTTGCCCGAGTTGAAGCAGCGCGGCTATGACGAGCGCATGGCGATCGGGACGCTTGCTGGCTCGGGCACGCTCGGTCTTCTCATTCCGCCCTCCATCATCCTGATCGTTTATGGCGCGGCGACCGAACAATCGATCGCGCGCCTGTTCATGGCCGGCGTTCTTCCCGGTGCCATGCTGTGTCTTTTATTCATGGGGTATGTCGCTGTCTGGGCGGTTTTGAATCGGCACAAGATGCCGCCGAAGGAGGAAGAGGTCCCCTTCGTTGAGCGGCTCAGGGCAACCCGCCGGCTGTTCCCGGTTATCGGGCTCATCATCGGCGTGATCGGTTCCATCTATGCCGGGCTTGCGTCGCCGACCGAAGCTGCCGCCATCGGCGTGATGCTGTCGCTGGTCCTGTCCTGGGTTTCGGGAACCTTGAACCGGGACAGCTTCGCCAGTGCGCTGATGGGGGCAACCCGCACGTCCTGCATGATCGCCTTCATCCTGGCCGGCGCCTCGTTTCTGACGGTCGCCATGGGATATACGGGAATTCCCCGGGAATTGGCTGCCTGGATCGGTTCCTTCAACCTGTCGCCTTATGCGCTCCTGGTTGCCTTGACGCTGTTCTTTGTCGTGCTGGGCTGCTTTCTGGACGGGATCTCAGTTGTCGTTCTGACGACTTCCGTGATCCTGCCCATGGTGGAACAGGCCGGTCTTGACCTTATCTGGTTCGGAATTTACCTGGTGCTCGTGGTGGAGATGAGCCAGATCACACCACCTGTCGGCTTCAACCTGTTTGTGCTCCAGGGTATGACCGGACACAATATCTTCAAGGTGGCCCGGATGGCATTGCCGTTCTTCCTGTTGATGATCCTGGCTATTGTCCTGATTGTCAGCTTTCCCGGCTTGGCTCTTTGGCTGCCGCAGACGATGTTGAGCAATTAACCCAGGGCCCATGGAGTGGCCCGTGCCGGAGGTCTGGAATTGACGGAAAAGCCTGACCCGAAATCCCCCGTGAATTCGGAGACGCCCATCGGCCCGGTCGTCTCGGCGGCGCACCTGGCTTCAGGTGCGATGCCGGCTCTGTCCGAGATCGAGTTTGCGGTCACGATGATGGTGAATGCCTATCACCGCTGGATGGTGCGCTGCATGGCGGCAAGCGGATCGGAAGGGCTGGGACCGTTGGATGTGCTCGTGCTGCATTCCGTCAATCACCGGGGCCGGGCAAAGACATTATCAGACATCTGCCTCGTACTGAACATCGAAGACACCCACACGGTGACCTATGCCCTCAAGAAACTGGAAAAGGCCGGGCTGATCTCGTCCGGCCGCAGGCGCAAGGAAAAGACGGCCGAGATCACGGCCAGCGGCGAGAAGGCCTGTCTTGAATACAGGCGCCTGCGTGAAGCCCTTCTCGTGGAGCCCATGAAGGCGCTGGGCCTCGATGAGGGAGAGCTCTCCCGTCTTGCAGCAACGCTCCGGCTGGTTTCCGGAAATTACGACCAGGCTGCCCGCGCCGCCGCCGCCATGTGAGCATTGCCAAGGGGGCCTGCTCCGTTTCGTGTTGAATATTGCAAAATTTCTTGTAGTATCGAATTATGAAGGATCACGATGCCGTTGCCGCGCTCGGTGCGCTTGCTCAGGAGGACCGCCTTGCCGCATTCCGCCTGTTGATGATGGAGGGGCCGCTGGGGCTTCCTTCCGGAACGATCGCCGACCGGCTGAATATCCAACCGACCCGCATGTCCTTTCACCTGACGGCGCTGGAGCGCGCGGGGCTGCTCACCACGCGGCGGGAAGGGCGGCACATTCGCTACGCGGTCGATTACGCACGGATGAGGGACCTCCTGACCTTCCTGATGGAAGATTGCTGCGGCGGCAATCCCGCGGTCTGCAATCTTGCCAGCGGCGAATTCACCAAGACCTAGGCCTTTGACAGGACTCCAAACCATGACCGTCACGATCTATCACAATCCCAAATGCGGGACGTCCCGCAATACGCTGGAAATGATCCGCAAATCCGGCGTGGAGCCGCAGATCATCGAATACCTGAAGACTCCGCCGAGCCGTGATGAGCTTGTTTCGTTGATCGAGCGGATGAACGTGCCGGTCCGCGATCTTCTGCGCCAGAAGGGAACACCCTATGTTGAACTCGGCCTGGGGGACGGCAAGTGGTCCGACGATCAGTTGATCGATTTCATGATCGAGCATCCTATCCTGATCAACAGGCCGATCGTCGTATCGGAAAAAGGCGTTCGCTTGTGCCGGCCCTCCGAAGAGGTCATTGATCTGCTGCGGGGCGACATCGGATCCTTCACCAAGGAAGACGGTGAAGTGGTGACTTCCGGAGCATCGGATGGCTGAGCTGGATATCGCAGGAAACGACCTGCGCAATGTGAGCGCGCAGGACTTCAATCCCATCGCGGCCGACCGGCTGCAAACACCGCCGCGTGTCCTGTTGCTCTATGGATCCTTGCGGGAGCGCTCCTACAGCCGCTTTCTGGCGCTGGAAGCCGAGCGTTTGCTCCAGGCCTTTGGCGCCGAGACCCGGATCTTCGACCCGTCCGGCCTGCCGCTACCGGATGACCAACCGTCTGATCACCCCAAGGTCGTGGAACTGAGGGACCTGTGCGCATGGTCAGAGGCACAGGTCTGGTGTTCCCCCGAGCGTCACGGCGCCATGACCGGGGTCATGAAATCCCAAATCGACTGGATTCCCTTGAGCGTCGGCGCCATCCGTCCCACACAGGGCAAGACGCTCGCCCTGATGCAGGTGTCCGGCGGATCACAATCCTTCAATGCGGTCAATCAGATGCGCATTCTGGGGCGCTGGATGCGCATGGTGACGATCCCCAATCAGTCCTCTGTCCCGAGAGCCTATCAGGAGTTCGACGACGACGGCCGGATGAGGCCGTCACCGAACTATGATCGCGTCGTTGACGTGATGGAGGAGTTGATGAAGTTCACCTATCTTGTGCGCGGGCGCTCGGATTATCTCGTAGACCGTTATTCTGAGCGCAAGGCGGAAAGGGAAAAGCAGCTGCCGGCAGAAGCAGCCCGCAGCATTGCTAGCTGACGCTGCGGGCGAGCTCGTTGCTAAATTCGACACCGGTCCCGATCCAGGCGCCGAGCGCAGTTCCGCCGGCAAGGGAGTCTCCGAGGCATCGGGGCGAGCTCGTTGCGAGGCAACGGCAGGGGCAAGCCGGCGGACGTCCGGGTTGGTTCGCGGTTTTCACCCTGTCGACGGATATTGTGAATAAGGAACGGTCGCCTGCTCCTCATCCTGGATATCGGCCAACTCATCTGAAGAAGGAGCGGGCGCGCCGATGGCTCGCGCGCTTCGGGCCAGTTCCGGTGAAAGCGTTATCTTCTTCGGATAGGCGTCGGGGGACTGGGGTCTCAAGATACGGCTCCGGCCGGTTCCGTCAAACGGGAAAACCGGACTGCTGGCCTCGTGTTTCTCGACGCTGTCGGGCCTGCCGAACATGAAGCCCTGTACGAGATCACAGCCTGCCGCTCTCAGGAGGATTGCCTGTTCTTCCGTTTCGACGCCTTCCGCAGTGATGGTGACATCGAGGGAGCGGCCAAGGCCGATGATCGAGGTGACGATCGCATCCGTGCTCGTGGCCTTGCCGAGGTTCTGGACGAATGATTTGTCGATCTTGATCTTGTCGAAGGGAAAGAGGCTCAGATAGCTCAGGGAAGAATAGCCGGTTCCGAAGTCATCCATCGCGATCGAGACACCCATGTCGCGGATTTCGCGCAGCGTTTCGATCACGGCTTCCGTGTTGGAGATGAGCAGGCTTTCGGTTATCTCGATCTCCAGGCGTCCCGGGTCGAGCCGTGAATTGCGAAGCGCCTGGGCCACCCGTTTATGGGTCTCGCCGGCGATGAATTGTGCCGGCGAGACATTTACCGCAATACGGCGGTTCTGGTCCTGCCACATGGCCGCTTCCCGGCAGGCCCGGTTAAGCACCCAGGTCCCGATCTCCTGAATAAGTCCGGTATCTTCCGCGACCGGGATGAAGACATCCGGCTTGATCGTGCCCTTTTCCGGGTGATCCCAGCGGATGAGCGCTTCGTACCCTTTCAGTTCGCCGTCTCTCAGGGAATATTGCGGTTGGTAGAGAAGCCTGAACTGGTCATATTTGAGGGCCTTGATCAGACCGGCTTCCACTTCCTTGCGCTTCTGGGCGTCGGAGTCCAGCTCCGGCGTGTACCAGGAAAAGGTCGACCGGCCGCTGTGTTTTGCCCGGTAGAGCGCAAGGTCCGCGCAATGAAGCAAACGGGACGAGCGCCAGGAGCCGTCCGTGGCGCGGGCGATGCCGATGGATAGGGAAAGCTTGATTTCCCTTCCATCGATCAGGCACGGAGCTCCCGTCGCGGCGATCATATCCGCCGCCAATCGAGTCATGCGCGCGGGATCGGACATCGTGGTGATCAGGACAGCGAATTCATCGCCCGACAGGCGGGCCACGAGATGGTTGTCGAAGACGGCCTTCAGGCGTTCACTGACGATCTGCAAAAAGACATCGCCGATCCCGTGACCGTGGGTATCGTTGATCTCCTTGAACTTGTCGACGTCGATCAGCATGACGCCCAGGTTGGACGCCTTTGCCTGCGCCAGCCGCAGTGCCTCCGTCAGCCTGGCGTTGAAGACCGCGCGATTGGGAAGGCCGGTCAGAGCGTCGTGATGGGCGAGATAGTGAATGTCCCGGTTGGTTCTGACCTTATCGTAGTACCCCAACCAGAGTATGATCGCCGCGATTGCGAAGGACGCCAGGCACAAGACGCCGACTGCCGCGCTGATTGTCCAGATCAAAGGGCCCAGTTCCGACAGAAGCGTCGACTGATCCACCAGCAGCAGCAGTTGCGGCGTCGCCGGGCCGGCGTCTGCCGGCCGGTATGCAATGACGGCATTGGGGCCAAATTTTCCGTGCCAGGTCACTTCCGGAACCACTGCCAGTCCCGTCGATCCGAGCACCGCCCGTGTTCTGTTCAACGTATCGGTCGACAGGAAACGCTTCTCGCCGGTCCAGGACGCCGGGAGCGAATTTGCGCTGCTCGGGGCGCCTGCGTTCGGCGCTGCAGGCAGGAGAAGCGCTGCGTCCAGAGCGATGGTGCCGGTGCTTTCATCCTGAAACAGGCGTTTCAGCGCTTTTATTGCCGCAAGATCGTGAACAGCGTCATCAGGGCTCGACAGGCGCAACCCGGCGACGGATGCCGGCGTCGCCGGCCTCTCGTTGGTCGCGGCGAGTATCTCCGCGACGGCCTGTTCCTGCGGCAGAAAACTGTGCTCCAGACCGCGCACCAGGAGCCAGTAGGTCAGCAGGCGGTTACTGGCATAGATCCCCAGCGCCAGTGTCAGCATGAGTGACATGGAAATGAGGAAAATCGCAATATTGCTTCTGACCGGGAACGTCGCCATCCAGTATGGAACCATCTTTCAAAAAGTGCCGTGCAAGACTAGGCTCAATTCCTTTAACCATCATGAATCTGCTCGATTCTCCGGCCTCGAACAGACTGACGCAGCGGGATTTTCCGCCATTGTCAACGCCGTGATCCTCCGGCCGAAAGAGATCGGCTGCCTCTCCCTAGTCAAAGCGAAGCGGTGCCGATAAGAGTGTCTGATTGAATTGATTCATCCGGGTGGAGATGGCGGGTTACGGTCTCCGGCTTCGGTCCCAGCAGGAGTTGACTGGTGAGCGTCTGGACCAGTATCGGCAGTATCGTGAGCGCGGTTGGAACGGGCGGTGCGCAGATCGTCGACCGTCTTGTCCAGCTCGTGCTGGCACGCCCCGAGGGGACCAACAGTGTCGGCTTCACGGTCGCAATGATCGCTCTCTCCGCGAAGATGGCGAAAGCCGACGGTGTCGTGACCACCGACGAAGTCCTTGCTTTCAGGGAGTTGTTCGACGTCCCGCGCAGCGAGGAGAAGAACGTTGCCAGATTGTTCAACCTGGCCCAGGCGGACGTGGCCGGATTTGAGGTTTATGCCAAGAAGCTTGCCGATCTTTTCCCCTATGACCACAAGACGTTGCTCGACATCCTCGATGGGCTTTTTCACATTGCCAAGGCTGACGGCGTCGTTCACGAGAGCGAAATAGGCTATCTTTCGAGAGTGGCCGAAGTCTTCGGGCTGAGCGAACGCGAGTTCGCAAAAGTGCTGGCCCGGCATGTACGGGGAGACGGCAATCCTTACGATGTGCTTGGCATCGGACCGGGGGCGAGTGTGGCGGAACTGAAGGCGCAGTACCGACGCGAGGTGCAGGAAACCCATCCGGATCGTCTGATTGCCAGAGGGGTTCCGGAGGAATTCGTCAGGATTGCAAATGACCGTCTCGTGGCACTCAACCAGGCTTGGGCGCAGATCTGCGCGGAAAGAGGTATATGAGCGTCGCGACTGATACGGGAGTGAAAGCCAGGGTCCACCCGTCTCCAAATCACGGCGAACGCGCCCAGGGTGTGCCGATCGATATGGTGGTACTGCATTACACCGGTATGCCGACCGCCGAGGCGGCGCTGAAGAGGCTGTGCGACCCGCGCGCAGAGGTTTCCGCTCATTACCTGGTGGATGAGGATGGCAGCATCCTCCAGTGTGTGCCGGAGGCGCGGCGCGCCTGGCACGCGGGGCGGAGCTTCTGGAAGGGAGAAACCGATATCAATTCGCGGTCGATCGGCATCGAGATCGTCAATCCGGGCCATGAGCACGGCTACCGGGCGTTTCCTGAGGAGCAGGTCGATGCGGTCAGTCGGCTGGTGGCCGACGTTTGCCGCCGGCATGGCATTGATCCCTGGATGGTGCTTGGTCACTCCGATATCGCTCCCGAGCGGAAGCAGGACCCTGGCGAGCTGTTTCCATGGATCAGGCTGGCGGAAAAGAATGTCGGTGTCTACGTAGAACCTTTTCCCATCCGATCCGGTCTGCTCATGCAGGAGGGCGACAGCGGGCAACCGGTGGAAGCGCTGCAGTCAATGCTGGCTCTTTATGGATACGACGTTGCCATTACGGGTGTTTTCGACAGACGGACCCAACTTGTCGTCGCCGCCTTTCAGAGGCACTTTCGGCCTCAAAAGGTGGATGGTATTGCCGATCAGTCCACGATCGAGACCCTCAACGCTCTCCTGCGCAAACTGCCCAATTTTAGCTGATCCCTGCAGCCATTGCAGGGAAGGACCGGATTTCAATGTCCGTGGCGCAGCCCGCTGGTACTGGGCCTCACCACAGATCAACCGGAACCAACGCATGGCCAATTCGTCCGGTTCCCGCATTGCAGCATTTTTTATGTCGCGAATTCGGGCCGCCGTCACATAGCTTCTCAGGAATGACGGTCAATCGCCTGATTGCAGGCCCCTTTTGGTCAAAAACTGCAGAAATTGACCAGTTTTAGCGCTATTATGCAGTAAAATGCTGTAATAAATTGAAATAATTCGTGATTGTATAGCGCCCATTTTGGTCCCATAGATCCGTCATTCCTCCGCCCCGAATTTAACGCAACGAGAACCATAAGGGCTGGACTGAATGTCATTGTCATTCACGAAACTGGCTGGGGCGCTGTGCCTTTTCGCCTATGCAACCACTCTGACCGCGCCGGGTGCTCTGGCAGCAGGTGTCAGTTCCGGATCCGAACCGATCCTCCACATCCTCGATGCCGACCGGGAGACCGAGCTTGCTTCGGTCGACTCCAAGTCGTCAGGCACGGGAAGCAAATCCACAAGCAGCCATGACAAATATGTCAAGCTCATTCGCAAGGCGGCCGACAAGCACGGCGTGCCGCTGAACATCGCGAAGGCGGTCGTCCAAGTGGAAAGCAATTTCAACCCGCGGGCCCGCGGCAGTGCAGGGGAAGTCGGCCTCATGCAAATCAAACCGGCGACCGCCCGGGGCATTGGCTATCGCGGTTCCACAAAGGCGCTGTATGACCCGGAGACCAACCTGGAGTGGGGCATGAAGTATCTCGCCGGTGCCCATCAACGGGCCAACGGTGATCTCTGCGGCACGATTTTGCGCTACAATGCCGGTCACTATGCAAAGCGCATGAACCCGATCAGCAGCCGCTATTGCAGCAAGGTCAAGCGCCTGATGGCATCCAGCTGATCAGGCAGCAGGACAATCCATCTGAACGGAAACCCCGCTGAGCTTTCAGCGGGGTTTTTTGTGCTCGGCAGATCGCCGGCCGGTCAGTTGTTCAAGAATTGTTCAGACGAATTTGCGCCGGGCGGCAGGAATGGAAGCCGGCTGAGGTGTTCCGTCGGGAACATCGGCGGCGGCAAGAGCCTGGCCGAGAGCCGTCACCACCGGCACGGTCCCGGCCCAGACATGTGTTCCAAGGTCTTCCTTGTCGTCCACCGGACCGCCGGTGCGGATTTTCGTGCTGGCGTGCTCGATTTCCAGCACCAGTACACCGGTGGCCTTGTGCTCCTTCGTCATCATCTCGCGGCATTCATTCCAGCGACCGGGCAGAAGATGATCGGTGATGGCGGCCAGCGCCTCGATCTGTTCTGAGGGATCTTCCACCAGCCGCGCGGTGCCATGCACGATTGCGCAACGGTAATTCATGGAATGATGGAAGGCCGAACGGGCGACAACGAGACCGTCGATCATCGTAACGGTCAGGCTGGCCGGAACGCCTGCGGAGTTGTTCGTGATGATGCGGGTCGTGCTCGCCCCGTGAATGTAGACCCTGTCCCCGACCCGTGCGTAGGCCATTGGGATGACCATCGGACGGTCTTCGTGGATGAAGCCGCAGTGCGCGACCAGACCCTGATCCAGGATCTCGTAAGCCAGGTCCCTGTCATAGCTGCCGCGACTCATCTGCCGGATTTTCGCGTGGCCGGGCGTATCTGCAGCCTGCCGTTTGTCCGAAGAGGACATAAATAGTCTCCATTTGATTATCTGACTTGTTTTCTGCTGTTTCGCCGATAAACTGGTCCCTTCAAAGATCCAGTTTTTACATAATGACAGATCCAGTTTTTCCTGAAGGCATATTGAACCTGGATCGGTCGGGCCAGGTGCCCTTGACCGAACAGATCTATCGCGGCTTTCGCGATGCGGTCCGGACCGGACTGCTACCGTCCGGCACGCGGCTGCCGTCGACGCGGCGTCTGGCTGCAATCCTGAAAGTGGCAAGGAACACGGTGTCTACCGCCTATGAGCTGCTGCAGGCGGAAGGCATCACCACCGTCAGGGCCGGCGCTGCGCCGAGGATAACGGAGGGCCTTCGCCTTGAGGGGGCGGCGGATGCTTGCTCGGGGCCGGTTCCCGGGCCGGCTCTTTCGGCTCGCGGTGAGATCATGGCGGCAAACCTGCGCGGCAGGGGGTGGGCCTTCCGGCACGGAGCGCTTCAGCCCGGCGCACCGGCTCTCGATTGCTTTCCATACGAGGAATGGGCCCGGTGCCTGCGCCGGGCTGCCCGCCTCGAGCGCACGGCCGACCTGCAATACCGCAATTATGCGGGCGTTCCGGTCCTGAAGCAGCGGCTCGCCAGCCACCTTGCAGCCGAACGCGGCGTGCGGGCCAGGCCGGACCAGATCCTGGTCACCGGTTCCATGCAGGCAAGCCTGTTTCTGATTTCTCAGGTACTCACCGACCCCGGAGACGATGTCTGGCTGGAGGAGCCGGGATATCTGGGGGCGCGCACAGCCTTCCATGGGGCCGGCCTGAGGATCCATCCGCTGCCCACCGACGGGGAAGGGGCGGACGCAACGAGGATGTCCACCCGGGACGGTTCCCCCAGACTCATCTATGTGACGCCGTCACATCACTATCCACTCGGCATGCGCATGCCGCTCGCACGGCGCATGGCTCTTCTCGACACGGCGCGCTCCGCCGGGGCGATTGTTCTGGAAGATGACTATGACAGCGAGTTTCTGTTCTCGGGCCGCCCGGTGGCGGCCCTCCACGGTCTTGCGGAGGAGGGCAGGGTCATCTACCTGGGCACCTTCTCAAAGAGCCTCATGCCGGGCCTGCGCATCGCCTATTGCGTTGTGCCTGTGACGCTTGTGGAGCCGTTCACTCAGCTCATGCGCAACGTGGGTTGCGCCGCCAACGTGCAGGCGCAGGTAGCGCTGGCACAGTTCATGGACTGTGGCGCCTACCAGAAGCACCTGAAGCAGATCCGTCATATCTACCGGGAAAGGGGCGAGATGCTGGTGGAGGCGTTGAGAAGACGCCTGGGCAATCGTATTCGGGTGGAGCTACCGACGGGAAATGTCCAGGTGGCTCTCAGTTTCCGCGAGCGGATCGACGATGTGGGGCTCGCCCTGGCCATGCAGAATTTCGGCTTCGCGGTGTCTCCGCTCAGCAACTGTTACTCCGGCGAAGACAGGACCTCCGGCCTGATCATCGGCTTCGCCGGAGCGACGGCCGAACAGATCTCTCAGGGGGTCGACATCCTGGGAGATCTTCTCGGGCAGTATGCGTTCTAGACCCGCATGCGTTTCATGAGCAGCTTGAACACCTGAATGGGAGGGTAGGGGTACTCGATCGTGTCGTCGATCCCTGCGTCCCGGATACATTCGCGTTGTTCTTCGGACAGTTTGGGAGGGGCCAGAAGGACCGAAACTCCCTTCCAGTCCCGGCCGATGCCTTCGGTCACGTATTTCAGATAGTAATGGACGATCTTGCTGTAGACGATGAAAACGATGTCCGTGTCCTTGAGCGTGAAGCTGCGCTTTACCAGCTGATCTTCTGAAATAACCGTCACGACGCAACCGAGATCGTTAAGGGCATTCAGTATCGGTTGCACGGATGACGGTTTCTGGGCAATGAACGTAACGCGCAGATCTTCCGATGACGCTCTCTGCTTTTGCAGGGCGCTGTAAATGCGCCGAAGCTTTTGCTGGTTCTGTTTTCGAACGCGGAGAACTTGTGCAAGACTTGCTTCGACCGTTGCCAGGAGCAGGTCGTAGTCGACAGGTTTTGTGAGGTAATCGTCGACGCCGAGCCGCTTGCCTTCCAGCAGGTCGTCCCGGGTTGCCTTTGCCGTCAGAAAGATGACGGGAACGTCATGCAGGTTCGGCCGGCTCTGGCGGATGTGTTTCAAGAACGCGGTCCCGTCCATTTTCGGCATCATCATGTCGCTGATGATGACATCCGGCTTTTCGGTTTGCAGGAGTTCAAGAGCCACCTGTCCGTTCTTGGCCGTCAGGACTTCGTAATCCTGGTCTTCGAGTTCCTCCTTCAAGTCCCGAAGAAGCATCTCTTCATCTTCCACGCACAATATCTTTGCAGTCTTGGACATTACTCAACTTCCACATCTGTTTGACGGCTGCGGATTAATTTGCCTCGGCCAGCATTTTTCTCACTTTTTGCTGTGTTTTGGGGATGGTCACGGTGACTGTCGTTCCCTTGCCGACTTCGCTGTCAACTTCGATAGTGCCACCATGCTTTTGCACGACCATTCTTGTCATGTTGAGGCCGATGCCCGTGCCGGCGATGCCGCTGGAGGTGGAGGCGCGGAAATAGCGCTTGAAGATGTTCGGCAATTCGTCGGACGGAATCCCCACGCCTTCGTCGCGCACCGTGATGACCGCATGGTCTCCCATTTCCGAGCCGATTACGTAGATCCTCGAGTTGTCGGGGGAATACTTGACCGCGTTCGATATGAGGTTCGATATGCTTTGTTCGATGAGCTTTCGATCGACTTCCATCTGCTCGGGAAGCCAGTCAACATCGACATGAAACTTGTGCATCCTTGCGAGGGTCTGCTGCCTGCCGCAAACCGTTTTGACCAGATCGCGCAGGGCCACGGGCTCGACTTCGACTTCCATTCCCACGGATTGCGATTGAGAAAAATTCAGGAAGCGGTTGATGAGGTACTGCATCCGCTCGACGGACTCGCGGATGTTCCCAAGCCGTTCCACGATGGTTCCCGGTTCCAACCGTTCCACCTTGCGCAGCATCCGTTGGGCATTGCTGTCGATGATGGCCAGCGGCGTTCTGAACTCGTGGGATGCCATCGAGACGAATTCGCGCTGCATCTCATTGACTTCTTTTTCTTTTCTGAGATGGCGGACCAGTTCGTCAGTATGGCTTTGAAGGACGGACTGCTGTTCCTTGTAGGTGGTGATATCCGAATAGACACACAGCATACCGCCGTCGTCCGTCCGGGTTCGCGTTGCCCTGTACCACCGGCCGTCCGGAAACTTGCGTTCACTCCACATGTTTTGGTCATCGGCGAGTTCGTCGAGACTCCAGTGAGGATCGCCGGGAAACAATGAACGAATTACCTCACTCACGTGAGCGTTCTTAGCCAGCAGCCTAGGCAGTTCGGGGTAGATCTCGCGCATCTTGTTGTTCGCAAGGATCACCCTCCCATCCGGGTCGGCAATGGACAGACCGTCCTTGATCCCGTTAATGGAATTGAGCAGCAAGTCCCGGTTCGCCTCGAGTTCGCTTGTCCGTTCTTTCAAAGAAATCATCAGGTGGTCGCGGCCGATCTGCAGGGCTTTTTCCTGCTCATGTTCCTTGGTGACGTCAGTGTAAATCGTAATGAAACCGCCGTTCTCCATGGGCGATCCCTGGATGCGCAGCACGGTGCCGTCAGGTCTGCCACGGACAAAATCGTGCGGCAGGAACTTTCTGGCGAGTTCGAGACGCTGCTGCACTTGTTCATCCGGGTCGCCGGGGCCGTAATCTCCGCGCTTTGCATTGAACCGAAAGACGTTTTCCAGGCTGCGGTCTTCCTGCAGAAGGTCATACGAAATGCCCAGGAGTTTCAGTGCGGTCTGGCTGACCAGCACCAGGTTGAGCTCCTTGTCGATGATTGACAGCCCTTGAGGGACCGATGAGGCCAGGCACTTGAGGAGTTCGGTTGGTTCAAAATTGCCGTGAATAAAGTGCATTGGTTTACCTTGGGAATTCCCGGCCTTGCGACATTCATCTGAGGGAAATATGCGCATCCGAAAATAACAAAGAGTAAATTATCGGGAGAGACTCCTAAGGTTGTACATTCATTGCTACATAAGTTAGGTTTTTAGTTATTTCATCGCGAAAATTGACGATGAATACCTGTTGCTTTACTTATGTCATTTTGACGAGCTTTGAGCTTTGCAACCAGATCTGACATCGACGAAAAGCGGCGGTTTCGCTTGATTTGCGCCGCATCCACATGTGTCGTGCCCGGCAGTGGCGGGCGACGTTCATCGGAAAAGCGAACCCGGTCAGTCCACTTGCTTGACCTGGAGGCCAAACCCACCTAAGTCCCATGCGCCAGTCGGCCGGACAGCCGCTGCCGCAAGTGCCGAAAGGCCGCGGCGGAGGAAAGTCCGGGCTCCACGGAAACACGGTGCCGGGTAACGCCCGGCGAGGGTGACCTTAGGGAAAGTGCCACAGAAAGCAAACCGCCCCGGCCGGGTCGAGAGGCCTTGTTCGGGGTAAGGGTGAAAGGGTGGGGTAAGAGCCCACCGCGCAACTGGCAACAGGGGCGGCATGGTAAACCCCACCGGGAGCAAGACCGAATAGGGACAGCGCGGGCCCGGAGAGATCCGGGACCAGGCCGGTTTCCAGGCCAGCTGTCCGGGTTGGTTGCACGAGGCGTCTGGCAACAGGCGTCCCAGATGAATGGCTGTCGCGTCCGCGCAAGCGGGCCATACAGAACCCGGCTTACAGGCCGGCTGGCGCCTTTTTTCCTCACTCCGGATCTATAAACGATCCGGGTGCCGCCGCATGTGGCACATTCCAACCGAAATAAACTTCCGCGCAAACGAGCTTGTCGTTCTTGATCGTGAGCACTTCGGTGTTGCGGAATTTCTTTCCCTTGTCCGTTGTGCCTTCCATAGGTGACGACAACTTCCTCTTCGTGCGCAATGGCCCGCAGGACTGTCATCTCGACGATTGACGCGTGGTTCGGCCAGCATCGGTCGAAATAGGTCTTTCGGTCGATGCGATTGTCATAGGGGCTGGTGAAGCGGAATTCGTCTGAGATCAGGGCTTCGGCGGTCTCACGGTCGCTCTTCGCATAGGCACGGAAGATGGCCTTCGCAGTCTCGATTGTTGAATTCATTGATGTGTGCCTCCAGCTGGGCGAGTGGTGCCGGCAGTTCCGACCGGTCCCGGATGCCGACCTGGTCAGGAAGATGGAGTTGGGAAGGCTTGAAGTGCACTCCCCGGCTGTGCGGCCGCAGCAAACGGGCCTGCATGCAATCATAGTCAAACCAATTGCAAAATGCAATCAGATTTGTTCAAGGCGGTGGCCTGCGGGGTGAATGCTTTCGGGTCGCATTCAGGCCTGTCACAGACGCTGCGCCAGACTTCGGCAGGCGTCGGTTTCGTTCTCCACAAGTCTTTCAAGCCGGGCAAAAATTGCCGGGTTTCCAACGATGGAGCCCTAAAACCTCCGTAATCCTGCGAATCCGATTCTCCTTTTCTGTCAAGGCTTCATTAAGCATGTTTCGCCTAAGGTCATCCGACGGGATCGTGGGAGGGCAATTCCAGGCGGAATCCATGAGATTCCATTGACCGCCCATGCCATCCCATGCTATCCCATAATGACCCAGAATGGGGAGTGCAGGCCCATTTCAGTAGGGCTGAGGACATCGATTTACCGGCTCGCAAGGGGCTCGGTTTTGCAAATTGCATGTCCTGGCAGGTAGCCGGCCTTTCTCCTTGTTTCGGGTCTTTGGTCAATCCGCATTCGGGCGATGTCGCCTGAGTTCATCAAAAGTTGATTGACTTCAAAGTGTTGGAGCAGCTTGGTTGCACCGGAAAGCGCGGGCTGCTCTGGGGGTTTTGACGGATGGACATCCGTTTCGAGGGATTTTATGGCCGGCTTTGTTTCTCACTTTACCAACCGGCTGGATGCCAAGGGTCGTGTATCGATCCCGGCGCCCTTCCGTGCGGTGTTGGCGAGAGATGGATTTGAAGGTCTTTACTGCATTGCTTCTCCGCACTGTCAGGCGGTCGACGCCGGCGGGAACGAGTTGCTGGCCGAGATCGAAAAGCGCTCCGATACAGTTGCGAAGCTGTCGCCCGATCACGACGCTCTGGCAGTTGCTCTTTTTGGTGCCAGCGAAAATCCGAAAATCGACGGAGATGGCCGCATGACCATTTCCGACATGATCCGCGACCATGCCGGTATCACCGACCAGGTGACCTTCGTCGGCATGAAATACAAATTTCAGATCTGGGAGCCGGAAAAGTTCCGCGAGTACCGCGCAGAGGCCCAAAGGCGCGCGCTCGCGTTGCTGTCGGGGCAAGCCCCCGCACCCTCTCCAGGAGAGCCGGTATGATGGCGCTTGGCGACAAGGAGAACCCTCCTGCCGCTGGCGGACCCGAGCGCCATGTGCCGGTTCTCCTGTCGGAGGTCCTGCAGTGGCTCGACCCGCAGCCGGAGGAAGTGTTCATCGACGGTACGTTCGGCGCCGGCGGCTATTCCCGCGCGCTCCTCGAACGGGGCGCCCGGGTCATCGGCATCGACCGGGATCCGGACGCGATCGCCGGTGGTCAGTCACTGGTGAAGGAAGCCGAAGGTCGGCTTATCCTCGTCGAAGGACGATTTGCCGATCTGGACGCGCATGCGTCCGCCAACGACTTTGACGGTGTCAATGGCGTCGTTCTCGATCTCGGCGTCTCTTCGATGCAGCTTGATGAGGCGGGTCGCGGCTTTTCCTTCCTGCGCGACGGTCCGCTGGACATGCGTATGGAACAGGCGGGTCCTTCGGCTGCAGACGTGGTGAACGAACTTCCCGTCAAGGATCTCATCCGTATCATCGGCCTGCTGGGCGAGGAGAAGAGGGCCACCACCGTCGCCCATGCGATCGATGCCGCGCGCAAGGAAAAGCCGTTTTCGCGCACGGTGGAACTTGCCGGCCTGATCGAGAAGGTGCTCGGCCGTTCCCCGAAAAAGGCGCAGATTCATCCGGCAACCCGGACGTTTCAGGCGCTCAGGATCTATGTGAACGGCGAGTTGCACCAGGCTGCCGAAGCTCTCGGCGCTGCCGAACGCATTCTGAAGCCGGGCGGACGCCTGGTCCTTGTGAGCTTTCATTCCCTGGAAGACCGGATCGTAAAGCGGTTTTTCCAGGACCGGACCCGGACCAGAGGCGGCGGGTCCCGCCATCTGCCGGAGGAGGAAGTGCCTCCCGCAACTTTTGAACTGCTGACGCGCAAGGCGGTGGAGGCGGGCGCAGGTGAGACCGACATCAACCCGCGCGCCCGTTCCGCAAAGCTCAGGGCGGGCCGGCGGACAGACGCGCAAGCGCGTGACCTGGACATTCATGCCGCAGGCGTTCCTCGTCTGGCGGAATTTCATGGCTTAGGGG
Source organism: Roseibium salinum (assembly GCF_026240905.1). Taxonomy (NCBI): domain Bacteria; kingdom Pseudomonadati; phylum Pseudomonadota; class Alphaproteobacteria; order Hyphomicrobiales; family Stappiaceae; genus Roseibium; species Roseibium salinum. The sequence continues at coordinate 237,545 of NZ_JAPEVI010000003.1, forward strand.
GCTAAGATGGTTCGAACGCTGAACATCCTGTTCATTCTGGCGGTCGTGATCGGCGCGGCGACTGTTTATGACATGAAGCTGGCAGCAACGAAATCGGCGGAAAGAGTTGCCGACCTTCGTCGTCAGATCGACGAGGAGCGCGACGCAATCAGGATGCTGAAGGCGGAGTGGAGCCTTCTGAACCAGCCGGACCGTCTGCAGACCCTGGTTGAGCGCTACAACGAATACCTGCAATTGAAACCGCTCGATGTGAAGCAGATCGTCACGCCGGAAGATATTCCGGCGCGCCCGGTCATGCTCGAACCGATCGGTGGCGCGCAGATGGGCGGCTATGCCGGCTCGTCGGCGGTGATCCGGTGAGGGGGTGGTCATGACGATGGTAAGCGAACCGGAAAGCTTCCTTCAGGTGCGGCGTGCGCAGCCGAGGATCGCGCGAGGTTCCGTCTCCTCCAGTGCGGTCAAGTCCCGTGTCTATGTGGCCATGCTGGCCTTCGCCTGTGTCTATGCCGCAATCGCGGGCCGTCTGGTGCTGCTGGCACAGATGGACGAGGCGCCGTCGACAGCCTGGATTTCCGCCCAGGACACCGTCGCCGCGTCCCGTCCGGACCTGGTCGACCGGAACGGTGAAATCCTTGCGACCGACATCAAGACGGCTTCCCTTTATGCCGAACCGCGCCGCATCCTCGATGTGGATGAGGCGGTCGAGGGGCTGATCCGGGTCCTGCCGCAACTCGACGAGACCGTGGTGCGCCGCCGCCTTGACAGCGGTGCCGGCTTTGCCTGGCTGCAGCGGGAGATTACGCCGCAGCAAGCCGAGCGCATCCATGATCTCGGCCTGCCGGGCATCGGCTTTCTGTCGGAAAATCAACGCTTTTACCCCGGCGGACCGACCGCCGGCCACATCGTCGGCTCGGTGAATGTCGACAACCAGGGTCTTGCCGGGGTCGAAAAATACATAGACGAGGAGTGGCTTTCCGATCTCCAGTCGCTGGGTTTCGCCTCCGACCGGTCGATGGAGCCCGTGCGTCTTTCCGTCGACCTGCGCGTTCAGCATGTGGTGCGCGACGAATTGGCCAAGGCCATGGAGCGCTATCGCGCCATCGCAGCGGTGGGCATCGTTCTGGATGCCAAGACCGGCGAGGTGGTCGCCATGTCCTCCCTTCCGGATTACGATCCGAATGACCGCTCCCAGGCTCTGGAAAAGGACCGGCTGAACCGGGCAACCGGCGGCGTGTTCGAAATGGGTTCGGTGTTCAAGACCTTTACCACCGCCATGGCTCTGGATCCGGGAGCCGTTTCGATCAACGACAGCTTCGATGCGACGCGTCCGATCCGGGCGGGTGGACGGACGATCTCGGATTTCCACGGAAAAAACCGCATCCTCTCCGTACCGGAAATCTTCATCTATTCCTCCAACATCGGCACGGCAAAAATGATGCTGGCGACCGGTATCGACCGGCAAAAGGAGTTTCTCACCCGCCTGCATCTGACGGAGCGCCTGAAGACGGAGCTACCGGAAAACGCGGCGCCCTTGCTGCCACCGAAATGGAACGAACTGGCGGCGATCACGATCTCGTTCGGCCATGGTATTTCCGTCACCCCGATGCAGACGGCCGTTGCCGCAGCCGCGCTCGTGAATGGCGGGACGCTCCTGCCGCCGACCTTCGTGCCGCGTGACCCGGGCGAAGTGCAAGCCGTTGGCAAGCAAGTGATTTCCCCGGAGACCAGCCGCGTAATGCGCTACCTTTTCCGTTTGAACGTGCTCTCCGGCTCCGGCCGCCGCGCCGACGTGCCGGGTTACACGGTCGGCGGAAAGACGGGCACGGCCGAAAAGATCGAGAACGGACGCTACGTCAGCAACAAGCGCCGCAACTCGTTCCTGTCGGCCTTCCCGATGGACGATCCGCGCTACATCGTTCTGGTCGTACTGGATGAGCCGAAGTCCGAGCGCGAGGGTATCGGCGCGACGGCCGGCCTCAACACCGCGCCCACCGTTGGCGCGATCATCCGCCGCGCCGCACCGATGCTCGGTGTGATGCCGCGTTTCGGTAAAGGGGATGAACCAATCGAGATTTCCTATTAAGGAAACAGATCGGAAGTATCGAAGACCGGCGGGGTCGCAGCCGTTATCCGGTGTTCAAGCCAGGCTTCCCAAGGACGACGCACGAACCGGATGATCGGATGAAATGGATCTTGAATATCTAGCCACCGGCCTGGAGTTGCCGGATGCGGCGAAGGGGCTGAACATAGGAGGGCTGACGGCGGACAGCCGCAAGGTGCAGCCCGGATTTCTGTTTGCCGCCTTCAAGGGCGCATCCGTCGATGGAACTCAATTCGCCCCGAACGCGGTAGCGGCCGGGGCTGTTGCCATTTTATGCGCTGATGAACAGGTCGCGGCACTGCGCTCCTCATGTCCGCAGAACGTGATTGTCATCGGTGCGTCGGAACCCCGACGGGCGTTTGCCAGGATGGCGGCACGGTTTTTCGGCGCGCAGCCGGATACGGTTGTCGCAGTGACCGGCACGTCGGGCAAGACGTCGGTTGCGCATTTCACCCGCCAGATCTTCCAGTTCGCCGGCCATCCGGCAGCCAGCCTCGGGACGCTCGGGACGATCCGTCCGGACGGCGAGAGCTATGGCGGGCTGACGACGCCTGATCCGGTTGCGCTTCACAAGGAACTTGCCGAGCTGGAGGCCGAAGGCGTCAACCATGCGGCCATCGAAGCTTCCTCGCACGGGCTCGATCAGTTCAGGCTCGACGGCGTGCGGCTCACGGCGGCGGCCTTTACCAATCTTGGCCGCGACCACATGGACTACCACCCGACCATCGAGGATTACCTGCGCGCCAAGCTGCGCCTCTTCGCGGAGCTGCTCCCCGCGGGCGGTACGGTGGTTGTGGATCCTGGCGAGAAATATGCGGATCGTGTCGTGGCGGTTGCCCGCGAGCGACACCTGACGGTGTTCACGGTCGGTGAAACGGGCAAGGACCTGACCCTGACCGGCCTGAAACCCGCCGGTGTCGGGCAGCAGCTGACCTTGCAGACGGCGCGCGGTGAATATCAGGTGACCCTGCCGCTCATCGGCCGGTTTCAGGTCTCCAATGCATTGATCGCTTCGGGACTTGCAATCGCCGCGGGAATAGATACCGGCACCGCCGTGCGGGCGCTGGAAAACCTGAAGGGCGCTCCCGGGCGTCTCGAACTCGCCGGAAGAACCCGAACCGGCGGAATGGTGTTTATCGACTATGCCCACAAACCGGATGCTCTGGACAATGCGCTTGCCGCTCTCAGACCCTTTGCGGAAGGCAAGCTTGCCGTGGTCGTTGGCGCCGGCGGAGACAGGGACCCGGGCAAGCGCGAGCTGATGGGGGCCGCCGCCGCCCGCCATGCGGATCTCGTCATCGTCACCGACGACAATCCCCGCTCCGAAGACCCGGCGCTGATCCGCAAGGCCGTTCTGAGCGGCGCGCCGGGCGCCCTGGAGATCGGTGATCGCTTTGAAGCCATCGCCGAAGGGGTGCGCCGGCTGAACTCCGGCGATATTCTGTGCGTAGCCGGAAAAGGCCACGAAACCGGCCAGATTGTTGGCGACACAGTGATTCCCTTTTCGGACCACGAAGCCGTTAGGCGCGCCATCAGCCTCGAAGGAAACACATGAGCGAACCGCTTTGGACTTTGGATGCCTTTGTGGAGGCTGCCGGCGGCAGCAGCAAGGGCGACATTGGCGCAGAAATCACCGGAATATCCATCGACAGCCGCACCCTTGAGCCGGGCGACGCGTTTGTCGCGATCAAAGGTGACCGGCTGGATGGCCACGACTATGTCTCCGCAGCCCTCGAAGCCGGAGCCTCGCTGGCCCTGGTCGCCGAGGACCGTCTGGCGGATCTGCCGGAGGACGGCCGCTATGTGGTGGTTTCCGATCCGCTGGAGGCCCTGCGGCAGCTCGGCCGGGCCGCGCGCGCGCGCGCCGATGCACGCATCGTGGCCGTCACGGGCTCCGTCGGCAAGACGGGCACCAAGGAAGGTCTTCGGCTGACGCTGGAGCCGTCTGGCAAGGTGCACGCGTCCGTCGCTTCCTTCAACAATCACTGGGGCGTGCCGCTGACGCTGGCGCGCATGCCGGCCGACACCGACTACGGCATCTTCGAAATCGGCATGAACCATGCCGGAGAAATCACGCCGCTCGTCAAGATGGTGCGTCCGCACGTGGCGATCATCACGACCGTTCAGCCGGTGCATCTGGAATTTTTCGAGTCCGTTGAAAAGATCGCCCAGGCAAAGGCCGAGATCTTCCAGGGTCTTGAACCAGGCGGTGTCGCGATCCTCAACAAGGACAATCTCCAGTTCGATCTCCTGAAGTTTCTGGCGGTCACGGCAGGCGTTTCCAGGGTCCACACATTCGGCGAGGATCCGTCGGCCGACAGCCACACCGAGAAGGTCGTCAGCTATCCGGCCGGCTCCAGCGTCGATGCCAGCATCCTGGGGCAGGAAATCACCTACAAGATCGGCGCCCCGGGCAAGCATCATGTGAAAAACAGCCTGGCTGTGCTGACGGCGGTATCCGATCTGGGCGCGGATCTTGCCAAGGCCGGCCTTGCTCTCGACAAGATGCGCGCTCCCAGGGGCCGGGGGAAGTCACCCGGCTGCCCATGCCGGGCGGCGAGCTCAACGTGATCGATGAAAGCTACAACGCAAACCCGGCCTCCATGCGCGCCGCGTTTGCCGTGCTGGGGGAGGCGCCGGTCAAGCGGCCGGGCCGCCGCATCGCGGTCATCGGTGACATGCGGGAGCTGGGAGCGGATTCCGCCCGGTTGCATGCGGACCTCGCCCAGCCGATCAGTGAAGCGGCGGTCGATGCCGTCTATTGCGCCGGCCCGCACATGCATGCGCTCTGGCAGCGTCTGCCGCACGACCTGCGCGCCCACTACAGCGAGGATGCAAAAGATCTGGAAGACGTGCTTTTGGGCGACGTCCGGCCTGGTGATGTTGTTATGATCAAGGGATCGCTTGGAACCCGCATGGGGCCGCTTGTGGAAGCCTTGAAAAAGGAATATCCGCCTGCGGACGACACCGCAGCGGCATAAGGGATAGCTGATGTTTTATTTTTTGGGGCAGTTTGCCGATCAGGTTTCGGCTCTGAACGTGTTCCGGTACATTACGTTCCGCACGGGCGGCGCCATCATGACGGCCCTGTTCTTTGTCTTCCTGTTCGGACCGAAAATCATTTCCAGCTTGCGTATCCGCCAGGGTCACGGCCAGCCGATCCGTGCGGACGGGCCGGAGAACCACCTGCTGACCAAAAAGGGCACTCCCACCATGGGCGGGCTGATGATCCTGTCCGGCGCGCTGGTTGCCGCGCTCCTGTGGGCGGATCTTTCCAATCCGTACGTCTGGGTGGTGATCTGCGTTACGCTCGGCTTCGGCAGCATCGGCTTTTACGATGACTATCTGAAGGTGACCAAGTCATCGCACAACGGTTTCGGCGGCAAGGCGCGTCTGGCGCTGGAATTCGTGATTGCCATTGCCGCCGCCTATGTCGTCACGCTTCTCGACGCGTCCGCGTCTTCGGAGGCGATCACCTTTCCGTTCATCAAGGACTTCACGCTCAACCTCGGACTGTTCTTCATCCCCTTTGCCGCCTTCGTCATGGTGGGTGCGGGCAATGCGGTGAACCTGACAGACGGTCTGGACGGGCTCGCCATCGTTCCGGTGATGATCGCCTGCGCTTCCTTCGGCCTGATTGCCTATCTCTCCGGGAACGCCGTTTTTGCGGAATACCTGCAGATCCATCACGTCTCCGGCACGGGTGAACTCGCCGTGATCTGTGGCGCTGTGATCGGTGCAGGTCTCGGGTTCCTCTGGTTCAATGCGCCGCCCGCCGCGATCTTCATGGGGGATACCGGCTCGTTGTCCCTCGGCGGCATGATCGGCGCCATCGCGGTTGCCACCAAGCACGAGATCGTTCTGGCGATCATCGGCGGCCTTTTCGTGCTGGAGGCAGTGTCGGTCATCGTGCAGGTGTTTTCCTATAAGCTCACCGGCAAGCGGGTTTTCCGGATGGCGCCGATACATCATCATTTCGAGATCATGGGCTGGACGGAAAGCCAGGTGGTGATCCGCTTCTGGATCATTGCCGTCGTTCTGGCCCTTCTCGGCCTTGCCACCTTGAAGCTCAGGTAAGCCGAATGATCCCAGTCACCACATTCGAAAACAGAACGGTCGCATTGTTCGGGCTCGGCGGCTCCGGGCTTGTAACGGCCCATGCGCTGAAGCTCGGCGGCGCGAATGTGGTGTGCTTCGACGATGATGCGGGCCGGGTCGACCGGGCCGCGGGTGAAGGGCTCCAGGCGCAGGACCTGCGGACGCTAGACTGGTCCGGGGTCGCGGCGCTGGTGCTGGCCCCCGGCGTGCCGCTCACCCATCCGGTTCCGCACTGGTCGGTGGACCTTGCCCGTGATGCCGGTGTGGAGATCATCGGCGATGTGGAACTCTTCTGCCGCGAACGGCGCAAGCTCTGTCCAGCCGCGCCGCTCATCGCGATCACCGGCACAAACGGCAAGTCGACCACGACCGCTCTGACGGCTCATCTCCTGCGGGAGACCGGATATGACGTGCAGGTCGGCGGTAATATCGGTACGCCCGTCCTGGAGCTCGAACCGCCGCAGCCCGGCCGTCATTACGTCGTGGAATGCTCGTCCTACCAGATCGATCTGGCACCCACGCTGGATCCGACGGTCGGTATACACATGAACCTCTCGCCGGATCATCTCGACCGGCACGGGACGATGGAGAACTACGCCGCCATCAAGGAACGGCTGGTCGCGGCCGCCAAGGTTGCTATTGTCGGTGTCGACGACCGCCTGTCGTCAGACATTGCCGACCGTCTCGAACTGGCGCGCAAGCCCGTGTGCCGGATCGCCGGGGAGCGGGAACTTACCAACGGTCTCTATGCCCGCCATGGCCGCCTGATCGAAGCGCATGACGGCAGCCAGGTCGAGGTCGCCCGGCTTGGCGGGATCGACAGCCTGCGCGGCGACCACAACGGCCAGAACGCGGCCGCTGCCTTTGCCACGCTCCGGGCGCTGGAAATCCCGGCCGCGAAGATCGCCGCAGCGCTGAAAACCTTCCCGGGCCTGCAGCACCGCATGGAGGTGGTGGCCAAGCGCGGACGGGTGCTGTTCATCAACGATTCCAAGGCGACCAACGCGGATGCCGCGGCACGGGCGCTCGCCAGCTTCGACCGGATCTACTGGATCGCCGGCGGGCGTGCGAAGGCCGGCGGCATTTCCTCGCTGGACGAATATTTCCCGAAGATCGCCAAGACGTTCCTGGTCGGGGAAGCGGCGGAGGATTTCGCCAAGACACTGGACGGCCGGGTGCCGTACAAGATCAGCGGAACCCTGCCGCAAGCGGTCAGGGATGCGGCCTCCGAAGCCGCGGAGGACGAGGCGCAGGAGATTGCGATCCTGCTGTCTCCCGCCTGTGCCAGCTTCGATCAATACCGGAACTTCGAATTGCGGGGCGCTGCTTTTGTAGACGCGGTGCGTGCCTTGCCTGATGCTGGAAACACTCAGGAGGTCGCCTGAAATGGTATCACGTGCCGATCGCAGTCGGTTTGCTGAATGGCTCTGGACCGTCGATCACTACCTGCTCGCCTGCTTCGTCATGCTGATGGTCGGAGGCGTGGTCCTGTCCTTTGCCGCCAGTCCCCCTGTTGCCGAGCGCATCGGCGTTGAGACCTTCTTCTTCGTCAAGCGCCAGGCATTGTTCCTGATCCCCGCGCTCGGCGTCATGCTGGCCGGATCGCTCATGCCGCCGCGCATGGTGCGGCGCGCGGCGCTGATCGTGTTCGTGGTGTCGCTGGTCCTGCTGGTCGCGACGCTGTTTATCGGCATGGAAGCCAAGGGCGCCCGGCGCTGGATCTACTTCGCAGGCTTTTCCCTGCAGCCCTCGGAATTCCTGAAGCCCGCGTTCGTGGTGCTGATCGCCTTTCTGCTTTCCGAAAGCGGGCGGCGGCGGGAAGTTCCGGGCGTCCTCTTCGCATTCGTGCTGTTCGCCATTTGCGCGGCTCTGCTGATCGCACAGCCCGATTTCGGCCAGACCATGCTGCTCGGTCTCGTCTGGGCGGGCCTGTTCTTCCTCAACGGCATCTCCTGGCTGATCGTCGTGGCTCTCGGCCTGATCGGGGTCATCGGCCTGTTTGCCGCCTATGCCTTGCTGCCGCACGTGACGACCCGCGTCGACAGGTTCCTGGACCCGGGGTCGGGCGACACCTATCAGATCGATACGGCGATCGATTCCTTCCTGGCCGGCGGCTGGTTCGGGCGCGGGCCGGGGGAGGGTACGGTGAAACGCATTCTCCCGGACAGTCACACCGACTTCATCTTTGCGGTCGTCGGAGAAGAATTCGGGGTCATTGCCTGTCTGCTTCTGGTCTCCGTCTTCGCCTTCATCGTCATTCGCGGACTTCGCCATGCCAGCCGGGATCAGGACGCTTTCAGCCGCCTCGCGACAGCGGGACTGGTGGTCCTCTTCGGCCTGCAGGCGACCATCAATCTTGCCGTGAACCTTCATCTGATGCCTTCCAAAGGCATGACCCTGCCGTTCATTTCCTATGGCGGATCGTCGTTGTTGTCGTCTGCCATGACGGCCGGCGCGATTCTCGCTCTGACGCGCCGACGGCCCCAGACCTCCCGCGGGGAAGTCGTGACCGTGAGCCGGTTGTCACCCTCATCTTTAATGTAAGGCCAGAAGCCGAGCTTATGAGTAAGACAGTTCTATTGACGGCCGGCGGAACGGGCGGCCACCTGTTTCCTGCACAGGCACTTGCCAGCGAACTTCTCCGGCGCGGCTGGACCGTTGAACTTGCCACGGATGAACGGGCCGACAAGTACGGTTCGGCCTTTCCGGCGCGCAATGTCCATATCATCGCCTCGCAAACCATCCGGGCCCGCAATCCGCTGGCACTCGCCAGGACCGGGTTCAGTCTCCTGCGCGGCACGCTCCAGGCCCGCTCCGTCATCAAGACGCTGAAGCCGGATATCGTCGTCGGGTTTGGCGGATATCCGACCTTTCCGCCCATGTACGCCGCGCGCCTGACGGGTACGCCGTCGATCCTGCATGAGGCAAATGGCGTCATGGGCCGCGCCAACAAGCTTCTCGCCAGGGGGGTTACGGCGATTGCGTCCAGCGTGCCGCTCAGCGGCCTGCCGGCCGAGCTCGGCCAAAAGCTCGTCGAGACTGGCAACCCGGTGCGGGACGCCGTGTTGAACGCAGCCGAGCTTCCCTATTCGCCGCCGCGGCCGGGCGGCGAGTTCAAGCTGCTCGTCTTCGGCGGCTCTCAAGGGGCGAGGTACTTTTCCGACCTTGTGCCGCCTGCGGTCGAATTACTTGATGGAGACATCCGCTCGCGCCTCCGCATCGTCCAGCAGTGTCGGCCGGAAGACATGGAGCGGGTGCAGAAGGTCTATGACGGCCTGGGCGTTGCTGCCGAATGCGCGCCGTTCTTCCAGGACATGCCGCAGCGCATCGCCCAAGCCCATCTGGTGGTCTGCCGGTCGGGCGCGTCGTCCGTCAGCGAACTCAGCGTGCTCGGCCGCCCGTCGATCCTCGTGCCGCTGCCCGGCGCCATCGACCAGGACCAGGCTGCCAATGCGCAGGTCCTGGAAAAGGCCGGCGGCGCCTGGCCGATCCGGCAGGCGGACCTGACGCCTGATCGCCTTGCCGGCGAAATCGCCCAATTCATGAACGCGCCGGACAGGTTGGCGGAGGCTGCAGGGCATGCCCGCAGCGTCGCCAAACCGGACGCGGTGAAACGTCTTGCAGACCTGGTCGAAAAGGTCGCCAGAAAACAAGGAGAACGGCCATGAAGATGCCGCACGATATCGGACCGGTTCATTTTGTCGGAATCGGAGGGATCGGCATGAGCGGTATCGCCGAGGTCCTGAAGACCCTCGGCTATCAGGTGCAGGGATCCGACATGGCGGAAAATGCCAATGTGCAGCGCCTGCGGTCAAACGGCATTCCGGTCATGGTGGGCCATAGCGCCGACAATCTCGGCGATGCGGAGGTCCTCGTGGCCTCCTCGGCGATCAGGAAGGACAATCCGGAGCTGGTCGCCGCGCGCGAGAAGCTGATCCCGGTGGTCCGTCGTGCTGAAATGCTGGCCGAGCTGATGCGCTTCAAACAGGCGATCGCCGTCGGCGGCACCCATGGCAAGACCACGACGACCTCGATGGTGGCCGCGCTGCTGGATGCCGGCAATCTCGATCCGACGGTCATCAACGGCGGCATTATCAACGCCTATGGGACCAATGCCCGGATGGGTTCGGGCGACTGGATGGTGGTCGAGGCCGATGAAAGCGACGGCACCTTCGTCAAGCTTCCCGCCGACATTGCCGTGGTAACCAATATCGATCCGGAACATCTCGATCACTATGGCGACTTTGCCGGTGTCCGCACGGCGTTCCGGCAATTCGTGGAAAACGTGCCCTTCTACGGCTTTGCCGTGATGTGCCTGGATCATCCCGAAGTGCAGACCATGATCGGCACGATCGAGGACCGGCGCGTCGTCACCTACGGGACCAACCCGCAGGCAGACGTGCGTTTCACCAACGTCTCGATGGACGGCGGCAAATCGACCTTCTCCGTCACCATCCGTGATCGCCGCAGCGGTCAGGTGACCGAACTCGAGGATCTGGTCCTGCCAATGCCGGGCCTGCACAACGTATCGAATGCGACCGCGGCGATCGCAGTGGCATCACAGCTCGGCGTCGGGCCGGAGGATATCAAGAAGGGCATTGCGTCCTTCGGCGGCGTCAAGCGTCGTTTCACGCTGACCGGTTCGGTGGGCGGCGTTCAGATCTTCGATGATTACGGCCATCACCCGGTGGAGATCAGAGCCGTGCTGCACGCGGCCCGTGCGTCGACGGCCGGCAAGGTTATCGCGGTGATGCAGCCGCACCGCTACTCGCGCCTGTCCAGCCTGTTCGACGATTTCTCGAACTGCTTCAACGACGCCGATGCGGTGATCATCGCACCTGTCTACGCCGCGGGCGAGCAGATCATCGAGGGCGCCACGCATATCGACCTGGTCTCCGGCATGAAAACACGCGGTCACCGGAACGTGCGGGCGATCGAGGGGCCGGAGGAACTGCCGGGCCTCATCAAGGAACTCGCCGGACCCGGAGATTTCGTGGTCTGCCTCGGCGCGGGTAACATCACCCAGTGGGCCTATGCGCTGCCGAAACAACTCGAAGACCTCTGAGGGAGACTTTGCATGAGTTTCCCCAATCTTCTCGAACTCCATCCGCACCTTGTCGAAGGCATCCGCGGCAGGCTGACGGCCAACCAGCCGCTGTCGACCGTCACCTGGTTCCGCACGGGAGGGCCGGCGCAACTGATGTTTCAGCCGGCCGACGAGGATGACCTGTCGCTGTTTCTCAAGAAACTGCCAAAGGACGTTCCGGTTCTCCCGGTGGGCCTCGGATCCAACCTGCTCATCCGCGACGGCGGGCTGGAAGGGGTCGTGATCCGGCTGAGCGCCAAGGGCTTCGGGGCGATCGAGGAGATCGGCAATGGCCGAATCAGGGCCGGTGCCGCGGTGCCGGACAAGCGCCTGGCCGAGGCAGCCGCAAAGGCCGGCCTCGGGGGTTTTGCCTTTTACACAGGAATTCCTGGTGGCCTCGGCGGAGCTTTGCGCATGAACGCGGGAGCGCACGGGACCGAAACCTGCCAGCGGATGGTTGAACTCACCGCCTACGATCGCGGCGGCAGCCGCCATGTGCTGACGAATGCGGACATGGGCTATGCCTACCGCCATTCTTCCGCCTCCGGGGACCTGATATTCACGTCCGCGGTATTTGAAGGCGTTCCGCAGGACGAGGCGGCGATCCGCCGGGAAATGGCGGATGTCGTCGAGCACCGGGAAAAGGCCCAGCCGATCCGGGAGAAGACCGGCGGTTCCACCTTCAAGAACCCGGCCGGGACTTCGGCCTGGAAGGAAATCGATGCAGCCGGCTGCCGCGGACTGACCGTCGGCGGAGCGCAGATGTCCGAAATGCACTGCAATTTCATGATCAACACGGGTGAGGCGAGCGGCCACGATCTGGAACTGCTCGGCGAGACCGTGCGGGCGCGGGTGCTGGCCAATAGCGGCATCCGGCTCGAATGGGAAATCAAGCGTCTCGGACAGTTCGGGGCACAGGAAAAAATCGAACCGTTTTTGGGACAGGAAGGGGAGGCTGCGTAAATGGCCAGACAACACGTTGCCGTATTGATGGGCGGCTGGGTGAACGAACGCCCGGTCAGCCTGGCAAGCGGCAGGGAGTGCGCAAGCGCCCTGGAAGAGGCCGGTTACAAGGTCACCTGCATCGACGTGGACCGGGATATTTCCGCGGTGCTCAAGAAACTGAAGCCGGATGTGGCCTTCAACGCATTGCACGGTCCTTACGGCGAGGACGGCTGCGTTCAGGGAATCTTAGAGTTTCTTAACATCCCCTATACACATTCCGGCGTGTTGGCTTCGAGCCTTGCGATGAACAAGGTGAAGGCCAAAGCGGTGATGGCGGCGGCGGGGATTCCGGTCACGGAACACCTTGTCGTGAACCGCCACGACATCCAGCGCGAACATCCGATGGCGCCGCCATACGTGCTGAAGCCGATCAACGAAGGGTCGAGCTTCGGGGTCCTGATTGTCAAGGAAGATCAAGAGTTTCCGCCCCAGGAGCTGAGCCGTGCGGACTGGCCGTACCCGGATGTCCTGATGTGCGAAAAGTTTATCGACGGCCGGGAACTGACCTGCGCGGTCATGAACGACAGGTCGATCGGGGTCATCGACATCGTTCCGGTGGGGCATGGCTTCTACGATTATGATGCAAAATATGTAGAAGGCGGTTCAAAACACATTCTTCCTGCAAAAATTTCACCGATTGTTTACCAAACCATAGAGACACTAGCGGTTAAGGCGCATCAGGCTTTGGGTTGCCGCGGCGTATCCCGGGCCGATTTCCGTTTCGACGAGAAACAAGACGGAAGCGGCGAACTGATTTGCCTTGAAGTGAACACGCAACCAGGCATGACGCCAACCTCTCTAGTGCCGGAACTGGCGGCCTATCAGGGGATGAGTTTCAAGGATCTGGTTAGTTGGATGGTTGAGGACGCAAGTTGCTGTCGCTAGGTCGCAAACACAAACGCAATGCACTGACCCCGCTGGAGGCCGAACTGGCTCCGCGCGGGCGCGGCGTTGCGCGTTTGCACCGTCAGCCGGTATGGCGCGCCGCCGGGCGACTGGCGGAACTGCCGCAGTGGACGGGGTCTGCTGCCGCACTTGGTTTCTTAACCTTAACAATTGGTTATGGAATAGTCATAGGGGGGCACGGCCGCATCGTTTCCGATGCGCTGCTGTCCGCCGCAGGCTTCGGCATCGAAGCGGTGAAGCTTTCCGGCCAGAGCGAAATCAACGAATTCCAGATACTCGAAGCGCTGGAAATCCACGAAGGCTCGTCCCTGGCGCTGTTCGACGCGGACACCGCGCGCGAGCGCCTGAACCAGATGGCCTGGGTGAAGAACGCCTCGGTGATGAAACTCTATCCGAGCACGCTCCAGATCAGGATCGAGGAGAAGGTTCCCTATGCGTTGTGGCAGCGTGGGGATCTGGTCTCGATCGTAAACGAATCAGGTGAGGTCATCACAGATCAGGTCGACGGCCGCTACGCCAACCTGCTGCTGGTGGTCAATCACGGCGCTCAGCGCCGGGCCGCGGAAATCAATACCGCGCTGGCAAAGGTGCCGGAGCTGCGCCCGCGCGTGCGCGCCGCATTCCTGATCAGCGAACGCCGCTGGGATCTGCAACTGGAAAACGGCATTTCCGTTCGCCTGCCGGCTGAAAACGTCGATGCCGCGCTGGCTGACCTGGTGAAAATGGATGAGGAGAGTGCTCTGCTGTCCCGTGACATCGTGGCGATCGATATGCGCCTGGCAGACCGGGTGACCGTACGTTTGTCGCCCGAGGCGGCTGAACAGCGCAAGGTCATGACCGGCGGCACCGGCGGCGCCGGTTGGAAGGAGCGGGATACATGAGCGGTTCCGGAAGCCTTCTTTACCTGCCAAAAATGCGGCCGCTGCCGAGCCGGCGTGCGGTCATCATGTCGGTTCTCGACGTGGGATCGACCAAGGTCTGCTGCCTGATCGCCAAGCTGGTGCCGCGCGAAGAGAAGTCCATTCTCTCCAGCCGCTCCCACAAGGTGGAAGTGCTTGGCTACGGCTATCAGCGCTCGCGGGGGATCAAGTCCGGTGTCGTGGTCGACATGGATGCCGCCGAGCAGGCCATTCGCCTGGCCGTCGACAGTGCCGAGCGCATGGCGGGTGTGACGGTCGAGTCGCTGATTTCCAATATCAGCTGCGGCCGCCTGCAGAGCGAGATTTACAGCGCCAGCGTGCCGCTTGCCGGCGACAGCGTTTCGGAGGCCGATATCCAGCGGGTTCTGTCCGCCGGCTCCAGCCATTCGGTCACTGACGGCCGGGCAGTCACCCACGCGCTGCCGATATCCTATTCGCTGGACGGTAGCCGCGGCATTCGTGATCCGCGCGGCATGATGGGGCACAAGCTTGGTGTGGAGATGCAGGTGGTGACGGCGGAGATCCCACCGGTCCGCAACCTGGAACTGTGCATCAACCGCGGGCACCTGCATGTGGAGACCATGGTGGCAACGCCCTTTGCCAGCGGGCTTTCCACCATTGTCGACGACGAAGCGGAGCTTGGCGTTGCCTGCATCGACATGGGCGGCGGCACGACCACCCTGTCGGTTTTTGTTGATGGCCAGATGGTTCACCTCGACGCGATTGCCGTTGGCGGTAATCATGTCACCACCGATATCGCCCGCGCTTTTGCGACTCGTCTCCAGGACGCAGAGCGCCTGAAAACTCTTTACGGCTCGCCGCTGACCTCCAGCTCCGACGACCGTGACCTGCTCACGGTGCCGCCGCTGGAAAGCGATGGCGACTTGCCGAACCAGATTCCGCGCTCGGCCCTGACCCGGGTCATTCGTCCGCGCGTGGAAGAGATCCTTGAACTCGTGAGAGATCGCCTGATCGCATCCGGCTTTGCCGGTCGTGTCGGCAAGCAGATCGTGCTGACAGGGGGGCAGTCAGCTCACAGGTCTTGGAGAAGTTGCGCGTCACATCCTGGGGCGCAACGTCCGTCTTGGCCGGCCGCTAGGCGTCGCCGGTCTTCCCGAGGCTGCCAAAGGTCCGGCATTCGCCGCCGCGGTGGGTCTCTTGATTTATCCGCAAGTCGCCCAGATCGAGCAGTTCGAACACAAGAACCGGAGATCGGCGTGGAGCGGACAATCTGGTTACCTGGCCCGCGTGGGCCAGTGGATCAGGGAAAGCTTCTGACGATATGAGCCAAGAAGACGACAGCCAGGAATTGGAACTGCCAGGAATGGCAGAGGAATTTAGGGAAGAAGAGGGTTCCCCCGCATCGGGGGTGCCAGTGGGTCGCGAGGAAAACATGACCATTAACCTGAAGATGCCCGATATTCAGGAGCTGAAACCGCGCATTACGGTTTTCGGCGTCGGCGGCGCGGGCGGAAACGCCGTCAATAACATGATCACAGCTGGCCTCCAGGGCTGCGACTTCGTCGTTGCCAACACGGATGCCCAGGCTCTTGCCATGAACCAGTCCGAACGACTCGTCCAGATGGGCGTGGCCGTCACGGAAGGCCTTGGCGCGGGCTCTCAGCCTGAAGTCGGCTCTGCCGCGGCTGAAGAGGTGATCGACGAGATCAACGACCACCTGTCCGGATCGCACATGGTGTTCATCACCGCCGGCATGGGTGGCGGCACCGGCACCGGCGCTGCCCCGGTCATTGCCCGCGCGGCACGCGAACAGGGCATCCTGACCGTCGGCGTCGTCACAAAGCCGTTCCAGTTCGAAGGTGCCCGCCGCATGCGCATTGCGGATTCCGGCATCGAAGAGCTGCAGCGCAGTGTCGATACGCTGATCGTCATTCCGAACCAGAACCTGTTCCGGATCGCCAATGCACAGACCACCTTCGCCGACGCATTCGCGATGGCCGACCAGGTGCTCTATTCCGGTGTTGCCTGCATCACCGACCTGATGGTGAAGGAAGGTCTCATCAACCTCGACTTTGCCGATGTCCGCTCCGTAATGCGCGGCATGGGCAAGGCCATGATGGGCACCGGTGAAGCCAGCGGCGAGAAGCGCGCGCAGCAGGCGGCCGAAGCGGCAATCGCCAACCCGCTTCTCGACGAATCGTCGATGAAGGGCGCCAGGGGCCTGCTGATTTCCATCACGGGCGGCAATGACCTGACGCTGTTCGAAGTGGATGAAGCGGCCACCCGCATTCGCGAGGAAGTCGACGCCGACGCCAACATCATCCTTGGCGCGACCTTCGACGAAACCCTCGACGGAATCATCCGCGTCTCCGTGGTTGCCACCGGCATTGACAGGGAGGAAGGCCTGGCGGCCAACACCTTTCCCGGACAGTCAGCACAGTACGTGAAAAGCGAGGCGCCTGCAGCCAGCCGTCCGCCGGAAATCACCACGTCCAAGTCCCATGCCGCAACCGGCAAGGCAAATGCCCAGGATGCGGCAGCCAAGGCTGTTGCCAGCCTGGAAAAGGAGCTGGCAATTCCCGAGCCCCAGTCCGTGTCCGTCGCCAGCGATCCGGATGTGGAAATCAAGCGCGTCCAGCCGTCGAGCGGAAGCTTCAACGACAAGTCCGCGCTGATGGACGTTGGAGAGGATCTGCCGGGGCCGGTTGCCGAGGACACACCTGTCAGCCAGCCATACATCCCGCCGGTCGCCGAACACCACAACCCGGCGCCGCGCATGCCGCGCGTGGAGGACTTCCCGCCGATCGCTCAGCGTGAAATCCGGGCTCAGCAGGCCGCTTCGACCAGCACCCAGCCGGCCCGGCCGCAGCCGCAGCAGCAGGCACCCGCTCCGCAGCAGTTTTCCGCAGCACAGCCGCAACAGGCCGCTCCCGCGGAATTCTATGACGAGCATGATGACGAAGACCGGCGTCCGATGGGGCTTCTCCGGCGTCTTGCCAGCGGCTTGAGCCGCCGGGAGGAAGAGGAAGAGCATGAAGGCGCGCCGGTTGCCCGCACCGCGCCGCAAATGCAGCCTGCGTCCCAGCCGGCTCCGCGTGCGCCGCAGGCGCGGCCGTCTGCCCAGGGCGCGGCCGGACAGTTGGATGGAACGGGCCGTGCATCGCCGAAGCCCGTCAACTCCACCGAGGACGAACAGTTGGAAATACCGGCGTTTCTCCGCCGTCAAGCCAACTGATTCGCAGCGCGATCTTCTTCCCTGATCGCAGCAGCCCGGAGCCTTTGCTCCGGGCTGTTTCCGTTGCGGCATCGAAACGGCTGTCTTATCAGTGCCTTGGGGTCCTGTGGATCGTTACAAAACGTAATAAAGCTTTATTTCGCTCTTCCAGGCATCGGGACTATGTTCGCGGCAATTCATGATCGTGAAAAGTCCGTATGTTCAGCACGTGAATCCCGGATTTCTCCCGGTCATAACCGGAAGGGCAGGGCCTTATGACCACATATGTAGACCGACAGACAACGCTTGCCGATCAGGTGACCCTGACTGGAATCGGTGTCCATTCGGGGGAACCCGCGTCGATCACACTGTTGCCCGCCGACGCAGGTGTCGGGATCATATTCACCCGGACCGACCAGGAGACGTCCACAGAGGTTCCCGCCCTTTGGAACAAAGTCTCCGCGACAGCGCTCTGCACGGTTCTGGGCGATCCGTCCAAGGAAGGGGTTTCCACAGTCGAACATCTCATGGCCGCCCTGTTCGGCATGGGCATCGACAACGTGATCGCTGAAATCGACGGGCCGGAAATGCCGATCATGGACGGCAGCAGCAAGGCATTCGTGGATGCCATCGAGCAGGTCGGAGTGAAGAAGCTCGACCGCGGCCGCCGCTATCTCAAGATCAAGAAAACCGTGCGGGTCGACAATGGCGGCGCCTGGTGTGAACTGCATCCTCACAGCGGCACGAAGTTCGACATCACCATCGATTTCGATACGCCGCTTATCGGCCGTCAGCAATTCGTATCCGACCTGACGCCGGAAGTGTTCCGTGAGGATCTGTGCCGTGCGCGCACCTTCGGCCGCGTGAAGGACGTCGAACAGCTGTGGAAGATGGGCTTTGCCCTGGGCTCGTCCCTGGAAAACTCGGTTGCCATTGGCGACGACAAGGTTCTCAATCCGGAAGGCACGCGCTGGCCGGATGAGTTCGCACGTCACAAGGCCCTCGATGCCGTTGGCGATCTTGCCCTGGCGGGCCTGCCGATCCTGGGCCTTTACCGGTCCTACAAGGGCGGCCACAAGATGAACCATTCCATTCTCGTGAAGCTTTTCGAGGATCCGAGCGCCTTTGAAATCGTCGAGGCACCGGCCTACCGCCAGGTGGGGCAGGTGGAAAAGGGCGGCCTTGCAGCCGCTGCCGCCTTCGGCCCGGATGTTTCCTGACCGGTTATTGAGGCCGCTTGTCCGAAGCGGCCATTTTCATTTCCGCGGAAATCGGCACAATTTGGTTGCTCTGCCATAAATTTGCTCAAAAAAACCGTCAGATGGCCGATCAGGGCGTGACGGGGACAGGTGATTTCCGCTAAACACTCCTGTCGATAAATCAGGTGGCCTTATTGAAAAGGGCCCGGATGGGCCTGCAGGGGCTCGGGAGTATAGGCGTGAACGGAATGGGTACCGGTTCTGACGTGAGCAGAGCCAAGCGTATGAAAATCCTTTTGAGAATGGCCGTCTTGGCAACGCCAATCCTCCTTGCGGCCTGTAGCGGCAAGGATGACCTGGACGACCTGGCCCTGAACGACACGCCGCCGGAAGTTCTCTTCAACGAAGGACTGGCGTTGCGCGCGCAGGGCAAGTTGCGCGACTCCACCGAGAAGTTCGAAGAGCTCGACAAGCTCTATCCCTATTCCGAGTATTCCAAGAAGTCGCTCGTCAACCTGGCCTTCCTGAATTACTCGCGCGGCAAATACACCGAGGCGGTGAACGCTGCGAGGCGGTTCGTGACCCTTTATCCGGGGGACGAGGATTCCGCCTACATGCTCTACATCGCCGGGCAGAGCTATTTCCGTCAGATGCCGGACATCACCCGCGATCAGGCGGTGACGAAAAAGGCGGCATCCGCCTTTAACGAGCTGATCCAGCGCTTCCCCGAATCCGAATATGTGCCGGATGCGGAAGAGAAGCTGCGGATCGTGCACGACCAGCTGGGCGGCAAGGAAATGCAGGTCGGCCGCTACTATCTCAACAAGCGCAACTACATTGCCGCCATCAACCGCTTCAAGACGGTCGTGCTCGAATATCAGACCACGCGCCACGTCGAGGAAGCCCTGTTCCGCCTGACCGAATCCTATTACGCGCTTGGCGTCGTCAGCGAAGCGCAGACCGCCGCGGCGGTGCTTGGCCACAACTATCCGGACAGCCAGTGGTACAAGGACGCCTATTCCCTTCTTAACAAGGGGGGTACGAGCCTTCCGAAGATAGCGGCAGCTGGATCAGCCGGGCGTTCAGCAGCCTCAGGACCTGACGGTTTTCCGCCGCTTTCCGCCTTGCAGCGGCGCAGCGTTCATGAGCTCTGCCATTTTGTGAAGCAACGGCCTCGCAGGCTCTGGAAAGACGGCTCGGTTCTCCTGTATGGTGAGCCGCGCCGAATCTGAGGAGCATCCCTACATGCTGGTCACGCTGTCTATTCGTGACATCGTACTCATCGACCGTCTTGACCTTGACTTCACCGCAGGAATGTCGGTTCTCACCGGCGAAACCGGTGCGGGTAAATCCATCCTTCTCGATTCTCTGTCGCTGGCTCTTGGGGCCCGCGGCGATGCGGATCTCGTCCGTCACGGCGAGGCCCAGGGACAGGTGACTGCCGTTTTCGATGTCGCCGCGGACCATCCGGTTCGGGCGCTCCTGCGAGACAATGATGTGGTCGATGACGGGGACGTGATCCTGCGCCGTATTCAGACGGCGGACGGGCGCACGCGCGCCTTTGTCAACGACCAGCCGGTCAGTGCGGGTCTATTGCGGCAGGCGGGGTCTCTCCTGGTCGAGATCCACGGCCAGCACGACGACCGGGCCCTGGTCGATCCCGACAGCCACCGGGCGCTTATCGATGTATTTGGCGGGTTGACGGGCGATGTGGACGCCGTCGGCCGCGCCTATACGGCGTTCAGGGCAGCGGAAAAGGCTGTGAGCGACCACGAGAAGCGCATCGAATCGGCCCGCAACGAGGCAGACTTCCTGCGTGCGGCGGTCGACGAACTGAGCACCCTCAAACCTCAGGCGGGTGAAGAGGAACAGCTGGCGACCCGGCGTGCCGACATGATGCGGGTGGAAAAAATCGCCGGTGATCTCGCCGAGGCCTTCGAAACGCTCAACGGCTCCGCATCCCCGATGCCGGAACTTGCCAGTCTGCTGCGCCGGCTCGAGCGCAAGACGGATCAGGTGCCGGATCTTCTGGGACAGCCGGTCAGGACACTGTCCGAGGCGCTCGACCTTTTGGAGGAAACGCGCGCCGGGCTGGAAAGCGCATTACGGGAGACGGAGTTCGACCCGCACGAACTGGAAGCGGCCGAAGAACGCCTGTTTGCCCTTCGCGCGGCTTCGCGCAAATACTCCGTGCCGGTCGACGAACTTGCTGCCCTTTGCGAGCGCATGGCCGGTGATCTCTCCGATCTCGATGCGGGAGAGGACAAGCTCGCGGCTCTCGTCAAGGCGGCTGCGGCAGCTCGTTCGGACTATGACAAAAAGGCCGCCGCTCTATCGGGCAAGCGCACAAAGACCGCCAAGGCCCTGGAAAAATCGGTCGAGGCCGAACTTCCGGACCTGAAGCTGGAGCGTGCCCGGTTCATCGTTGAATTGCAGAGCGATCCGGAAAGCCGCGGCCGCTCCGGTATCGACCAGCTGGAATTCCACGTTCAGACAAACCCGGGAACCAGAGCGGGGCCGATCATGAAGGTCGCCTCCGGCGGCGAACTGTCCCGGTTCCTTCTGGCGCTGAAAGTGTCTCTGGCCGACAAGGGGTCGGCTCCCACGCTCGTTTTCGACGAAATCGACACCGGCGTCGGCGGTGCGGTCGCCGAGGCCATCGGCGTGCGCCTTGCGCGTCTGGCCGACAATGTTCAGGTCCTCACCGTTACCCATGCGCCGCAGGTCGCGGCCCGCGCGGAAGGCCATTTCCTGATTGTCAAGGAACCGACGACGCCGGACCGGGTCGCGACGCGGGTCAAGCGTATCGACGAGGGGCACAGGCGTGAGGAAATCGCCAGAATGCTGGCTGGCAGCGTGATCACCGACGAGGCGCGTGCCGCGGCCGGCAAGCTGCTCACGGAAACGGCGGGATAGCCGAAGCCTCCCGCCGCATTCACGCATCTGTGCGTAAGAAAACTTACTGCCCGTCTGCCGGCGTAGCCGGCTCGGGTGCTGCGGGTTCGGGTGCAGCAGGTTCGACACCCGTCCCGGAGCCGGAATCCGTATCGCCCGCCGGTGCGGTTCCGCTGTCCGTGCTCGGGGCGTTCATTTCAATGCTGACGCTGTCGCCCGTGCCAAAGTAGCCGTTCGCATAGAGCACTCCACCGATAATCAACACCACTATCAGGGCACCGGCGATAAACCATCCGGCACCACTGCCGCTCGATTTTTCGACATAGTGGGTTTCGCGGTCATGTTCAGCCATTTCGACCTCCTGAGTCTTCCGGCAAGTCCGACAGTAAATGTTACAGTTGGCGCATGAACGCTTGAGCACACGGATAGGTTCCGCTATCCGATTGAAACCGGTTATCAAATCCGCTCCATCCGCTGACATAATCCGTGAAGACATCATGACCGACACCTCAACCGCCCAGATCGATGTTACCGACCTCACCCTGGAAGAAGCGCAGGTTGAGCTGAAACGGCTGGCAGCCGAAATCGCGGAGCATGACCGGCGCTACCATCAGGAAGATGCGCCGAGTATTTCCGATGCGGACTATGATGCTCTCAGGCGCCGCAATTCGGAAATCGAGGCCCGCTTCCCGAACCTCATCGTGCCTGAAAGCCCGTCCGCCCGGATCGGGGCGGCTCCCGCGTCCGGATTCGGCAAGATCACGCACCGCGTGCCCATGCTGTCTCTCGACAATGCCTTCAGCGACGACGACGTGCGGGACTTTGTCGGCCGGGTGCGAAGGTTCCTGAAGCTCGATCCGCTGATGGGCACGCTTGCGGTGACGGCGGAGCCAAAAATCGACGGCCTGTCCCTGTCCCTGCGCTATGAGAACGGCAAGCTGGTCCATGCCGCCACGCGGGGCGACGGCACAACGGGCGAAAACGTGACCGAGAATGCAAAGACCATCAAGGACATACCGGTGACGCTCTCGGGCAGCGTTCCGGAGGTTGTGGAAGTGCGCGGCGAAGTCTACATGGCGCACAAGGATTTTCAGGCGCTGAACGAACGGATGGCCGCCAATGGCGGCAAGATCTTCGCCAATCCGCGCAACGCCGCTGCCGGGTCCCTTCGCCAATTGAAACCCGAAATCACCGCCTCGCGGCCGCTGAGATTCTTTGCCTATTCCTGGGGCGAAATGAGCGACATGCCGGAAGACACGCAATCCGGCATGGTCAGCCAGCTCGAGGCCTGGGGGTTTCAGGTCAATCCGCTCATGAAACGCTGCGAAACCGTGGAAGAACTCATTGCCGTCTACCACTCCATCGAAGAGGGGCGGGCACAGCTCGACTACGACATCGACGGGGTCGTCTACAAGGTTGACCGGCTCGACCTGCAGGAGCGCCTGGGCTTCGTCTCCCGCTCGCCGCGCTGGGCGATCGCCCACAAGTTCCCGGCGGAGCAGGCCTATACCATCCTCAACGAGATCGAGATCCAGGTCGGCCGTACCGGGGCCCTGACGCCCGTTGCCAAACTGGAGCCGATCACGGTCGGCGGTGTGGTGGTTTCCAACGCGACCTTGCACAACGAGGACTATATCAAGGGCATCGGCCAGGATGGCGAACCGATCCGGGAGGGCAAGGATCTGCGCATCGGTGACACGGTGAAAATCCAGCGCGCGGGCGACGTCATTCCGCAGATCGTCGATGTCGATCTGGAAAAACGCCCCGAGGGCGCCAGCCCCTACGAGTTTCCGACCGTTTGTCCTGCCTGCGGCAGCCACGCGGTGCGCGAGGAGAACGAGAAGACCGGCCGCGTCGATGCGGTGCGCCGCTGCACCGGTGGGCTGATCTGCCCCGCGCAGGCAACGGAAAAGCTGAAGCACTTCGTGTCTCGCAATGCCTTCGACATCGAAGGATTCGGCGACAAGCAGGTGGATGCCTTCTACAGGGACGGCCTGGTCATGTCCCCCGCGGACATCTTCACCCTGGAAGAACGCGACAAGCGCAGCCTCACGAAACTGCGCAACCGTGAGGGTTGGGGCGCCGTTTCGGCGCAGAACCTGTTCGAGGCCATCAATGCCCGTCGCGAGATCGACCTCCACCGCTTCATCTTCGCGCTCGGCATCCGCCATGTCGGCGAGGGCAATGCCAAGCTGCTGGCGCGGGCCTACGGCTCCTGGGACGCATTCTACGCGGCGATGAAGGCTGCTCACGACCCGGACGGCGAGGCCTATGCCGAGCTCAACGACATCGACGGCATCGGCCGGATCGTTGCCGATGCTCTGGTGGAGTTCTTCGCGGAACAGCACAACCGGGAACAGCTTGAGGCGCTGCTCGAGCAGGTGACGCCGAAGGAAGCCGAAAAGATCGACGCCTCCGGTTCTCCCGTCGCCGGCAAGACGGTGGTCTTCACCGGTTCCCTGGAACGCATGACCCGGGACGAGGCCAAGGCCATGGCCGAACGCTACGGGGCCAAGGTATCCGGCTCGGTCTCCGCGAAGACCGATCTGGTCGTGGCGGGTCCGGGTGCCGGATCGAAACTGAAAAAGGCGCAGGATCTGGATATCGACGTGATTTCCGAGGACGACTGGTTCGATCTGGTCGGGGCGTGAGGGTTCCCCGAACCTGTCGTTGTCGTCCCGGTTTGGCGTTGGCGAGGACAGGAGGTCCGCCAACCCCGTCCGTTGATCCGAAAGCGCCCGGCATTATCCGGTCCCAGCGTGCAGGGATGACAATCCGGTGGACTATCGTTAGAGCTGGGGGTGTGGGCTTCTGAAGCTTCGCCAAGGACATGGGCGCGGCATCTCTTGTCCCCACCAAATCCCGCTATCCGGCCTCGCCAGCGCCGGGTTGTTGCTATATTGTTCTCAGCCGAGTATCTGCTCCGCATTGTGTTTGCGTGCAGACCTGACGCCAGAACTGATTTAGATCGATCAACCCGTCTGCTTTTGCGCGCGCACCTGAAAGCAGGTTGATCTGGAGCTCTAAGAACCGGACCAGTGAACCATGGCAGACCCGAACGGGTATGACGATTCATTCGACGATCCCTTTCAGCCGGTCGGCACACGGATAGAGTCCGCGCCCGTGCCGGCGAGGCGGGAAGGCGGGATTGCCGCGCGGGCCATGGCGGCACGGGGAGCGCCCTCCGATTATCTTGCCGGTCTCAACCCGGAGCAGCGCCAGGCCGTGGAAACGACGGAAGGGCCGCTTCTGGTGCTGGCCGGGGCCGGCACTGGCAAGACCCGGGTCCTGACGACGCGCATCGCCCATATCCTGGCGACCGGCCGGGCGCGGCCGTTCGAAATCCTGGCGGTGACCTTTACCAACAAGGCCGCGCGGGAGATGAAGGAACGCATTGCGGGCTTTGTCGGCGGCAATGTGGAGGGCATGGCCTGGCTCGGCACGTTCCACTCCATCTGCGTCAAGATCCTGCGCAAACATGCCGAGCTTGTCGGCCTGAAATCCAGTTTCTCCATTCTCGACACGGACGACCAGATCCGCCTGATCAAGCAGATCATCCAGGCCGAGGGGCTGGACGACAAGCGCTGGACGGCACGCGCCTTCGCCGGCATTCTCGACGGCTGGAAGAACCGGGCGCTCGGTCCGGAGGACATTGCGGAAGGCGAGGCGCGGGCGTTTGCAAACGGCAAGGGCCGCAAGCTCTACCGCGAGTATCAGGAGCGCCTGTCGATCCTGAATGCCGCGGATTTCGGCGATCTGCTGCTGCATGTGATCACGCTGTTCAAGAAGCACCCCGATGTCCTGAAGGACTACCAGCGCCGCTTCCGCTACATGCTGGTGGACGAGTATCAGGATACCAACGTTGCGCAGTATCTGTGGCTGCGTCTGCTCGCCCAGGGCAATCCCAATGTCTGCTGTGTCGGCGACGACGACCAGTCGATCTATGGCTGGCGTGGGGCGGAGGTCGACAACATCCTGCGCTTCGAGCATGACTTCAAGGGCGCGACAGTCATCCGCCTGGAGCGCAATTACCGCTCGACCAGCCACATCCTGGCGGCGGCATCCCATCTGATCTCCTTCAACGAGGGCCGGCTCGGCAAGACGCTTTTCACGGATTTTTCGGAACCCGACCACGATCTGGTGTCGGTCGCCTCCGTGTGGGATTCCGAAGAAGAAGCCCGGACGATCGGCGAGGAAATCGAAGCGCTGCAGACCAAGGGCCATTCTCTCAACGAGATGGCGGTTCTGGTGCGCGCCTCCTTCCAGATGCGCTCGTTCGAAGATCGTTTCGTCACCCTCGGTCTCAACTATCGGGTCATCGGCGGTCCGCGCTTTTACGAGCGCCTGGAAATCCGCGATGCCATGGCCTATTTCCGCTGCGTCGTGCAGCCGTCTGACGATCTCGCCTTCGAGCGGATCGTCAACACGCCGAAACGGGGCCTGGGCGAGGCCACGATCAAGCTGGTGCACGGGGTCGCCCGGGCCGAGCGCATCCCGCTCATGCAGGCGGCCAGCCAGTTGATCGACACGGAAGAACTGAAGCCCAAGCCGCGCAATGCGCTGAAAAACGTGCTCGACAATTTCGACCGCTGGCGGCGCCAGCTGGAGCAGATGAAACATACCGAGTTGGCTGAAATCATCCTGGACGAAAGCGGTTACACGGAAATGTGGCGTCAGGACCGCTCCGCCGAAGCGCCCGGGCGGCTCGACAACCTGAAGGAACTGATCCGCTCGATGGACGAGTTCGAATCCATGACCGGGTTCCTGG
This sequence comes from Roseibium salinum, assembly GCF_026240905.1. NCBI lineage: Bacteria > Pseudomonadati > Pseudomonadota > Alphaproteobacteria > Hyphomicrobiales > Stappiaceae > Roseibium > Roseibium salinum. Next base: position 263,698 of record NZ_JAPEVI010000003.1, read on the forward strand.
AGCATATCTCCCTGGTGATGGACCGGGACAGCGCCGATGCGACGGATGCCGTGTCGATCATGACGCTGCACTCCGCCAAGGGGCTGGAATTCGACACCGTCTTTCTGCCGGGCTGGGAAGAGGGGCTGTTCCCGCACCAGCGCTCGCTCGACGAGAGCGGCCGGGCGGGGCTGGAGGAAGAGCGCCGCCTTGCCTATGTCGGCATTACCCGTGCCAAGAAGCGCGCCAAGATCTATTTCGCTTCCAACCGGCGCATCCATGGCCAGTGGCAGTCCTCCCTGCCGTCCCGCTTCTTGGACGAGCTGCCGGTGGATCATGTGGAGATCGCCGAACCGTCGACCAGCTACGGTGGATATGGGGGTGGCGGTTACGGGCCGTCCCGTTTCGACAGTCACGATCCGTTCGATACCGGAAGCTATTCAACGCCGGGCTGGAAGAGGGCTCAGAGGGCCCGGTCATCCGAGGGGTTTTCCGAGGGCGGGCGCGGCTATCAGTCGGCACGCATGAAACGCCAGGGACCGCTCACCATCGAGGGCGAACTGGTCGCCAAATCCGTCAGCGATACGCCGTCCGAATACTCCCTCGGCGAGCGGGTGTTTCACATCAAGTTCGGATACGGGGCGATCAAGTCGATCGAGGGCAACAAACTGACCATCGATTTCGAAAAGGCCGGCGTCAAGAAGGTCATCGACAGCTTTGTCGAGCGGCACTGACGGGTTGCAGGTGTCACCAGGCGCCCATCTGTTCGGGATGTGCCTATGTGGCATTTCCGCAAATTGTCCGGTGAAACATTTCAGATGTAGAGCCTGACAGCCAGGCCAATTCTGCCCCACCTCCCCACAGGCCTCATGCTGAGGAGGGCCTTCTGGCCCGTCTCGCAGCATGGACGCGGAGCAAGCGGCGCATCCTTCGAGACGCGAGCAGGCTCGCTCCTCAGAGACTGGCCCGAAATGTATTGAGTGATCCCGGCCGCTTGTGATTCCGTTATTGCGCTAACAGAACGGAGCTTCACCATGTGGACCGAGATCACCCGTGCCAACTATGAGCGTCGTGGCCAGCGTTACGCAAGCGATCTGACGAACGAAGAGTGGGATTTGATCGCGCCTCATCTTCCGGAGAGGCGAGAGCGTGGGAGGCCGCGCACAACGTCGCTTCGGGAAGTGGTCAACGCGATCCTCTATCTGCTGCGTACGGGCTGCCCCTGGCGCTTTTTGCCAAGTGATTTTCCGCCGCGCTCGACTGTCCAGAGATACTTTTATGCGTGGCGTGACAATGAGTTATGGCGTGGGTTGAACCGGCGGATAGTGGAGCAGCACCGACAAGCGCAGGCACGCAGTGCCACTCCGTCCGCCGGTGTGATCGACAGCCAGAGCGTGGCAACGACCCAAGTCGGCGGGCCACGAGGCCTTGATCCCTTCAAGCGCATCAAGGGTCGCAAGCGTCACATCGTCACCGATACAGACGGGCTCGTTCTGGACGTTCTGGTGCATCCCGCCAATATCCAGGACGTGCACGCAGCTGTGCCGCTGCTGCAAAGCCTGCGGCGGATCTATCCCGATCTTACTCATATCTTCGCCGATCGCGTCTACCGTGGCCCGAAGCTTCTGGAAAAGCTCAAGGATTGCGGGCCATGGTCGATCGAAATCGTGCAACGGCCACCTGGGGTCAAGGGATTTGCGCTCCTGCCAAGACGATGGGTTGTTGAGAGAACCTTTGCCTGGTTCGGCCGACGCAGACGCCTTGCAAAAGACTTTGAAGCAAAACAGGAAACCCAAACCGCTTGGATCTATATCGCAAACATCGAACTAATCATCAGGCGACAGGCAAAGCTAACAAAATGAGTTTCGAGTCAGACTCTCAGGATGAGGTCGGTGGGAGGCGGCGTACGTTCAGCGGGGCTTACTCAGACGATCATCCCCGGCGTAGCTCCGGATATTCTGTCGCGCGGTTCACGCCGAGAGCATCTTCGTCCCCGAGCTTTTCCGACAGCTACAGCTCCACTCCCTCCGGCTCGATCAGCATGTGGCGTTCCTTCAGGAAGGGATGGATCTCGACCGCCTGCCTGAGGGCCTCCTGAGCGGGTTGTACCCGCCCCAACGTCATCAGGATGATGGCCTTCCCGGACAGGGCGCCGAAATGGCGGGGCTCCAGGGCAAGCGCGCGTTCCGCATCCTCGAGGCTGGCCTCGTAATTGCCCTGCAGAAACAGGACAAAGGCGCGCTGGTTCCAGCCCTCGGAATAGTCGGGAACTTCTTCGACCACCTCGTCGAGCAGGTCCTTGGCGCCCTGGAAGTCATAGGAGTCGCGCCGGCGCATGGCGGTGTCGATCTTCTCCCGGATTTCCGGTGTCGGCGCCGCGTCCAGCCAGGAGTGCCAGATATCATCCTCGATCTTTCGGGCTTCCTCCTCGTTCGCCGCCTTTTTCAGCGCTTCGAACAACTCGTCCTGATACTCCGTTGCATGGGATGCGGCCGGCAGCACGGCAAGGCAAAGGACGGTGAGGATCAAGAGAAGCGACAGAAAAGCCGCCCGGTGGTCGGTGGGGCGGTGCGTGTCGATGCGTGGTTCACAAAGCGTCATCGGTCTCTTCCTTCGTCTTGTGAAAGAAATGGAGCAGCGCGCCGTTTTGCCCAGTCTGCCGTGGTTCACTCTGGCGTGTCCGCAAGCTTGCGGCTATACCGCTCGCCTTGAACCAAATTACGAAGGGCGCAATCGGTCATGAAAACCATCCGGGTGCGGATCACCGCCGAAGAACTGGAAGCCAAGCGGATTTCGGACATTCTGGAACGCGCGTTCGAGGACGAGGGCAATCCGGTGACCATTTACGAGGTCTCACCGGACGGCAGGCTGTGGGCCGCCGAGGTACTGCTGTTCGACGCGGAGCCGGACGCCGCGATGGAGACCGTTCGCGACCGGGTCGGGGCGGATGCCTTTGCCGCGCCGATGGAGGCGGAAGAACTCCCGGACATCAATTGGGTGGAAAAGAGCCTCGAAGGCCTCAAGCCCGTGCGGGCGGGCCGGTTCGTCGTGCATGGAAAGCATGACCGCCACAAGGTGCCGGCCGGCGCCATCGCCCTTGAGATCGAGGCGGCGCTTGCCTTCGGTACCGGACATCACGGGACCACCGCAGGATGCCTCGAGGAGATCGACCGGCTGCTGTCCTTGCGTGAATATGACAGCATCCTGGATCTTGGTACCGGCACGGGCGTTCTGGCGATCGCGGCGGCCCTGAAGGCGAAAACGCCGGTTCTGGCAACGGATATCGATCCGGTCGCCACCCAAACAGCCCTGGCAAACGCACGGTTCAACGATGCGGGGCATCTGGTGCGGGTGTTCACTGCCAATGGCATGGACGACCGGCGGTTTCGGCTTTACGGGCCGTTTGATCTCATCATCGCCAATATCCTGGCACGGCCGCTGATGAAAATGGCGAAGTCCATCGGCGCGCGCGCGGCACAGACCGCTACGCTCGTCCTGTCCGGCCTCAGGATCGAGGACGGCCCGCGCATCCTGTTTGCCTATGGCTGCCAGGGATTTGTGCTGGACAGACGCCGGGAAAAGGACGGCTGGCTGACGCTGACCCTCGTCCGGGGCCGCAAGACCGCGTGAGGAAGCGCATGGCGCGGACCCGGGACGGAGACCATTGAATTCCGGTGTCCCTCGAAAACAGGATGAACCACGCAGGCCAACCGACTGAAAAACAAAAAGCCTGCCGGAAATCCTGGCAGGCTCTTTGTTTGCACGGTGCTTTAAGTCCGCAGTCCCGCCCTGGCGGGACCGAGAGGCTTAGAATGCGCTGGGGGCAGTGCCTTCGCGCTCAAGCTGCTTGCGGTTGTAGCCATGTGCTGCCAGCGTCGCGTCGTCGAGCGAGAGAAGGTAACCGTTGACGTAGCGGCGCGCCTGAACGGAGCGAGCTTCAATCATGCGGTCAAATGCCCGGCGCATGAAGTTGCTGCCGCCGGCACGGGTTGAAGTGGTGGTTGCGATGGTCATGTGATCAGTCCCTTTTTGAAGTTCAAGAGCTTCCCTAGGGAGAACGTCTTTTTCTGTCTTGTGCACCTTATATGCCGACTTGCTCCGCCATCCGGTAGGCTTCCAAACGCATGACAGCCTTGCGTATTTCGCATATGCGAAGAAATATGTTGCGCTGCGATATGATTTTGAGTTTCTCCGCCCGTCCCGGACGATTATCCCGCTTGATCGATCGCCGCGGGCAAATTACCGTTCGGCTCATGTTTCAGAACTTTGACGATCTCAGCGATCCCTCCTGTGGAGCGCCGCATGCAGCGCTTCTAAGGGCCGAACTTTCCCGCCGTGGCCTCGACGGTTTTCTGGTTCCGCGTGCCGACGCCCATCAGGGTGAATACGTGCCGCCGCATGACTGCCGGCTGCAATGGCTGACCGGCTTCACCGGCTCTGCCGGGATGGCTGCGGTGCTCGGCGACAGTGCCGCCATCTTTGTCGACGGGCGCTACACGATCCAGGTGCGCGAACAGGTGGATATGGATGTGTTCCCGGCGCAGCACCTGATCAACGAACCGGTTACCGACTGGCTGGCGGCAAGGCTGAAACCGGGGCAGAAACTCGGCATCGACGCCATGCTTCATACGGTCCGGGATGTCCGCCGCCTGAAGAAGGTGTGCGAGGACGCGGGGGCGGAACTGGTGACGCTGGACGACAATCCGATCGACAGCGTCTGGCAGGACCGCCCGGCACCGCCTGTCGGGCAGGTTTCCCTCTATGCGGTCGAACTTGCCGGTCGGTCCGCACGTGAGAAAATCGCCGAGATCCAGTCCACCCTGGCCGACAAGAAGGCAGATGCCTGCGTGCTGACCCAGCCGGACTCGATCGCCTGGCTGTTCAATATCCGCGGTTCGGATGTCAGCCACACGCCGCTGCCGCTTTCCTTCGCGACGGTGCCGGCCGACGGCAAGCCTTCGCTTTACATCGACGGTCGCAAGCTTTCCAACTCGGTGCGCGATGCGCTCGCGGAGCTGACGGATCTGGCGGAGCCGGACGATTTCAAGCAGGGACTGACAACACTCGGCAAGGCGGGGTCCAGGGTCATGATCGATCCCGCCCTGGCGGGGGTCGGCATCGCGGATGCGATCACCGGGTCGGGCGGAACCTTGATGGAAGCCCAGGATCCGGTTCTCCTGCCCAAGGCGATCAAGAACGAGACCGAACTGAAGGGCGCCCGGGCCGCACACCTGCGCGATGCCGCGGCATTTGTCGGTTTCCTTTACTGGTTCGACCAGGAGGCCGTGAAGGGCGATCTGGACGAGATCGGCGCCGCGGAAAAGCTGGAGGAGTTTCGCCGGGCAACGGGGGACCTGAAGGACATCTCCTTCGACACGATATCCGGGGCGGGGCCGAACGGGGCGATCTGCCATTACCGGGTCAGCCGCACCAGCAACCGGAAAATTCCGGTCGGCAAACCTTTCCTGATCGATTCGGGCGCCCAGTACGAAGACGGCACCACCGACATCACCCGCACGCTGGCCGTCGGGGAGATGACCGCGGAGATGAAAAGGCACTACACGCTGGTGCTGAAGGGGCATATCGCCATCTCCACGGCGAGGTTCCCGGGAGGGACCACGGGCGCGCAGCTCGACACGCTGGCGCGGATCGAGCTGTGGAAAGCCGGGCTCGACTTCGACCACGGCACCGGTCATGGCGTCGGTGCCTATTTGAGCGTCCATGAAGGGCCGCAGCGGATCGCCAAGACCGGAACCGTGCCGCTGAAGCCGGGCATGATCCTCTCCAACGAGCCGGGCTATTATCCCGCCGGCGAATACGGGATCCGCCTGGAGAACCTGGAGATCGTGACGCAGGCAAGAGACATCCCGGGGGGCGAGCGGCCGATGCTCGGCTTCGAAACGATCACCTTGGTCCCCATGGATTTGCGCCTGGTGGACGTGCCGCTGCTGACGCTGGACGAACGGAACTGGTTGAACGGCTACCATGAGACGGTCCGCGAAGAGATCGGACCGCTTGTCGGGGCCAGGGAGCGAATCTGGCTCGAACACGCGACCAAGGCGATTTAAAACAGCGCATCGGCCCCAACCGGCTCTCGTTCAGCGATGCTCTTCCTTGGTGGCACTGATGAGGGCGGCGTTGAAGTAGCGCAGGCCCCTGACGTGGCGGGCAACGCCGATGATCGTTGTCGCATCGCCCTTGCGGACAACCGGCAAGGCCGCCATGCCGCAGGAGTCGAAGCTCTTAAGTGCGCTTTCCAGCGTGTCGGTGTCGTGCAGGTAGGGCCCGTCTTTCCCGGGCCTGAACGTTCGCTGTTCTTCATTCTCCGGAGGCGGATCCATGAAGTCGCGCACTTTCACCGTTTCGCTCAGGAACCGGTGCACGCCTTCATTCACGAAACAGCCGCGCATGCCCAGCTGCCAGTGGAAATAGGACTTGCCGTGAACGGCCTGGGTGAGGCCGGTTGCAATGGAGACCGCCAGGAGGAGGGCAATGGAAAGCGCATACCCGCCGGTCAGTTCGAACACGATCACCGTGGTGGAAAAGGGAGCTCCGAGAACGGCGGCGGCAACCGCACCCATGCCGAGGATCGCGTAGAGGCCGTGGCTGGACGCCATTTCCGGAAACACCGAAGCCGCGATGAGGCCGAAGGCTCCGCCCGTCATGGCCCCGAGGTAGAGGGACGGCGAGAAGATGCCGCCTCCGAAGCGCGAGGCCAGCGTGATGGCGGTGGCGGCGGTCTTGACGATCAGCAGGCTCAGCAGGACGGTGATGGACAGCTCGTGCTTCAGCGCAAGGTCGGTCGCTTCATATCCGACCCCCAGAATGCCGGGAAAGAAGATGCCGAGCGCGCCGACCGCCAGGCCGCCGACAACGGGCCGCAGCCATAGCGGCATGGTGACGTTGCGGGCCGCCCAGTCGGTTCCGATCAGGGCGAACTGGAAGATGATGGCAACGGCGGCGCAGGTCAGGCCGAGGAGCGCAAAGGCCGGGATTTCGAGATACGAGGTGATCTCGTAAAGCGGGATTTCGAAGGCGGCCACATCGCCGAACCAGAGGCGCGAGAGAAGCGTCCCCATCACCGAGGCCAGCACGATCGGCACGAAGGCCGACGTGGCATAGTGGCCGAGCACCACCTCATGGGCAAAAAGCACCCCGGCAATCGGCGCGTTGAACGAGGCGGAGACGCCGCTGGCGACCGCGCCGGCCAGCAGAATGCGCCGGGCGGAATCCGGCAGCTGGAAATAGCGGCAGACGGCAGCACCCAGCGTCGCGCCCAGATGGACGACCGGGCCCTCACGACCGGCGCTCGCTCCGCTGCCGAGCGAGAGCACGGTCACCAGGGCCGACCACAACCCGGCGCGCAGCGGCAGGCCGCGCCCGCCATATGCCCGGGCCTCGATCACGTCGGGCACGCCCCCGGCGCGCTGATACGGATGGTACTTCTGCAGGATCCAGCCGACCAGCAGGCCGCCCACGGTCGGTGCCAGCAGAATGATCCACCAGGGCTGCTGTGCGGCGGCTTGTATCGTCAGTTCGGTCGTCGTGCCAAGCCAGGGCCATTGAACGAGACCGATCGCGGTGCGGAACGCGATTGCCGCCAGCGCCACCAGGGTTCCGATGACGATGGCAAGGCCCCAGACGAGATGCATCCGGTTTGCCCGATACTGGCGCAGGTTCGGCGTTATCCAGCTGACGAGGATGTCAGGAAGTTGACTGGCCGTTTCTATTATTTTTCGCATCAGTCGCGGGCTTTGAGCGAGCTATGTGGAATTCCGTAGGAATCTGGCCCGAGTCGGAGCGAAAGAACAGGGCCGTATGGCCGGTTCGGCGTGCAAATCACTGACTTTTGTTCAAGCGCCACGCCGAATCAGCTCTTTTTTCGTATTTCGATGCGCCTTCCCGATCGTTCCGGACGGGGCAGCCCGCCATGGGCCCGGGCGAGGGCAGTCAGATTGGCCAGGATATCGTCGGGCCATGGAACGACCTTGCGCGCTTCCAGGTCGACGTGAAGGCTTATCTGCTCCGACGTGGCCGACAGCCAGCCTTCTTCCGCATGGCGCAGTTCCTGGTACAGATGGGCGCGCTTGGAATCGAAGTCGATCAGCTGCAGCGTGGCCCTGACCGGCATGCCGACGCTCAGCTCGCGAACATAACAGACATGGACTTCCGCGGTGAAAAAGGAGGCGTTGCATTCCTTGACATAGCCGGGGCCGAGGCCGAGCCGTTCACAGACCTGATCGACAGCCGTGTCGAAGAGGACGTTGTAATAAGCCATGTTGAGATGGCCGTTGTAGTCGATCCAGTCATCCCTGACCGACATCACTTCGCTCTCGACCGGCTTTTCGTCCCAGCTGACTGCCATCCTTTTCTCCATTCGTACCCGTGTTCAATCGGCCCCGCGTCCAATAAGCTGTGGGCACAGATTTGACTTTGACCTTTCCGGCTGGGGCCAACATATTCAGATTTTCACCCGGTGGCCAAAGCCGCCCGCCGGATCTGTCGCCTTTTTCACGTGCTTTTACATGAAAAGGATAAAAAGAGCGGTCGATCCCAATATGTTAGAGCAACTCGCCAACACAGGATGCTCTAGGAGGAACTAACATGCCGGAAATGGCAAATGCAGCGAACGATCCGCAAGCGACCGACACCAACAGCCAAACCGCGGTCGTCATCGCCGGACTGAAAGAGCGGTTCGGCGAGCGCTGCAGCACGTCGATGGCCCTGCGAGAGCAACACGGTCATACGACGACATGGCTGAAAAACCAGCCGCCGGATTCGGTCGTCTTTGCCGAGACCACCGAAGAGGTCGCGGAAGTCGTGCGGCTTTGCGCCGCGCACAAGGTGCCGGTCATTCCGTTCGGCACGGGATCCTCGCTGGAGGGGCATGTGAATGCGCCGCTCGGCGGCGTTTCGCTCGACCTGTCGCGCATGAATCGGATCATGGAAGTGAATCCGGACGATCTGGACTGCCGGGTGGAAGCGGGCGTCACTCGCAAGCAGCTCAACAGCTACATCAGGGATACCGGCCTGTTTTTCCCGATCGATCCGGGCGCGGACGCCAGCATTGGCGGCATGGCAGCGACACGGGCCTCCGGCACGAACGCGGTGCGTTACGGCACGATGAAGGACGCCGTCCTCGGCCTGACCGTGGTGACCGCGGACGGCACGATCATCAGGACAGGCGGGCGGGCGAAGAAGTCTTCGGCAGGCTACGATCTGACCCGCCTTTACGTGGGCTCGGAAGGCACGCTCGGCGTGATCACAGAACTGACCCTGCGCCTTCACGGCCAGCCGGAAGCGGTTTCCGGAGGCGTCTGCCCGTTTCCGGACGTCAATTCGGCCTGCAACGCGGTCATCACGACCATTCAGATGGGGATGCCCGTCGCACGGATAGAGCTTCTGGACAGCGTGCAGGTGAGGGCCTGCAACACCTATTCCAAGCTGGAACTCGCCGAAACGCCGACGCTCTTCCTGGAATTCCACGGCTCTGAGGCCGGCGTCAGGGAGCAATCGGAGATGTTCTCGGCCATCGCGGAGGAGAATGGCGGCGGTCCGTTCCAGTGGGCGACCGTCGCCGAGGAGCGCTCAAAGCTGTGGGCTGCCCGGCATGATGCCTACTGGGCCGGAAAGACGCTCAATCCGGACGCCCAGATCATGGTCACGGACGTCTGCGTGCCGATTTCACGGCTTGCCGAATGCGTCACCAGGACCGCAGAGGATATCCGGGCGGAAGGTTTCCTGGCGCCGATCGTCGGCCATGTGGGGGATGGCAATTTCCACGTCCAGATCCTGGTAGACCTGAGCGATGCCGAAGCGGTGCGCAAGACCGAAGCGTTCGTGGAACGGCTGGCCCTGAGGGCGATCGACATGGGCGGCACCTGCACCGGCGAGCATGGCGTCGGCCAGGGCAAGCAGAAATATCTGCGCCGCGAACATGGTGATGCGCTTGACGTCATGCGGGCAATCAAACAGGCACTCGATCCGGACAACATCATGAATCCGGGCAAGATCCTGCCTCAGTCATGATATTGTATGGAATCAGTACAATAAGCCTGATTGCAAAGCAGGTTATTGTCCGGCAGTACCGCTGGGGACTGCCGATAGAAAGTTTGCAGCGCGGCTGTGATCGGCTACATCTGACCGGTATGGTTTTCGGTGACCGGGTCGGCCTGCCTTCATGTGGAAACCTGTGAAGGCAGGAGAGTTGATCCGCTCGATTGTGTCAGGGCATCCTGTCGGCGTTGATATATGCGCGGGATGCTTCAGGGAGAACAAGGAGACAAGGCCTGAACTCCGTTTACATCACCGTGGGAATAACCGTCATACTGGTGCTGGTCGCGGCGCTGGTGGGGCCGTTTTTTATTGACTGGACGGTGTACAGGTCCACCTTCGAGACCTATGCGGAGCGCGCGCTCGGCCACCGGGTGACGGTGCTGGGCGAAGCGGATCTGCGGCTGCTGCCGGCCCCGTCCATCAGTTTCTCCGATGTTCGGGTGGGCGAGGCGGAAGACCCGCTTCTGGTGGTTTCCCGGTTCAAGATGCGGATCGAGCTGCCGCCGCTCCTGAAAGGCGAGATTCGTGTCATGGAGATGGAACTCGACCGGCCGCATCTGTCGCTGTCGCTGGACGAACAGGGGCGCCTGGACTGGCTGACCGCCGTCACTTCGGACGGCGTGCTCGCCAAACTGCCGCCGGACGATGTCGCCTTCGAAAACGTCACCATCCGCGATGGTGCCCTGTCCATTGTCGATGCCCGCTCGGGGGAAACGCACAGGCTCGACAACGGCAATCTGTCGGTCAGCGCGCGATCGCTTGCCGGGCCGTTCAAGGCGGTGGGCAGCCTGACGCTCAACGAAGCGCCCTACAATATCAGCCTGGCAACCGGCCGGGCGCAGGAGGAGCGCGGGCTCAGGATCAAGGGTGAGCTGACACCGACGACCATGCCGGTGAATTTTGCCTTCGACGGCATGCTGAACCAGTCGGACGCCGCACCCTCCTTCGACGGCAGCTTCAACATCGCCTCCGTTGCGCTTGAAGAAAACGACGAAAACAGCTGGGTCGCCGAAGGCCGGTTTGTCGCCGACATCGCCGAAGTGGCGGTGCCGGAATTCGAGTTCCGCTACGGACCGGAAGACCGGCGGTTGAGCGCTGCCGGAAGCGCCGATCTGGTCTATGCCGGCAACAAGCGTTTCGAAGTCCGGGCGCAATCCAATCAGGTCGATCTGGACCGGCTGCTCGGCGGCGGACCGCAGAAGCCAGTCGACATCGACGTAGCGCGCCAACAATTGCTGGCCGCGCTGCGGGCCGTGCCGCTGCCCCCCATCGATGGAGCGATTTCCCTGGATGTTCCGGCGCTGGTCGTCGGGGGCGGGATCATTCAGAATGTGCGGCTCGACCTTGAGACCATGCTGGGCGGCTGGCGCGTTGCCCGCCTGGCCGGACGGCTGCCGGGGCGCACGACCGTGGCGACGCAGGGAGACCTGAGCCTGGAACCGAGGCTCGTCTATCGTGGCGCCGTTTCCGTCAGCTCCGATCAGCCGGGGTCTCTCCTCAGCTGGTGGCGGCAGAAGGACACCGGTGTCGCGACGCTGGAACCGGTTTCGCTGGAAGGCCGGCTCAATCTGGTGCCCGAGGGGGCTGCGCTCGACAATCTGCGGCTGACGCTCGGCGATGCGCAGGCGCGCGGGGGCTTGTCGTATCGCAACCCACCCGCCGGAAACGCCGAATTCTCCTTCAGCCTCGATGCGGACAAGCTGGATCTCGACCAGATCGAGAGCTTTGCCGCACTGATCAAGCCCGAACCGACTGCTTCAGGCGCGGCGCAGGATCCGGAAGGACTTGACGTCTCCATTCGCCTGCGGGCCAAGCAGGTGACCGCCCGGGGCGTCGATGGCAAGGGTCTCGCCCTGGAGGCGGAGTACTCCGATGGCGGCCTCAGGATCGACCGGTTGTTCGCGGAAGATCTGGCTGGCGCCCGCCTCGATGTGGAAGGCCAGATCCTTAACCTGTTCTCGGCTCCGCAAGGGGCCGTCTCAGGCACGCTCGACGCGCGCGATCTCTCCGGTCTTGTCGCCCTGGCCGGTGGTCTCTTTCCGCAAACGGTTTTTGTCGAACGCCTGGAAAGGGCTGCCGGGAGCCTCGTACCGGCAAAATTCGATGCCGAGCTGAAAGCGGCCGCCAATGGCGATGCGACGGATATGACACTTTCCCTCAAGGGCACCGCGGGCGGAGCGGAAGCGAACCTGCGGGCCGGTCTGAAGGGCAGGGTCGATGATTGGCACGCTGCCGGCATCGACATCGAACTTGGTCTTCAGGGGCCGGACGGCGGCAAGCTTCTGCAACAGCTCGGGTTTGACGTGATCCCGATCGAAGCGGTCGCTGGCGGCAATCTTCAGCTTACCGCAAAAGGCGTTCCGGCCGATGGCATGGCGATCGATCTTGCCGCCACGGTCGGAGCATCGGAACTTGGTGCGAACGGGACGTTGACGCTCAAGGAGGGGAGCGACCCGGAATACCGCGCGACGGTGAGTGCCAACACGCCCGACCTTGCACCGCTTGCACTGATGGCGGGACGGGTCCTGCCCATGATGACCGGCATGATTCCCGCCGATCTCTCGTTGGAGATTGAAGGGGTAGGCAGCGCGATCGCTTTGCCGAGTGTGTCGGGATCGATCAGCGGAACGTCTTTCGAGGGGCGTCTGGAAGGCGATATGGAACCGGCGCCCGGTGAGCGCAACCGGCGCTTTGCGGGTGAACTCAGCGTCTCTGAAGCGGATCTGCGCAATCTGACCGAACTCGTGTTGGGGCCGGATCAGTGGTTCTCCGCCGGCGACGGCTCGAGCATCTGGCCTGTCGCTTCCTTCGGCGCGCCCCTGCTGGACGGGATTGATCTCGCCTTCGACTTCCATGCGGGCCGGCTGCTTATCGATGAGACGACGGAAATCGCCAATGCGGATGGCAACCTGCGGATTTCGCCGACGCTTTTGCGGCTCGACGGTCTGAAGGGGGCGTTTGCGGGTGGCAGCCTGGAGGGCAGCCTTTCCCTGACCCGCACCGATGCGGAGGCAGCGCTCTCCGGCCGGGTAAAACTGGAAGATGCGAATCTTCGCCAGCTTGTCTGGCGTCCGGATAATCGGGCGGTGGCGTCCGGCACGATGGATCTCTTCCTGGAATACGAAGGGGTGGGCCGGTCCATCTCGGCGATCGTTTCAGGTCTCAGCGGCGGCGGCACATTCTCTCTTGAGAACGGCGATTTCAGGGGGCTGAGCCCGCAGGCCTTCCCGCTCGTTACGCGGGCGGTCGATGCGGGGCTGGATCTTCGGGACGAAAAGATTCGCGAGGTTTTCGTCAGCCACATGTCGGCAGGCAGCCTGCCGTTCGACGAAGTGGAAGGCACATTGACGCTGGTCGGCGGTCGCCTGAGCGCCCGCAACGTGGTGGTGGATTCCGAAAAGGCGGAAATCTTCGGGTCGGCGGAACTGGATCTTGCGACCCTTGACGTTGATGCCGATTTCTCGCTGAAGGTTGATCCTGGAGAAGACGCCGTGACCGGCGCGGAGCCACAGGTCGGGCTGCTTTTCGAAGGGCCGGTAGAGGCGCCGGTGCGGCGGGTGGATATCGCGCCCTTTACCGCTTATCTCACCTTGCGCGCCTTTGAGCAGGAAGTCGAGCGGGTGGAAACACTCCAGGCGGAAATCCTGGAACGTGACCGGCTTGCCCGCGAACTCAAGCGGCAGAAAGAGGCCGCGGCGCGCCGCGAGCGCGAAGCCGCTGAGGCCGCCGCGGCCCAAGCTGCCGAGGACGAGCGGCGGCGGCGGGAAGAAAGCCTGCCTGAAGAGAGCCCGAGCGCCGCTCAGGAAGACACGACGGCGCCGCGCGACATCAATACGGAGCAGCAAAGCGGAGCGACCCGGCAGGAGCCGCCACGGCCTTTTGCGGATCAGATCCGGGCGCTGCTCGAAAGTCCCGAGGCCGACAGGGGCCGGGCATCCCGGAACTCCGATACCGGGACGGAACCGGCCGATAGCCTGCCGCCCCTCGATCCGCCGGTTTCCATCGACGATCTGCTCAACCGCGAGGAGGGCCGACCTCTGGTTCTGCCGGGCGCACCGCAATAGGTAGCGCGGGCTGAAGAGATCGTGCTTGGGTGCGAGAGCATCTTGGCCGCGTGATCGACCCAGGGAATAACGGACCGTGTACCCTAGAGATTTCCTGATCTGACCCGGTTGAGCGCCCACACCCTGACGGCGGAGGAGAGCGGGTCTTCAGGATCGCGGCTGTCATCGATTTCGGCAATCAGACTGGCCAGCGAGCGATTTTCCACGCCGGTACATTGATCCACGATCTCCCAGAATTCGGCTTCCAGCGCCAGACTGGTTCTGTGGCCGTGCAGGGAAAGAGACCGTTTGAGCAGCGCCATCAGGTGTCAGGCCGCACCGTCGTCGCCGGGCGTTTCGCCCGTGTTCAGACGGTGGCCGTCGACATGGCTTTCCAACTCGTCCCGGCGCCGGCGCGCCGCCTCGCGTTCAGCCTTGGTCCGGCCGAATTTGAGCCGGTTGTCTTCTGCCGACTTTTGCTTGTCCTGACGCTGTTTCTGTTTGCGCACCGTGCGCAGATTGATGATTTCCGCGCTCATGAGAATGACTCCGGATATCAGGTCTTCTTACGGAATGCGTCCAGCGAGACGACTTCTCCGCTGGCGGCATTGTCCGCGGCCTCAGCGGCAGCCTTCGGCTTCTTGCGTTTGGGCTCGCTCGACGCTGCTTCCCTGCCGCCGGCACCGTCCTCGGCCTTGGCTTCGCTCTCGGCGTGTTCCTGCTCGGCCCTGGCGAGTTCTTCCACCGCTTCGAGCAGTTCTTCCGGCAGTTCTTCCGCGGTCTTGCCCGGATCGAACTCCAGGGCGAACTGAACGGACGGATCGAAGAAGCCCTTGATGGCGGAGAAGGGAACGAGCAGCTTTTCCGGAACGCCGCCGAAGGACAGGCCCACTTCAAAGGCATGTTCGCCGATGGCGAGGTCCCAGAACTGATGCTGCAGGACGATGGTCATTTCCTGCGGATAGCGCTCTTTCAGACGCTGGGAGACGCGGACTCCGGGCGCATTGGTGTCGAACGCAATGTAGAAATGATGATCGCCGGGCAGGCCGGTGCGTCCGACTTCGGCAAGAATCTTCTTCACGGCGCCGCGCAGCGCGTCCTGGATCAGAATGTCGTATCGCAGCAGGTCTTCAGACATCAGTTTTCGTCGAATCTCGGTGGAATTTTGTTTATCAGGCTCACATTGAAGGCCTCCGCTCAAAAAGGAAAGGCTCTTTTCCAGGTGATACCAGATAAATGCACGTCTCCAGAAGACCTTACAGCACTCTTGCCGAAACGGGTACTCAACAGATGGAGAATGTGCGGGAAATCAGTGGAGGCTTCTGTTGCCAGGTGCCTCCGAACCCCGCCTGCCGGTGCTACCCGGAAGGGCTTTAAAGGACTACTGGCACAGCGTTACGCTGCGACAGCGTTGTCCATAGCATAGTTGTCATTTGCAACTATTAGAACAGCCCGATAACGGTGGTACAATGCCGAGCAAAAGCACAGTCTTTACGCCCTCGTCGATCCTATTTCGCCCCCGCCGAAACCCATGAAGTCTACTCAGGTAAGCCTCATGGGCTTGGGTGGAGGCGCCGGGTACCGCCCCCGGGTCCGATAGGTTTATTGCACTGCCCATTTATTGCCATAGCTGGAAAACCAGCACCCCACATATAAGGGTCCCGACCCTTAATGAAAAGGGGGTGAAGGCCTTCAATTCGCGTTGCCGGTAAAGTTTGCGCCCGTAGGGCGAACTCCGCCGCGAGCCTGTGCACGAACTGGGGAAAGTTCCGCGGAGGGGCTGTGTTTTCGCGAAAATCTGCCAAGTTAAGCGGATCAGCCGATCTCCATTCAAAGGGCCGCGACGTGCAGCAGTATCTCGATCTCTTGCAGAAAATCCTGGATGAGGGCGTCGACCGGGGAGACCGGACGGGAACAGGAACGCGGTCCATTTTCGGCCATCAGATGCGTTTCGATCTGTCGGAGGGCTTCCCGCTGGTCACCACAAAGAAGCTGCATCTGAAATCGATCATTCACGAGCTGCTCTGGTTCCTTTCCGGCGATACCAACATCCGCTACTTGAAGGAGAACGGCGTCAAAATCTGGGACGACTGGGCGGACGAGAACGGCAACCTGGGGCCCGTCTACGGCTATCAGTGGCGCTCCTGGCCGGCACCGGACGGTCGGTCCATAGACCAGATCGCCAATCTGGTGGACATGATCCGCACGAACCCGGAAAGCCGCCGGCTGATCGTCTCGGCATGGAACCCGGCCCTTGTCGACGAAATGGCGCTGCCGCCGTGCCATTCGCTGTTCCAGTTCTATGTCGCCGACGGCAAACTCTCCTGCCAGCTCTACCAGCGCTCTGCCGATGTGTTCCTCGGCGTGCCGTTCAACATCGCCTCGTATGCGCTCCTGACCATGATGGTTGCCCAGGTGAGCGGCCTCGAACCCGGTGACTTCGTGCATACCTTCGGTGACGCGCATCTCTACGCCAATCATTTCGACCAGGCGCGCGAACAGATCACCCGCACCCCGCGGCCTCTGCCCAGGATGAATCTTAATCCCGACATCAGGGACCTGTTTTCCTTCGAATTCAAGGACTTCGAACTGGTAAACTACGATCCGCACCCTCATATCGCGGCGCCTATCGCAGTGTGATGCGCATGGCCTGCCGAAGGCAGCAGATTGGGTTGATGTCCGAGGGTGCGGACACATAAATGAGGACGAAATGGCATGAGAAATGGCGAAACACCGTTAGGAAGGGTGCGCAGAGCGGGCTGCATGCCCGGTCAAGCGCGCTGACGAAGCGGGGTGAAGCCATTTTCATGTCCTTCGGATTTGACCGGATTGCGCCTCCTCTACGTCGCGGAAGGCTTGAAAATGAACCACATTTCCTACGCTTCCGCTTCTTGAGGACGCGCAATCCGCCTCAAACCATTTCATCCTCATTTATGGGTCCACACCCTAAGCCGGCGGCAACCACACATGGCTGAACAGGCGCGTTGGCTGTAGTCTTAACGGATCGTCTCCTTAAAGGGATTTGATCATGTCCGTCGCAGACAAGACCCTTTCACTCTCTCCCCACGCGCTGAAGGCCGAATTGTTCGGCTTTGATCCGATGATCGGCCGCAGGCTTTGCGCCGATGCCAAGGCCGGACTGTTGCCCCACCTTCATGCGGTTGTTGCCGACCGGAAGGGGGAAATCATCCTTGAGAGCTACGGCAGCGGCCCGGATGAAAACAGGGGGCGGCCGCTTGGAGTGGTCGCCTTCACCGGTCAAACACTCCACGACCTTCGCTCCGTCACCAAGAGCATCGTCAGCCTGCTTTACGGCATTGCCCTGGAAAAAGGGCTGGTGCCGCGGCTCGATACGCCAATTCTCAGCTTCTTTCCCGAATATGCGGATCTCGCATCCGACCCGGAGCGCATGAAGCGGACCGTCGAACATGCGCTTACCATGAGCCTCGGCATGGAATGGGACGAAACGCGCCCCTACACGGATGCCGAAAACAGCGAAATCGCCAAAGAACCCGCTCCTGACAGGTTCCGCTATATTCTTGAGCGTCCTCTGGTTGCCGAGCCGGGAACGCGCTGGATCTATAGCGGCGGGGCGACCGCGCTGATCGGCGAGATCCTGCAGCGGGGCACCGGTAGATCCCTGGTGGATCTTGCGCGGGACATGCTGTTCCATCCGCTCGGAATCAGCGATTTCGAATGGTCCGCGGGCAAGGATGGCACCCTTTCGCCGGCCTCCGGTCTTCGCATGACCGCTCCCGATCTCCTCAAGGTCGGCCGTCTGGTCCTGAACAACGGCATTTGGGAAGGCCGGCGCATTGTGCCGGAGGCCTGGATCACCGCCTCTCTGAGGCCGGTGATCGCGACGGACGATGGGCTGGACTATGGCTATTTCTGGTTCTGCGGTCAGGCACCTGTCCGGGCCCTCGGCGGCCCGTCGCCCTGGTTCGCCGGCTTCGGCAACGGCGGTCAGCGGCTGTGGCTGTGCCCCAGGGCGGACGTGGCCGCGGTCGTCTTTTCGGGAAACTACAACGACTGGACCGCCTGGATCGCGCCCACACGGGTGTGGAGCGAGATCATCCTGGCGAATCTGACGGATGCCGGGGCGTAGAGGCAGCCGGCTTCACCGCGTTTGCTCGTGGAAGCCGATCAGATCCCGGTACCAGTGGGCGCTGTTCTTCAGCGTGCGGACCTGGGTTTCGTAGTCGACATGCACGATGCCGAACCGTTTCGAATAGCCTTCGGCCCATTCGAAATTGTCCATCAGGCTCCAGAGGAAATAGCCCTTCAACGGAATGCCGTTCTCGGTGGCCCCGGCGAGCACGTCGAAGTGCTTTTCGAGATAGTCGATCCGGCGCTGGTCGTCGACGGCGCCGTCAACCGGTTCGTCATTGTAGCAGGCGCCGTTTTCGGTGATGTAGCAGGGCGGGAGCCGATAGCGGGAATAGAGCTCTTTCAGAAGGTCCGACAGGCCTTGTTCATAGACTTCCCAGCCGATGTCCGTGAGTTCCGGCCCGGGCTTCGGCGCAACGCTCTGAGCCATCGGGTAGGTTGCCGCCCCGTCCGGGTCCTGCTTCACCCGCATCGGCGTGTAGTAGTTGAGGCCCCACCAGTCGAGCGGCTGGCTGATGATCTCCAGATCGCCTTGCCGGATGTTCATCCTGTCGCCGAAAGCTTCAAGGATTTCCGGATGATAGGAGCCGTTGAAGACCGGTGAGAAATAGATGTCGTTATGGAACAGGAAGGCGCGTTCGGCCGCGGCAATGTCCTGCGGTGTGTCGCGGACCGGATAGATGGAATGGGCGTTGATCGCCGTCCCGATCGGCAGGTCCGACCGGGCGGCGCGGGCTGCCTGGGTGCCGAGGCCATGGGCAAGGTTCACGGTGTGAACGGCGGCGGCAAAGGCCTCGACGCTCTTCTCACCCGGAGCGTGAATTCCGTAGAGATGGCTCAGATGGCAGACGCACCAGGGCTCGTTGATGGTCGCAAGTCCGTCCATCCGGTCGCCCAGGCGCCGGACGATGATGTCCGCATAGTCGGCAAAGGCCTCCGCCGTGCTGCGCGCCGTCCAGCCGCCATCTCCGGCAAGCGTCAGCGGAAGATCCCAGTGGTAGAGCGTCGGATAGACTTTGATGCCGCGCGCGACCATGCCGTCGATCAGCCGATCGTAGAAATCGAGACCCTTTTCATTCACCGCGCCGCGCCCGTCCGGGAGGATCCGCGGCCATGCAATCGAAAACCGGTAGGCCTCGACGCCAAGGGACTTGATGAGGTCGAGATCGCTTTCCCAACGGTGATAATGGTCGCAGGCGACATCGCCATTATGGTGCTGATAGACCCGGCCGGGCATCTTCGAGAACGCGTCCCAGATGCTGGGCTTGCGGCCGTCTTCATCGGTGGCGCCTTCAATCTGATAGGCGGCCGTTGCGACTCCGAACCGGAAATCTTCGGGAAAACGCTGCGCCAGCTCTTTGTTCGATACCATCGGATCTCAACTTCTGCAGGAGGAAGGACTGCAAGGCTCTTAAAATTCAAAGCGCTTTGGATCAAGCTTTTTCCAAAAGTCCAAGCTGCCATTTCCAGAAGGGAAGGGTGCCCGCCCAGATGTCGGCGAGGGCCGCGATGCCGCTATTTCCCTGGACGAGGCCGGTATCCCCCAGCGTTTTCCAGGCGCCGAGGCCCTTGTGCCTGGCAAGGCCGGCGTGAGGGTGATCCCTGGGAAAGCCCTTCGGCGCATTGGCAAGATCCGGTTCGGAAATCTCGAAGCCGTTCTCTTGCAGTTTCCGCAAAAGGGCGAGGAGCGTTTCGCCTTCTCCGGTTTCAAGCGCGTGCAGAAAGACTGTGAGCGCGGGCTTGGAAAAGGCCATGCAGCCGGTGCCGATGCGGATGTGATCCGGTTCGATCGACAGGAAGAAGCTCGGCGGCTGGGCGTCCTTGCCCTCGAACGTGCTTCCCGTCGGCCAGAAAGCCATGCGGACATGCGCGTTAAACGGTCTCTTGTCCCGGGAAAAGCGCAGGTCCCGGTTGATGCGGAACTGCTTGGAGGTGATCTCGCGGCCGGTCAGCTCGGAAAGCGCTTCTTGGAGGGCGCGGCGAAGGGCGTCGGACGGCTGTTTGACGAAATGCAGGTAGTCGGACTTGTTCGCCTCGAACCACGTCTTTGTGTTGTTGGCCGCCAGGCCCTTCAAAAACGTGAAGGTCTCCGGCCGATATCCCGCGGAAATCATTCCGCCGCCTTCCCGGATTTTGCCTTTTTCGGCTTCTTGGCGGCATTGGGCGGCAATGCGCACACGTAGTTTCGCGCCAGATTGACCCAGCTCTTGAGATCCTCATCGGTTTCGATGCCTTCCGGCTCCACCCGGATAAACCCCGGCATGGGGCGTCCGGACGGCTCGCACGGGGAGGCATGGGGCCGGGAAAGGGCTTCCGCTGCCTGCTCCTTGCCGACCCTTGCCATCAATCCGCGTTTGGAGATGCAGACCAGCATGTTGCCGTTGACCATGAAACAGGTGCCGCCGAACATGCGCTTCTGTTCGACGTGTTCCTCCGGGATCAGGGCCCGGGTGCGTTCAATCAAAACGGTATCCATCAATGCAGACATGTCCAACTCTCTCCTGACGCAAATACTCCCGACGCTCAGGACGTAAGTGAGCGCTTCAATCCGACACCCGGCGCAAAAGAAATCTGCATCCGTTTTTTTCTCGCGCCGGATCCATGCTAGGAGGCGTCAGAGCATTTGAAAACCGGATTCGGAGAGCGCCGTTGCCTGACATCGTGTTGATTGCCGCCGTCGCCAGGAACGGGATCATCGGGGCGGAAAACGACATGCCCTGGAAACTGCCCAGCGATCTCAAGCGCTTCAAGAAGCTTACGCTCGGCAAACCTTTGGTGATGGGCCGAAAGACCTTTCTTTCCTTTGGAGGAAAGCCGCTGCCGGGCCGGCCGCATATCGTCATATCACGGGATCCCGGATACGCTCCGGACGGCGCGGAGGCCGCCACTTCGCTCGAGGCGGCGTTGGAAAGGGCCCGGGAACAGGCCGCGGAGCTCGGCGTCGACGAAATCATGATCATTGGCGGCGGCCAGATCTACCGGCAGGCGATCGGCCTTGCCGATCGGCTGGAAGTTACCGAGGTGGCAACCGAACCGGAAGGCGACACCAGGTTCCCGGAAATCGACCCGGCACAATGGAGCGAAACCGGCCGCGAGCGGGGCGAGCGTACGGAAAAAGACAGCGCCGGCTTTGATTTCGTGACCTACCGGCGCAAATCCTGAGATCCCAAGAGTGAGCATGCATGAGCCCGACTGAAGACCTGTCCCGGAATCTGGCTGTGAAATGGGCCGCCTTTGACGAGTTGAGCAATCATGATGTCCATGATCTGCTGCGGCTTCGCCAGACCGTTTTCATTATGGAGCAGAACTCGCTCTATGCGGACATCGACGGCAAGGACACGGCCGCGCTGCATTGTCACATCAGGAACCGTGATACCGGGGCGCTGGTCGGAGCCATCAGGCTGTTCACCGATGCCGAAAACGGGGAGGCACGCATCGGCCGCGTCGTCATAGCGCAAGAGGCGCGCGGCGCCGGGCTCGGGCGGGCCATGATGCAGGCCGGTATCGAGCAGGCGACAAGGCTGGTGCCCGGGTGTAGACTGCACGTCACGGCGCAGGCGCATCTGGAGCCATTCTACCGGTCGCTTGGATTTGAGCCCGCTTCGCAGGTCTACATCCAGGACGGGATTGCGCATATCGATATGATCCGGACCTGTTAACTGATAGGTTCCGAGCAGGCCGGGCCGCGTCTGAAACCGGATATGGCGGCTATGATGCCGGTAGCCGGGCGGCAGCGGCGAAAACGAACTGCCCCGGTCTTGACACATCCGATGTCCGACCCCACCTGCGGCGCGGGAAAATGTAGGGGTTCTTCAGGAGTTGGGCAGGGGGCTTTTCGTTGAAAGCAGCCGGTAACCTCCTTATAACCTACGGTGAGTCAGAACGGGCGAAACAACAAAGCCCACGTCCGGCAGCGGCTGGATTTCACAGAAGGAAGTTTTGATGCCTTGGAGCAATCAATCAGGCGGCGGCGGTCCCTGGAAAGGTGGCGGGAGCGGCGGCGGCCCTTGGGGAAGCGGTGGAAACAGCGGCGGCCCTTGGGGCGGCGGCCCCAGCCGCGGTGGTGGCGGCGCGCCGCCGGACCTGGAAGAGCTTTTGAAACGCACGCAGGACCGGATGAAGTCGATCCTTCCGGGCGGTGGCGGCAATCTCGGTTTCGTCGGCGTGCTGATCGTCATCGGCATCGGCATCATCACCTGGCTCATGACCGGCTTCTACATCGTCAACGAAGGTGAAGTCGGCGTGGAACTGGTTCTCGGCGAGGTGGTGGACCAGACGCCCCCGGGCTTCAGCTACAACTGGCCTTATCCGGTAGGACAGGTCTACAAGCCGCGGGTCGAACTGCAGCGCGAGACGACCGTCGGGGTTGATGAGAGCGTCACCGGTTCCGGCGCTGTGCGAAGCCGGGACGTTCCGGAAGAAAGCCTCATGCTGACCGGGGACGAGAACATCGTCGACGTCGGCTTCAAGGTCCTGTGGCGAATCAAGAATACCAATGAGGGCATTACGGACTATCTTTTCAACATTGAGGAACCGTTCGTGACGGTGAAGGCGGTTGCCGAAAGCGCCATGCGCGAGGTCGTCGGGGAATCGCGGATCGATTCGATCCTGACCGAGAGCCGTGTCACGATCGAAAAAGACGTTTTGACGCTCATGCAGACGACCATGGATACCTACCGCGCCGGCATTGAAATCGCCGAGGTGCAGATGCAGCGGGTCGACCCGCCGGAGCAGGTCATCGACGCCTTCCGGGACGTGCAGGCAGCACGGGCCGACCAGGAGCGCATCCGCAACGAGGCCGAAACCTATGCCAACCGGATCGTTCCGGAAGCCCGTGGTGAAGCGGCCCGCATTCTGGAAGCCGCGAACGGCTACAGGGAGCAGACCATCGCCGAGGCGACGGGTGAGTCGCAGCGTTTCACCAAGATCTACGACCAGTACAAGCTCGCACCGGATGTCACCCGGGAGCGCATCTATCTCGAAACGCTGGAAAAAGTCTTGGGCAAGAACAACAAGATCATCATCGACAGCAGCACATCCGGCTCCGGCGTGTTGCCGTTCCTGCCGCTTAACGAACTGGGCGGTCGCGGCGCAGCTCCGGCCGCACGCACGGGAGGAAACTGATCATGCGCGGCGGAATCATCGCAATCATCCTGGTCGTCGTAGCCATTGTCGGTTACCTGTCGATCTATGTCGTCACGCCGACCCAGCAGGCGCTTGTCATGCAGCTTGGCCGGATCATCGAGACGAAAACCGAACCGGGTGCCTACTTCAAATATCCGTTCGTTCAGAACGTGGTCTATCTGGACAAGCGCATCCTGAACCTGAATATCCCGCCTCTTGAGCCGATCTCCTCGGACAAGAAGCGGTTGGTCGTGGACGCTTTCGCACGGTACCGGATCTCCGACCCGGTTCTGTTCTATCAGCGTGTTCAGAACATCCCGACGGCGAACCTGCGCCTTGCGACCCTGCTGCAGTCCACGCTGCGATCGGTGCTCGGCAGAACCAGCTTCATGGCCCTTGTGCGGGACGATCGTGCCGGCGTCATGGAAGAGATCCGCAAGAATGTCAGCGCCAATGCTGCGGAACTGGGGATCGAACTGGTTGACGTGAAAATCCGCCGTGCGGATCTGCCGGCAGCCAACTCCCAGGCGATCTACGCGCGAATGCAGACGGAACGTCAGCGTGAGGCAACCGAGATCAGGGCAGAGGGTGAAGAGCGGGCGCGCCAGATCCGGGCGCAGGCCGATCGCCGGGCCACGGTTCTGGTGGCGGAAGCCAGACGTGACTCGGAAATCACCCGTGGTGACGGAGATGCGGAAAGAAACAGGATCTTTGCCGAAGCCTTTGGCGCGGATCCGGCGTTCTTCGCCTTCTACCGTTCCATGCAGGCCTATGAGACCGGCCTGGAGGCAGGTGACACCAGCCTGGTCCTATCGCCCGACTCCAGCTTCTTCCGCTTCTTCAAGGACCCGTCCGGCGAGCGTGCGCCCGGGGCCGGTGGCGGAAACGGCAATGGCAACGGCAATGGCAATGGCGATGGTGGTGAAGACCTCATCGATCGTACCTCTTCGCTCACCGCGCAATGAGTGAACTGCTGACCGCGCTGGGTCTGGTTCTGGTTTTCGAAGGAGTGCTCTATGCACTTGCGCCCGGCGGCATGAAGCAAGTCATGCGCAGCGCGCTGGAGACTTCGGACCAGACCCTGCGCACTGCAGGTCTGATTGCCGCCGCAATTGGCGTGCTTCTTGTGTGGATCATACGCGGATAGCGAAAAGTTGTCGGGCGGGAGGCGCCAAAACCTTCCGCCCGTTCTATATTCAAGAGGATCTGAGCCGGACTGGGCCATCGACTGTCTGGTCTCATGTCACTATCAGTCTCGTGACCCGACAACAGCCCAGCCCGCAGGGATGAGGAGAGAGCCCCATGGCACCAGAATTCTTTCACCGCCGAATGACCCGGATCGGATTTGCTGCGGCCGGTATCGTTCTTGGCGGAATGGTTGCTTTTCAGCCAGTCCAGCCAGCAAAGGCGCAAGGACCGGTCTCCGTCGCCGATCTGGCGGAGAACCTAGCTGATGCTGTCGTGAACATTTCCACCGCCCAGACCGTGCAGGCGCAGCGCTCCGTGCCCATGCCGGAGGTTCCCGACGGGTCTCCTTTCCAGGAGTTTTTCGAGGAGTTCTTCGACCGGCAGAACCGCGACAACGACCAGCCGCGCCGCGTTCAGTCCCTTGGCTCCGGTTTCGTGCTCGACGGCACGGAAGGCATCATCGTCACCAACAACCACGTGATTGAAGGCGCGGACGAAGTGACCGTCAACTTCAATGACGGGACAAAGCTCAGGGCGGACGTCCTGGGGATCGACGACAAGACCGATATCGCCGTTCTGAAGGTCGACCCGCCCAAGCCGCTGAAGGCCGTCAGTTTCGGTGATTCCGACGTGATCCGGGTCGGCGACTGGGTGATGGCGATCGGCAACCCGTTCGGTCTCGGCGGCACGGTGACCGTGGGTATCGTCTCCGCGCGGAACCGCGATATCAATGCCGGACCCTACGACAACTTCATCCAGACCGATGCATCCATCAACCGGGGCAACTCGGGCGGCCCGCTGTTCGACATGCAGGGCAATGTGGTCGGTATCAATACAGCGATCATTTCTCCTTCCGGCGGCTCGATCGGGATCGGTTTCGCCATCCCGGCCAAGACCGCCATTCGGGTGATCGATCAACTGCGTGAATTCGGGGAGACCCGTCGCGGCTGGCTCGGCGTCCGCATCCAGGAAGTCACCGACGAGATCGCCGAGAGCCTTGGCATGGGCGATGCCAGAGGCGCCCTGGTTGCCGGGGTGACCGAGGGTGGACCGGCCGAGAAGGGAAAGATCGAGGCAGGTGACGTCATCATCAGGTTCGATGGCAGAAGGGTTGCCACGATGCGCGAGTTGCCGCGCATGGTCGCTGAAACCGCCGTCGGCAAGGAGGTCGAGGTCACCGTCCTGCGCAAGGGCAAGGAGGTCCCCATCAAGGTGACACTGGAACGCCTTGAGGAAAACGAGGTGATCGAGACCAGCACGGAGACCGAGGAGCAGACGCCGGACAAGCCCGTCGACAAGAGCGAAGTCCTGGGCATGACCCTGGCTGAGCTTGACGATGCTCTGCGCCAGCAATTCTCCATCGATGAAGATGTCACCGGTGTGGTGATCACGGAAGTGAAGCCGGGATCCTCGGCCGAGGAAAAACGGGTGATGGCCGGCGACGTCATCAAGGAGGTCGCGCAGGAAACGGTCGCGACGCCGGCTGACGTCGAAGCCCAGATCAAGAAACTCAAGGATGAAGGCCGCCGCTCGGCCCTGCTGCTCCTGGCGAATCCGACCGGCGATGTCCGTTTCGTGCCGGTGCGGATCGAAGACCAGTAAACCGGCCGATCGGTTCACCTGAACGCAATAGGGCGCCGATCGGCGCCCTATTCATTTGATCTGTTGGCTTGCTCCCTGGCAGGGAAATGTCCGACACGGACGAAAGCAGGTCGAGCCACCTGGCGTTGCCTGGGGCAACCCTGTCAGCTCAGCACGAACTCGCTTTCCGCGTAGCCCTGGAGATAGAGCAGGGCGGTAAGGTCACCGTGGTCGATGCGGAAGTCGGCGGCGGCCGCCACCGCGGGTTTGGCGCGGTAGGCGACGCCGCAGCCGGCCCGCTCGAGCATTGCCAGATCGTTGGCACCGTCACCGACAGCGAGGGTTTCTTCCAAGGAAAGGCCGATTTCCGCCACCAGAGCCTCCAGGCGGGCGCGTTTGGCGTCGCGGCCGAGGATGGGCTCCTGGACCTTCCCGGTCAGCTTGCCGCCCTCTTCCAAGAGGATATTGGCCTGGTTCTCGTCGAAGCCTATCATGTCCGAAACGGCCCGGCTGAAGCTGGTGAAGCCGCCGGAGACGAGCGAGCAATAGGCGCCGGACGCCTTCATGGTCTGCACCAGGGTGCGGCCGCCGGGCATCAACTGGATGCGGTTGCTCAATACGGAGTCGATCGCCGAAAGCGGCAGGCCGGCAAGCAGGGCGACGCGCTCGCGCAAGGCCGGCTCGAATTCGATCTCGCCGCGCATGGCGCGCTCGGTGATCGCGGAAATCTCGTCTTTCAGACCGAGTTCGGCCGCCAGTTCGTCAATGCATTCCTGGCGGATCATGGTCGAATCCATATCCGCGATCAGCAGGCGCTTGCGGCGGCCCTCCTGCTGTTGCACAAAGACATCCACCGGAGCCCGCCCGACAACCTCGCGCAGGGCAGCGTCGGCTTCGCTTGCGTTCATCCCTTCAATCCGGATATCGGCGGCTACGCCAGGATTGAGGAGTGTCGATGTTCCGGTGACGCCGAGGGCATCCTCCGCCCTGCGGATCAGTTCCGCTTCGACCGAGGGCGCAGTTGGGGTGGACACCAGAGTGGCAACTAAAGACATGAATGATTCCCTGGAAGGCAATGGAAAACGGGCTGTTGGCAGACGCGCCATTCTGATAGCCGGGCCGACGGCCAGCGGCAAGTCCGCTTTGGCGCTGGACCTTGCCGAACGGCGGAACGGCGTGATCATCAACGCCGACTCCATGCAGCTCTACGAGGACCTGCGTCTCGTGAGCGCCCGGCCATCGGCTGAAGAAGAGGCGCTGGTTCCGCATCGGCTCTACGGCATCCTGCCGGCATCGTCCGCCTTTTCGACCGGCGCCTGGCTCAGCCTGGCGTCCAGGGAACTGGACGCTGCCTGGCAGGCGGGGCGGCTGCCGATAGTGGTAGGCGGAACGGGGCTTTATTTCAAGGCTCTGACCGAAGGCTTTGCCGATTTGCCTGATATTCCCGAAGACGTGCGCGCGGGTGCGCGGGAACTCGCCGATGAGGAAGGCGTCACGGGATTGAAATCGGCGCTTGCGGAAGCGGGCGATGCGGAGGCGGCGGCCGGGCTCAGCGATCCGCAACGCCTCGCGCGGGCACTGGAAGTGATCAGGGCGACCGGCAAGCCGCTGGCCCTGTGGCAGAAGGAACAGCAATCCGCGCCGATCCTCACGGACGAGGCATGTGACCGGTTCGTGCTGGCGCCGCCCCGGCCGTGGCTGCACGAGAGGATTGAACGGCGCGCGCGTCTGATGCTGTCGGAAGAAGGGTGTGAAGAGGTCCGGGCACTCCTTGCCAAGGGACTGTCGGGCAAACTTCCGGCCATGCGGGCCATCGGGGTCGGCGAAATTGGCGCCTATCTGTCCGGTGAGGTCGAATACGAGCAAGCGGCAATTCGCCTCACTATTGCAACGCGGCAATACGCCAAACGCCAGGAGACCTGGTTCCGTAATCAGATGGCTAAATGGCAACGAGTTGATCCATCAACCGAATTGGACACGAACGCGCTGCTGTGAATAATTTGAGGAGAATGAATTAATCTTAAGGTTGTGCAGTGCAGCGAGGTTAATTTGCCTAACTTGTTGGAATTGTGAGTGTAATTTTATTTTTTTGACCTTATACTTTGGTCTGCCACCGAGTTGGCGCAATTCAGGGTTATGAGGGTCTGGTTACGAACAGCAGTGATTGCGGGGTCCCGCGGCTGTCCGTAGCAATATCCAAGAATGGGAGGACACGGTGCAGACGATTTTCCTCGAATGCGGCTCAGTGCGGCTTGTTCCCTTCTCTCCAGCCGATATCAAACTGGTCCAAGATCTCCATTCAGATCCCTTTGGTAACAGGTGCAACGAACTGTCGACCAATTGTGCCCCCATGGATGCGGGGGAACTGGTGCGCACAGCATTGCAGAACCAGAACGATCTCGGATTTGCGAAGTGGAAGGCCGTTTCGGAAGATGGAAGATTTCTCGGCTGGGCGGGTTTTACACCGGTCGCCGAAACGTCTGAAATCAGCGTGAACTATTGTCTCCCGAAGGAAGTCGTGGACCGGGATCCGGGGCTGCCCACGCGGCTGTTCTCGGCCCTGGCCGACTGGTTCTTCGAGAACACCTACTTTTCCCACCTCGTGACGGTCGTGCGCACGGACAATCGCGAAGTGCGCGAAGTCGTCAAGCAGACCGGCTTCTATCACCGCGAAAGCAAGGTCATTGAGGGCATGCAGGCGGACGTCTTCCAGATGCTCAGCCCGTCGATGCAATCCTATCTCATGAGCGCCTGAAGCATCCCCGTATAAACGCGGGAGAATGCGGCAGCTCGAACAGACTGACACTGCAACAGAGCGACTATGGGGACCGGGTATCGTACGGTCCCTTTTTCTTTGAAGGCCGTCCGATTTGCAGGATGCCGTTTCCTGTTCGCCGAGGCTCAGGAATATCCACTCCCCTGAAGGACGAGCGGAAAGGTCCGCATTCCTCCAGGGGGGCGTTGAGCGCCGGCCGGCCTGCCGGATCAGACGGCCTGCAGGGCGCCCGGATTGCCGGTCTGCTGGCGCAGGGCCAGTTTGTTCAGGGCGGAGACATAGGCACGGGCGGAGGCGACCAGGGTGTCTGTGTCGGCGCCCTTGCCGGTCGAGATGCGTCCTTCGGCTTCCAGGCGCACGGATACTTCCGCCTGCGCGTCGGTGCCTTCGGTGACCGCATGCACCTGGTAGAGCGACAGGGTCGCCTCGTGGGGCACGATGGACTTGATGGCGTTGAAGGTCGCGTCGACCGGACCGTCGCCGGTGGCTTCCTTGGTGATGTGCTGACCGTTGACGTCCATCGTCAGGATCGCCTTCTGCGGGCCGCCCGTGCCGGCAATGACCGTCAGTGCAATCACCTTCGCACCTTCGCCATGAATGGTGATTTCGTCCTCGACCAGCGCCTCAATGTCCTCGTCATAGACGTGTTTCTTGCGGTCGGCGAGTTCCTTGAAGCGGCGGAAGGCGTCCTGCAGGGCGTTGTCGCCCAGCTCAAAGCCCAATTCGCGCAGCTTGTCGCGGAAGGCATGGCGGCCGGAATGCTTGCCCATGACCAGCGATGTGGATTTCACGCCGACATCTTCCGGACGCATGATCTCGTAGGTTTCGGCGTTCTTCAGCATGCCGTCCTGGTGAATGCCGCTTTCATGGGCAAAGGCGTTCTTGCCGACGATCGCCTTGTTGAACTGGACGGCGAAGCCGGACGCGCCGGCGACCATCTTCGAAGCCCGCACCAGGTATTTCGGATTGATCCGGGTCTCATAGGGCAGCACGTCGCCGCGGGTGCGGATCGCCATCACGATTTCTTCCAGGGCCGCATTGCCGGCGCGCTCGCCCAGGCCGTTGATCGTGCATTCGATCTGGCGGGCGCCGCCCGCGACACCGGCCAGCGAATTGGCAACCGCCAGCCCCAGGTCGTCGTGGCAGTGGACGGAGAAGATCGCCCGGTCGCTGTTCGGCACACGCTCGCGGATCTGCTCGAACATGGTCCTGTATTCTTCCGGCGTTGCGTAGCCGACCGTGTCCGGCAGGTTGATCGTGGTCGCACCGCAATCGATCGCGGCTTCCACGCAGCGGCACAGATAGTCGATCGGGGTGCGCGTCGCGTCCATTGCCGACCATTCGACGTCGTCGATCAGGTTGCGGGAGCGGGTGACCGTGTCGGTGATGATATCCAGCACCTGGTCTTCCGTCTTGTTCATCTGGTATTTCAGATGGATCGGCGAGGTGGAGACGAAGGTGTGGATGCGGCCCTTTTCGGCATGTTTCACAGCCTCGCCGCAACGGTCGATATCCGCATGGATGGCGCGGGCGAGGCCGGCGATGACCGAGTTCCTGGAGCGCTTGGCGATTTCGCGCACTGCTTCGAAATCGCCGTTTGAGGCAATCGGGAAGCCCGCTTCAATGATGTCGACGCCCATTTCGTCGAGGATTTCGGCGATCTGCAGCTTCTCTTCCAGCGTCATGGACGCGCCGGGCGATTGCTCGCCGTCGCGCAAGGTGGTGTCGAAGATGCGGATTTGATCCTGTGCGGATGTGGCAGTCATGTCTTTCGTCCCTGGCTTGGATCGGCTCTTCTTAAGTGAAAACGACAGGAGTTGCGAGACGCGATCCGAATTTCGTCATGCGGTTTGCAAAATTTCTCCCCTAAGTGCCCGTTCCACGTGTCAGACGCGGATCAGCCGACGCTCAGGGGCATCTAAGAAGGAGGAGATCGCCAAGTAGAATCAGGCCGCAGCGCAGGGAATGCGCGCTCGGAGAAGAACCGTGAATGTCGCGTGGCGCGATCATGGATCTGTCTTTGGCCTGTCGTCTCAAAAGGTCGCCCGCCAAGACTGACGGAAAAGCATGACCTGATTGTTAACGGGTATCGTTCTTACGGCAGGAATCCATTTGATGCAAGTGTGCGGCTTTGAGATCACCTAACTTAATCTGTGTCTCTCTCCACAGTATAGACAATGAATTTCTTAATGTTTCCATCAAAGAATCTCACAAACCTACCATAGATCCTAATCTTATTTCCAGTGAACTGGCTCCATGAAAAGTCGTCTTCTCTCGGTAGTCGTCCATCGGCTTTGAATTCGAAGCGGAATCCTCTATTGATATCTTCAGAAAATATGACGCCTGTCTTTGATGATCTGCTAAATGAATTTACAATGCCCACTAGAATACTGTCTTCATCATCAATTCTGTCAGCTTCTATGCGAGATAATACGTGCGCGTCGACCACGCCTATGGGTTCTTCGAACGGGCCTGCCAATAGGTTCACGTACTCAGCACTTCGGCCAATTGGTCTAAATACTGACCGAAATGAATTTGAAGTAATGCTTCTTAACACCTGCATTTTATCGTTGTGTTGCTCTAGGTGTTGTTCGACCTCACTTTCTTGTCGAACTTCTTCGTCCGACTTATGAAGCACCCCATTTCTTTCCCTAAGTAAGTCATTATTCTCCTCAAGAGCTTCAATTAGGCGTTCAATCTGAGGGTCTCCGCTTGGGATCCAGTTTTCTACTGTCTTGCTAACAAAGGTGGTGAAAGGGGCGGCTACTATTGCCCCAAGTGCACCAGCAATGACGGTTTGTTTGAAAGAACCTTCTTCAGGAGGAATAATATAAAGTTCAAGTTTGCTTCTAGGAGCCTGTGCAATTATCTCTCCAGTTATGTAATAGTGACCTAAAATTGAAAGTGTTCGTGCAAGTCCATAGTATGATTGGCTTGCGTCATACAAATCGAGTCTTGCATAATCGGCAATCGCGCCCGTATATTTTATCGAAAATAGTGATTCTACCATTGTTGCCTCCCGCTACGGGTATCGATCATAAATTGACGTGCGCCGATAATTCAATTGATAAGTTGCAATAGTAATTTAAGTTGCGTTCGCAGAGACAAGTCGAAACTTCAATTATTGATTAGTAAACCGAGGTACTGAGAGCGCCGCAAGAAATTGTATCTATGTAACTGCCTCGGAAAGCTCATCGTCGAGCCGTCATGTCGACAGCGGGGCGCACATACCGAGCACATTTTCTGCTTAGTTTTCCTCACCCAGCTCATCGTATACGGCAGTCCATCCTCGTGGCGTCCCATCGAGATCATATCGAGCAGGCTGTAGGCGACATTCACGATGCGAGAAGCTTTCCAAGCGGGGCGTTGGAAATGAGGACAAGGGTCGTGTTCCCGGACGGCGAGATGGACGTCGCTCCCTTCGAAACTGTCCGTCCAGAAGGAACAGCTCGGGAAGCCTTCCTCCCGGATCTCGCCGAACATAAAATGGTAGACGACTAGCTGCCGGCGCCGGCCGAAAAGCTCCGTCAAGCTCTTCTTCTGGCTCGCGTGTCGAAGACATAGTCCTCTTCGAACTAAACCATGGGCGGCGGGGAGGCAGTTACACTTCCTGGTAAATGTTCTCCTCTCGGAAAAGGGCTTCTCTTACTTTCAGCCAATCTTCCCGCCTGACGAGGTTGGGATGTGTCATGTCTTCCTCCAGGCGCTAATCGGAAACAAAGTCGACCAGGTAACCGAAGCAGCGGGTCCAGCCGCTGCCGACGCCCCGGCGTGCGTCCTCCGTCCTGATGGCCTCGTGACGCAGGTGAACCCTGGTGGCGGCGCCTGCCCGGGTGAAAGTCACACAGACACGGGACGTGTCCGTCGCCTCACGTGTGCCGTCGGCGAATTCCTGAACGTAGCGCCAGCTGAACTCGAGGCGACCAGGGGCTTCGATGGCAAGGTATTCGCCCTCGAAATGGACCTGCTTTTCCGCGCTCCTCTCGATGACGAAACACCACCTGCCGCCGACCCGCAGATCGATCTCCGCCGAAACCAGACCGCCGGATCGCGGCAGGAACCAGCAACTGACCTCTTCAGGTTCCGTAAAGGCCCTGAAGACGCGTTCGGGCGCCGCGCGGAACAGGCCTTCGATGAGGATCGGATCAACGCCGGGTTCGGATTTCAGGAAATCCCCGGCGGGCTGCTGAACGGTCATCTTTCGCGTTCCTTCTTGTCTTGGTCGTCCTTGGCGAGATGGCGGGCGAGGGCCTCGAACCGGTCGGTCCAGAAGGCTTCGTATTTGCTCAGCCAATCCACCGCCTCCTTGATCGGGGCGCCGCGCAGGCGGCAGTGGCGGGTGCGGCCCCGCTTTTCAACGTCGACCAGACCGGCATCGGACAGAACCCGCAGGTGCTTCGAGACGGCGGTGAGCGACATGTCGAACGGCTCCGCCAATTGCGAAAGCGACGCTTCGCCATCGGCAAGGCGGGCGACGATCGCGCGCCTTGTACCGTCGCTCAGGGCGGAAAAGGTCGCATCCAGTTGGGGGATGTCTGCTGCGTCCATAAAGTGAACCTTTTGGTTGACTAATATCGAATCTCATTATAGTCAACTAAATGGTTGAGTAAAGTGAAGCGCACTTACCAGCTCAGCATGTCAGACGGCGGGGCCGGCTTCGATCCCGTATTCATCAGACAGGAGAGATGGACATGAAATTCTACACGAACGACTTTTCGCCCAATTGCCGCCGCGTCGAAGCGGTTCTTTACCACCTCGGGCTTCATGACGGGGTCGAGACTCACCGGCTCAACCTGGCGGCGGGAGAGCACATGAGCGACGAAATGCGCACCGCCAATCCCAACATGAAGGTTCCGACACTGGTCATCGCAGACATGAAGCTCTGGGAAGCCAATCCGATGATGATCTATCTGTGCGACCGGGCCGGCGCGGAAGCGTTCTGCCCGTCGGACCTGAACAGTCGGTTTGAGATCCTGCGATGGATGTCCTGGGAGGTCCAGCACTATAACCGTGCCCTGGGCGAGGTTATCTGGGAGACCATCGTCAAGCCGTCATTCGATATGGGCGAACCCGATCAGGCGAAGATCGACGCGGGACTGGAGAATTATCGCCGCTTTGCGGCCGTCCTGAACGACCGGCTTTCAGGCCGCAATTACATTCTGGGAGACAAGGTCACGGTGACGGATTTCGCTGTCGGCGCGCCGTCGGCATTTGCCCTGCACCCGCAGTCTCAGATACCGCTGCAGGACTATCCGAACGTCGAAGCGTGGTATCAGCGGCTGGAAAGCCTGCCCGCCTGGAGCAAAACCGCGCCGCCGCGTCCGGCGGCCGAAGCCGCGGAGTAAACAGGCTCCCGTGGCGGCGAACGCCGGCCGCCATGGGATGCCTTTCCCGGCATTGCGGCGTTCCGCCGCGCGTGGACAGATCAGATGAACAGTTCGCCGCGGGCCACGAGAGTGGCCTGGCCGCCGATGCGCACGGCATGCATCATGCCGCCTTCCATGTCGATTTCCATGTCGATCATGGATGGGCGGCCCATTTCGAAACCCTGTTCGATGCGGAAGATGTGGGTGCCGTTCGGCAGGTCGTCATAATAGTCGATCACACCGGCAAAGGCGGCGGCGGCGGATCCCGTCGCCGGATCTTCCGGGATGCCCATGTCGGGGGCGAAGAGGCGGGCATGGAAAGCACTGTCGTGGGACCGGGTTTCCCGGCAGTAGACATAGGCGTCATTGTGCCCGTTCTTGCCGAAGCCGGCCTTCCACATGGCAGGGACGGGCTTGGCCCGGGCAAGTGCGTTGAGATCGCGAACCGGAACGAAGGTAAAGGGCGGGCCAACGCGGAACCGGGACGGCGAGTGGTTTTCAAAGCCGATGTCGGACGGCTCCAGATTGAGGGCCGCCGCGATCAGTTCGACATTATGCGTCGGACCGGCCGGCTCGGGCAGCGTCGGCACGTCGAACTCGGCAAAGGCGGCGGCGTTCTCACGCAGGATGACCGCGCAGCGCACGGGGCCGATATTCTGCTTCAGGACGACCACTGCGTCCTGCTCCCCGGAGATATCGCCGAACCGCTCGGTTGCCAGCAGGATGGCGGTTCCGATAGTGGGGTGACCGGCAAAGGGCAGTTCCAGCTTCGGGGTGAAGATCCGGATGCTGGCCGATTGGCCGTGATGGTCCGGGGGAAACACGAAGACGGTTTCGGAGAGGTTGAACTCGCCGGCGATCTTCTGCATCTGCACATCGCTCAAGCCCTCGGAGTCCAGAACCACCGCCAAGGGATTTCCGGCAAGGCTTTTGTTGGTGAAGACATCCAGGATCGCATAGCGGCGGCTCATATTTCACTTCTCCCGAGCGATTTATCTGACGGCGGTACCTCAGTTGAGCGGACTTTTGCATTTCTGGGCACGTCTCGCCAGTGGTTATCCCGATTATCTTGGATCTTTCTTAGCGGACAAAACAGCGCCTCCGACAGGCACCCGAAATCGTGTGGTTCAGGGCAGGAGCTCGTCTGCGATCGCACGGGCGAAGGGCACGATGGCCGGGTCCTTCAGGTCCTCGCGGCTTCTGATGATGCGCACATCCGCCAGTTCCTGCTCTTCGGAGTTTGCCGAAAAGCGGATGATATTCTCGCGCAATTCCGCCGCGTTCCGGCCGGTGTCGAACACCTGGGCTATGGCGATGCGCGGACCGTCGAAGGCAACCAGAAGCCGGTCGGCACGCAGTTCGTCTTTCGTCAGCCCGGTTTCCTCTTCCAGCTCGCGGTAGATCGCGCCGATCATGTCCACCTTTCCCTCCGGCGTCAGATCGGTGGGATCGAGGTTGCCGCCCGGCGGATAGATCATGCCGGCGGTTGCCGTGTGGTCCGACATGACCCCGTAAAGCAGCGCGCCGTCGCTGGATTTGAGAATCGCGGAGCCGAAGAGATTGTAGGCAGAAGCGTCGGGTGCGCCCCAGTCACGCCAGGCAAGGTGCGCTGCAAAGGTACTTTCACTGCATGTGCCTTTGAAGACGCCGTTTTCAAACCGATACCCCATCAGCTTCAGCGTGCGTCCGTTCCACAGATACGGATTGCATTTTCTGGCTTCTTCGAAGTGGGTGCCGATGGCGGCTTCGTGGGCCGTCTCGAAGCCCCAGGTCTCGGGCGAGAGGGAGATGTCGAGCGAGGCAACTTCGTGGACGCCTGGCGCCAGAACCTTTTCCATCAGCGGAATCTCGCCACCGGGCATTTCGCTCGGCCGCGTCGTCAGCCTGCGGAAGCCGCGCTGCTCGTAGAACGGGCCTGCATGACTATCGGATTCCAGATAAAGACGCGTGCGATTTTTGCTGCGGGCATAATCTTCGGCGCGGCTCAACAGGAGATTGCCCACGCCCTGGCGTTGCGCCTCCGGCGCCACGAACAGGAAGTCAATCAGCAGCGTGTCTTCGCCCTCCGCCGAGAGGCCGGAAAAGCCGATGGGCCGGCCGCCCCGTTCGGCGACGGTCATCTGCAGCGAGCGGATCGTGGCTTCGGAAATGCGCCAGTGCTCCCGGAACGTCGCCATGGTCTCCTCCGGATACCCCCAGGAGGCTTTCGACCGGTGGAGAATATCGGTGAGGACAGGGGCATCGGAAAGGGTGGCGGGGCGGAGTTTCAGGGGCATGGATATCCGGTCGCTTCTCATCGACCTGCATTCAGCTGAGCCGACTTGAATGCAGAAAGCCGATCGTCTTCATAGTGCCGGAGCACCTCGTCCGAGATTGGAAATGGACGAGATGCCTTGACACCGCGAAGGCGTAGCCGGACATTGTGATACTTGCAAGGCAGGGCGGCGGAGAAGGCAACCAACCTGTGTCAGCTGCCTTCCCGAACGTCGCGTGCTAGCGGATGAACGTCCCGTTGCGCAGTTCGGTCACCGCCTGCATCAACTCGTCCCGCGTGTTCATCACGATCGGGCCGTGCCAGGCGACCGGTTCCTTGATCGGGGCGCCGGAGACGAGGAGGAAGCGGATGCCCTCGGCGCCCGCCTGAACCACGATCTCGTCGCCGGCCCCGAAGACCACCAGGGACCGGTTGCCGGTCTGGTCGCGGATCTTCAGTTCCTCGCCTGCGAATTCCTTTTCCGTCAGGACGCCGAAGGGATCGGAAGCATCACGGAAGGTGCCGGTGCCTTCGAAGATATAGGCAAAGGTCTGCTTGTAGGTGTCGACCTTGAAGCGTTTTTTCTGTCCGGCGGGCACGTGGATATCGAGATATTGCGGATCGGCGGCGATGCCGTCGACCGGACCGCGCTTGCCCCAGAACTCACCGCAGATGATCCGCGCGGACGTGCCGTCGTCATCGATGACAACCGGAATGTCCGTGGCATTGACATCCTGATAGCGCGGCGCCGTCATCTTGAGAGAGGAGGGCAGGTTGGCCCAAAGCTGAAAGCCGTGCATGCGCCCGCTTGCGTCGCCCTTGGGCATCTCCTGGTGCATGATGCCGCGGCCCGCGGTCATCCATTGCACGTCGCCAGCGCCGAGATTGCCCGTGTTGCCGAGGCTGTCGCCGTGATCGACCGTGCCGGCGAGAACATAGGTGATCGTCTCGATGCCCCGGTGCGGATGCCAGGGAAAGCCCTTGAGATAGTCTTCCGGGCGCTCGTTGCGGAAATCATCGAGGAGAAGGAAGGGATCCAGCATTTCCGGATCCTGAAATCCGAAAACCCGCTCCAGCTTGACGCCGGCGCCTTCAAGGGTCGGCTGCGTCGTGCCGATGTGTGTGACCGGTCGGATGGACATGGGTGTCTCACTTTCGTCAAAAGAACTTGCCACCAACATAGTGCTGCCGTGCGTGAAACCTAGCTGGCCGAGCACAAACGCAGTGTTTCCAGGGGTGAAACAGTGCTTCGCCCGGGGAGCGGCAGCCGATGAAATCGGCCGGCAAGCCGGAAACGACTTGCATCTTGCAGTGCTCCTGCCCACATGCAAGTGTGCCTCACCCATTTGGCCGTCTGGTCAAAACACATTTTCCGAACCGGTTTGGACTTCATGGCTCCGATATTGTCCGTCCGTGACCTGGATAAGACCTATGACGGCGGTTTCCAGGCTCTCAAATCCGTATCTCTCGACATTCAGGAAGGGGAAGTCTTCGCGCTTCTCGGGCCGAACGGCGCGGGCAAGACCACCCTGATCAGCCTGATATGCGGCCTGGTGCGTCCGTCATCGGGCAGTATTCTCGTCGGCGGCCATGACGCCCTTAAGGACTACCGCGCCGCGCGGCAACTGATCGGTCTTGTGCCGCAGGAAATGCCGACCGCGCCGTTCGAAAAGGTCGGCGATACGGTCGCCTTCACCCGCGGCCTGTTCGGACTGCGCCCCGACAGCAACCTGGTCGAGAAAATCCTGAAGGACCTGACCCTTTGGGACAAGCGCGACAACCAGATCATGGCGCTGTCCGGGGGCATGAAACGCCGGTTGCTGGTTGCCAAGGCCCTGGCCCACGAACCCAAGATCCTCTTTCTGGATGAACCGACGGCGGGGGTTGATGTCGAGCTTCGGCACGATATGTGGCGCATCGTCGATAGCCTGAAGGAGCGCGGCGTCACGATCATCCTGACAACGCATTACATTGAAGAAGCCGAGGAGATGGCCGACCGGGTCGGGGTCATCAACGGAGGCGAGATCATTCTCGTGGAGGACAAATCCGAACTGATGCGCAAGCTGGGCCGCAAGGTGCTGACGCTCAGCCTGGTCGAGCCGCTCCCAGCCGTGCCGGACGCCTTGTCGGGTTACAATCTGGAGCTGGAAGACGACGGCAGCAGTCTCACCTACACCTATGACACGCAGGCGGAACGCACGGGCATCACCGCACTCCTGACGGACCTTTCGACGGCGGGTGTGCGGTTCCACGACTTGCAGACGGACCAGTCGTCCCTCGAGGACATATTTGTCGACCTGGTGAAGAGGAGCTGAGAGGCCAAATGACGGCAGGCATCATCTTCCGCAAGGCAGAGCTCCGCGACCGCAACGGACTGACGGACCTGTGCATGCGCTCCAAGCAGTCGAACGGGTATGACGATGCCTTCATGGCGCAATGCGCCGAAGAATTGCGGGTTCGCGACAGTTGGATTCTGCGGGACGAGTTCTGGCTCGGCGAAGCGGACGGCCGATCCCTTGTCGGCTGCATCCGCCTGTCCGTGGGCGACGATGGAGAGGCCGGCGAGCTCGAAACCTGTTTTGTCGATCCGGCATGGCGGGGCAAGGGCGTCGGCCGGCAGCTTTTCGACCGGCTGAAATCCGACGCGCAGGCACACAACCTGACGTGTATCGGTCTGGATGCGGACCCGTTCGCCGAGGCTTTTTACGCCCGCATGGGCTTTCGCACGGTCGGCCGGTCGCCCTCCGGGTCCATACCTGGCCGCACGTTGCCGCGGATGGAATTGATTTTGGACCGGCCGCCGCAAGTCGTGGCCGGCGCAGGACGCTAGGGACGGGGTACGGTAAAGATCATGAATTTTGAAGCGATCAAATCCATCTATCTCGCGGAGATGGCACGCACCAGGCGCACGCTCATGCAAAGCGTCATCTCGCCGGTGATATCGACGGTGCTGTATTTCGTCGTCTTCGGCGCCGCCATCGGCTCCCGCATTACCGAAGTGGACGGTGTGAGCTACGGCGCGTTCATCGTGCCGGGCCTGATCATGCTGTCGCTCATGACCCAGAGCCTTTCCAACGCGTCCTTCGGCATCTACTTCCCCAAATTCACGGGGACGATTTTCGAAATCCTGTCGGCGCCGGTCTCCTATCTCGAAATCACCATCGCCTTTGTCGGGGCCGCGGCGACGAAGGCGATCATCGTTGCGCTGATCATCCTGGCGACCGCGAGTTTCTTCGTGCCGCTCGAAATCCAGCATCCGTTCTGGATGGTCACGTTTTTCATGCTGACCGCCATTACTTTTGCACTGCTCGGCTTCATCATCGGTATCTGGGCGGACAATTTCGAAAAGCTGCAATTCGTCCCGCTTCTGATCGTAACGCCGCTGGCGTTTCTGGGCGGCAGCTTCTATTCCATCAAGATGCTGCCGGAATTCTGGCAGACGGTGACGCTGATCAATCCGGTCGTCTACCTGATTTCCGGGTTCCGCTGGAGTTTCTACGGTGAGGCCGATGTCAGCCTGTGGATGTCTCTGCTGGCAACCATGGTCTTCCTTGGCGGATCGCTTTTCATCGTACACCGGATATTCAAGACTGGTTATCGCCTGAAACCGTGAAGCCGGAATAGCGTGGGATCGGCAATGCGCTGGACTGCAAACTGGATGAAGCCCGCAGCCCTCCTGCTGGCGGGACTGCTCGCCGCCTGCCAGAGCACGCAGGAAGGCCCGGCGGCCTCGTCGGCGCCGGTTGCAAGCGCATCCGTCCAGACGGTTTCGCTGCCGGCCGTCAGCTATGCACCGTCAACAGCGGTCGAACGCGGTTATTCGGCCCTCGTTCTGGACGCGGCGAGCGGAGAGGAACTCTACGCGGTAAACGCCGACGCGGCGCGCTTTCCAGCCTCCCTCACCAAGATGATGACGCTTTATCTGCTCTTCGATGCGGTCTCCAACGGCCGGTATTCCCTGTCCACGCCGCTCAAGGTTTCGGCAAACGCAGCGTCCCAGCCGCCTGCGAAAATCGGCCTGAAGGCCGGGTCGACGATCACGGTGGAACAGGCCGCCCGGGCGCTGGCGGTCAAATCCGCCAATGACGTTGCCGTCGCCATTGCGGAAAACCTTGCCGGCAGCGAGGACGCCTTCGCCCGGCAGATGACGCAGCAGGCGCGGGCAATGGGCCTTGGCCGGACGCGGTTCGTCAACGCAACCGGACTGCCCGAACCGGCCCAGGTGACCACGGCCAGCGACATGGCCAAACTCGGCCTCGCTCTCAAACGGCACTTCCCCCAGTATGCAAGCTATTACCGGGCCACGTCCTATTCCTATGGCGGCCGGTCCTTCCGGGCGACCAACAATCTTCTCGGCAAGGTGCCCGGTGTCGACGGGCTGAAAACCGGTTATATCCGGCTCTCCGGCTACAATCTCGTCGCGACCGCCAACCGCGGCGGCAAGCAGTTGATCGTCGTGGTGATGGGCGGGGAGAGCGAATCCGCACGGGACGAGGAAGTCACGCGGCTGATCGAAGCGCATTTCTGATCAGATGATCATCGATCGCAGGTGCCCCGTTCCGCATCAGGCGGGTTGGCGCACCAGCGCGAGCTCTTCGCCCGCAACGGCGATGGAAATGCGGTTTCTGCCGGCGCTCTTGGACTGATAAAGACCCTGATCCACGATCTGGAACAGTTCCTCGTAGCCGAGGCCGTCGCCGGTGCCGTGATAGATCCCGGACGACGCGGTAATGCTGAATTCCTGCGGCGCGAAGTCATAACGCAGCTCGGAGATCCTCTCGCGGACGCGTTCGGCAACCTTGAAGGCGTTCTCCCGGGAGATCCTGGGGAGCAGAACGGCAAATTCCTCGCCGCCGAGCCGTGCCAGGCAATCGTCCTGGCGCAGGTGGTTCTTGACCGTATCGCAGATCTTCACCAGCGCTGCGTCGCCGGCCACATGGCCGAACCGGTCGTTGACCTGTTTGAAATGATCGAGGTCGAAATGAAGCAGCCCGAAGGGCTGGGCGGGCTCCGCGCGAAGGATCTCTTCCAGGCGATCCTGGAATTCGCGCCGGTTGAAGGTTCCGGTCAGCGGGTCGCGGCGCGCGGCTTCCTGGTTTCGCTGTGCCACCTGTTCAAAGGAAATGGCCAGGGAGAAGGCACCCGTCAGACTGACGAAGACCAGCGCGAACATCAGGTGCGCGTTCTGGAGCGTATCATCGATCACGAGCGGGCCGGACAGGCCGCCGAGGACCAGTCCGTGCACGGTCCTGAGAGCTCCGTCGACGCCCAGAAAGAAGAAGGCAAGCACAAGGCCGATCGCCGAAATCAGCCCCTGGAAAGGCTTGGAGGCATAGGCGCTGATGGTCGCAACGGCGACGAATGTCAGGATGGCGTTGGACGCCGTATAGGCGAGGGCGAAATTCGAGAAGAGATAGGCGTTGCCGGCGACGATAAGATAGCCGGCGGCGGGCGCTGCAACGATTACGATGCCGGTCGGAAGCTGTGCGAGCTGACGGGCGGCGTGCCAGTGAAATCCGAACCCCAGAAGCAGAAGAGCGTTCGGAAGCAGATAGGCT
The DNA here is from genome assembly GCF_026240905.1 of Roseibium salinum. Classification (NCBI taxonomy): domain Bacteria; kingdom Pseudomonadati; phylum Pseudomonadota; class Alphaproteobacteria; order Hyphomicrobiales; family Stappiaceae; genus Roseibium; species Roseibium salinum. The sequence goes on from NZ_JAPEVI010000003.1 coordinate 305,733, forward strand.
GCCAGCGACGGCGCATGCCGGTCCAGCGCGAAACCCAACAGGGCGGCAGCCAGAAGCGCATTTGCGGCTGACCAGCTGAGCCAGTGGCCGCGCGGGCTCGCCTGCAGGGAGACGGCAAGAAAGCAGATGGCAAATATCGACAGGAGAAGCACGTTGGCCAAAAACAGTGTCGATATATCCATGCGGACATGCTCCAGCGAGAATTACCGGGAAGGCAGGATTCTATAACTACAAAGTCTGTATTTTGATCCAGTTACGGAGCCGAAAAAAATCTCACCGTTTTGGTAACCCTAAAATTGCAACTCTTCTACAACTTTGTGAGATTTATCCAAGTCACATTTGCCATTGACCATTTGCCCCGGTTGGCAGGTGAAAACTCGAACCGGTGGCGGGTGACGATCGGCACAGGGGGCGGCGTGGATTGCCAGTCTGGGTAGTGGATACCTGGCCGCCGTTGCGGAAGTTGTCTATCCGGCAAACGCAGTGTAAGACGAAATCGGGAGTGTCTGGGCGCAATTGCACGTCAGAGAACGCCCCATCATGTGCGTTCCGGACGCGGACTCGCGCCCTTTCAGGCAAGGTTTCCGCGGTCGGATGAGAAGGTTCTTGAATGGCATCCGCGTGTAGATTTCTGCAGTGGTGTCCGTGTCGGGTGGGCTCGATGAATTCTATTTATTTGACATTTTTCCTGGTCTGTTTTTCGGCCACTTCCGCGCTCGCGGTGTCGAACAAGAGCGGTGACGGCAACAAGGCACAAGGCTGGGGACAGCACACTCCGCGCCATGAGCTGGGCGGGTCCGACCAGTCCGGACGCAAGGCGCTGGAGAAGCTTCCTGATGCGCGCGAACTGGAAGAGCTGCTGGCCCGTGAGGCGGCACAGGATCCCGAGGACCTGTTCCTCCTGGGTCTCGCCTATGAAAACGACGAACTCTGGGAGCCGGATTACGAGAAGGCCTTTTCCTATTTCCAAAGGTCGGAAGACCTAGGGTTTCCCTATGCCAAGTCGCTGCTCGGCTATTACTACGAGACCGGTCTCGCCGGTGAGCAGGACTATGGCAAGGCGGCGTCCTACTATCAGCAGGGGGCCGATTTCGGGGACAGCTGGGCAGGTCTTCGTCTGGGCTTTCTGTATCTGGAAGGCCTCGGAGTTCGGAAGACCGAATCACAGGCCTTTTTCTGGATCCAGTGGGCGAGCCGGGATGGTTTGCCGGCCGCGACCGTCGCCCTCGGCTGGCTTTACGAGGACGGGATCGGAACACAGGCCGACGCGCGGATGGCGGCAAAGCTCTATCGGGAAGGGGCCGAAACCGGATCGCCGGACGGCTGGGTGCAGCTCGGTCTTCTGCATGAATATGGCGCGCTGGGCACCAGGGACCTGAGCGAAGCCGCCGCGCTGTATCAAAAAGCTGCGGATGCCGGCTCCTCCGAAGGGATACATCACGTCGGCACCATGTATTACTGGGGCCTCGGTGTCGAAAAGGACCGGGATCGCGCAGTAGTCCTTTTTCGCAAGGCCGCGCATATGGGTTATGCCTATGCTCATGTGTCCCTTGGCGTCGCCTTCGAGCAGGGCGGCGGGGTGGAGCAGAGTTTTAAGGAAGCGGCCGCGCAGTACCGGCTGGCGATCGAGGCGGAACGGCTTCCCAAAGCCCTGGCGTATCTGGCCTGGCTCTACCAGGAAGGTGACGGTGTCGAGCAGGATACCGCCAAGGCGCGGAAGCTTTACGAGGAAGCCGTTGCAGCGGGGGATCTCTTCGCACTGACCGAGTATGGATTTGCGCTTGTCAACGGAATCGGCGGCTTCGAGCAGGACGTCAATCGCGGTCGCAGGATGCTGCAGCAGGCAGCCGAAGAGGACCATATCCCCGCCTTGGCGGTATTGGGCGACATGTACGATGACGGCGTCGGGGTCGCGGCGGACCCGGTGGAAGCCATGTCCTGGTACGGCCGGGCCGAAAGCCTGGGCGATACCTACGCCATGCGCGCGCTTGGAGACCTCTACGCAAAGGGCGACGGCGTTCCGCACGATTTCGAAAAAGCGCTCGCGCTTTACGGCAAGGCCGCCGACAAGGGAGATCTGGAGGCGTTCATTGATCTCGGCCGGCTCTACGTCAGGGAAGGCTGGGAGGACCGGGACCATGCCAGAGCCATGGATTACTTCCGCAAGGCCGAGGAGGCCGGAGTGGAGGATGCTCTCGCAGCGCTCGGCTTCGCCTATTTCCACGGCGAATGGGTGGACGTCGATGACGTCCTTGCGCGGGACTATTTGCGACGCGCCACGGAAAACGGTCACACCTTTGCAGCGCACTACCTGGGTTACATGCAGGAGGAGGGTCTTGGCGGCCCCAGGGACATTGAGGCAGCCAGGAAGAGCTATGAATTGGGCGCAACGGGGGACAATCCCGATGCCGCTGTAAGACTTGCCTATCTCGCCGGAGAAGGCCGGGGCGACGATGCGGATGCTTGGGAGGTGCTGAAGTGGAAGATACGTGCCGGCGAACTCGGCGACGAGGTGGCGGCCTACGAGGCGGCGGAGGCCCTTACTGACGGCACTCTTCGCAGGGACCTCGACCAGGCCGCCCGCCTCTACCGGATCGCTGCCGACCAGGGCAATGTCGATGCTTCGGTCAAATGGGCGCGAATGCAGATCCTCGGGGAAGTGGAAAGCGCCGATTTCGGCGCAGGTCTTCAGGAAATGCAGCGTGTGGCGGACCAGCACGCGCTTTCAGCTCTGGCGCCGCTCACGCAGCTCATCTCCAAGGATGCGGAGACGGGTGGTCGTTGGCCGAAACAGCGGGAAACAGACCTCTTCCTCGGCCTGGCCTACGCCTATGGCATCGTCTTGCCGAAGAACATGGACAAGGCCGAAGAGCATCTGCGCCGCGCCGTTGACATGGATCCCGATCCATTCCCGCCGGCGCAATTCGCGCTTGCAAAGGCCCTGATGGATATGAGGCCGGAAACCGCGGAGACCAACGCCGAAATCATGCGGCTTGTCACTCTTGCGGCCAACAATGGAAACGTCAGCGCGCAGTTCACTCTTGGCCTGATCCTTGGACCGGGAACTCTTGAATGGCGGCAGTTCGGTGCAAAGAACTCGGCGACGGCGCTGATGTGGTACAGGCAGGCCGCGAAGCACAGCCTCGACGCGCGCCATCAGGTGGCCGTTGCCATCGCCGAAAACTGGGATGGCAAGAGCGATCCTGCGGCCGGCGTTGAAATGCTCGAAGACCTGGCGGCGGCAGGCTATTCGGAATCAGCCTACAGGCTTGGCTATTATGCCAGCTCCGAAGGGTCTGTTCTTTCCTACGATCCCGAGCGCGCGCTCGCCTGGTTTGAAAAGGCGGCACGGCTCGGCAGTGTCGAAGCACTGAATGCGATCGGCATCCTGCACGAGCAGGGCCTTCTGGCCGAATCGTCACCTGAAACGGCTTATCGCTATCTGCTGCAAGCCGCAGAGCAGGGCCATGTCGGGGCAATGGGATCGGTTGGGTGGCACCTCAAAAACGGGGTGGGGGTCAGAAAGGATGTCTTCGCGGCGGAAAGTTGGTACCTGAAATCGCTGGACGCCGGCGACAGCTGGGCGGAACTGAACCTTGCGATGCTCTACGTGGAGGGAGCCCGATCTTTCAGCGCCGACCAGTTGCAGGATGCGATCGCAATCTTGAACGTCCATGCAGAACGTGGCGATGGGTACGCTCTGATGACGCTCGGTCGTGCCTATGCTGAAGGAGGCGGTGTCGCCACGGATCCGGAAAAGGCATTGTCCTATTTCCGCGAGGCGGTTCAGGGCCAGCCCATGGCCGCGCACAC